>CAZTFN010000144.1:0-9850 GCA_964612905.1 uncultured Flavobacterium sp. | reverse complement strand
CTATTTGACGATAGTTACCGAGACCATATTCTCTCAAATTGTGAAGATGGATTTCAGCAAGTCCCTTATCTTTCGCTCGTTGAATGATGGAATGATTGAAGGGGCTTTCTAACAATTCTGGTGCAACCGTAATGATGTCAATTCGCATGGGGCAAAAGTACACCTTTTGTGAAATATTCTGTTATCCGAAGAATAATTGATGCAGATAACGCCCAGGAAAGAAAGTAAATCCTCCAGCAATGACTAGAGCGCCAAAGTATAAGAGGATCATTTTACGTTTGTGCCTCTTGACTTGACCTTTTTTGATGGCTGTGTACGCAGTTGGAACGGTATAGAGTGTTAGAAAACTGAACAAATGAATGTATCCAAAATGATTTAAGAATTTTGGACCAAGATCAGCTCTCATAAATAAGGTGACAAAGGCAGTAAAAAACATGAGAATCATGTAAATACGTCCCCAGAAAACATGAATTTTTGTTCCCTTCTTGATCAGTAGCAATATTGTACCAATAAAGAAACAAGGAACCACCGTAAAAAGGTGAATGTACATTAATTGATCGTAACTCATATTAGTTGATGTATTTTTTAGGAATGGGTTGGTTCGCTGTTTCTCCTTGCCAAAATATGTTGATGATCCACCAGCGCTTCCCGTCATTTAATAATTGAATGCTATTAATTCCTCTCATAAAAGGCTTTGTATCGCTTTTGGTTTTGAAAGATTCATAGGTTGAAAATACCTGTGCCATATTTCCAAATTTATCTGTTTTCCTGCCAATCTCTTTTTCGAAAAATCCATTTTCCAACAACCATTTCCCAGAAGTCTGAATGTATTGATCTTTGGTCATATATTTCACGCCGACAACACCTTGTCTGTTTGCTCCTGATGGAATGAGCTTCGCGTCTTCATGAAACAAAAACTTGAACAGCTCCCAGTTTCGCTCTTCTCCTTTTTCACCGGAGATGACCGAATATAAAGTTTGAATGGTGCTGTCAATGGTTTGAACTTTGTTTAGATATTGCTGATCTTGTTCGGTCTGAACTTGAGTCAGACTTACGATCATTGCAAAGCAAAAAAGGAATGTAGGTTTCATAATATTCGTTTATTTATAGCCAATTTCTTCGGAAAGAAATACCTTACTTTTTGCAAAATTCCCGGTTCCAAAAGCAATTTCTTTACCCTCTTCATTGTACAATGTGGATTCGGCAACGAACAAACTCTTTGATTTGAATTTCACTTTCCCAATAGCCGTAATCTTGCCTTTATTGGCGGGTCGAAGTAAATTGATATTGAAACTTGTGGTGAGTACAAAAACATCTTCAACAATGGAATTCACTGCGAAAAATGCAGCATCATCCAATAGCTTGAAATATACAGAACCATGAATGGCGCCCAAAGCATGAAAGTATTTGTCAGAGATCGTTAGGCTAATCTTAGCAGTTTCAAAACCAAATTCACATTCCGTTGTTTCATAGATTTCTGTATTGAAACGTGCGTTCAGATACATCCTTTCTAGTTTTCTATAATGTTCTGTGTTCTCCATAATTTAATCAATCATAGCAACAACTCTTGCTGGAGCGGCAGAGGCTCCCACAATTTTTAGAGGAAATACAGCGACTTTGAATCCAGAATAAGGCAGCGCGTCTAAATTGACCAATTGCTCCATATGACAATATTCTTTTCGCTGTCCTACCAAATGAGCTTCCCAAAACAGCTCTGAATTGTTGGTTTCTTTGGCTTTTTTAATAAGATATTTCAAAGGAAGGTCCCAACCCCAAGAATCAATGCCCATGACTTTGATTCCCTGATCAATCAACCATTCGGTGGCTTCTGCGCTCATTCCAGTTCCTTTGTCAGGAAAATCTTTGGTTCCATTATAGATATCTCGACCTGTTTTGATCAAGACAATCATCTTGGGTTTTATAGTCAGTTTTTGCTCTGATAAAAACGTCTTGATATCATCACTTGTGATTGGATCGAAGTCTTCTTTATGTTTCATGTCAATGACAATTCCTTCTCCATAACACCATTCTAAGGGTATTTCATCAATTGTTTTTGCTTTTTCGCCATTTACAGTAGGTGAGTAGTGCCAAGGAGCATCAATATGGGTGGTAGAATGAACTCCCATTTTTTGTATGGTATCATCTGCCCAGCCTTGAAAGTTTTTAGGAAATAATTTTTTTGGCAAGCCCAGAATTCTCAATAACAACCCCGCTTTTTTGTGTGGCTTATGTTTGATCTTAACCTTCATAAACCAAGGGTCGGTTTTGTTGTATTGAATAGGTTTGGAAAGATCGATGATTTGCATAAAGATTGGGATTCGTCTCGTTAAAGATATTAATTAAGTTGATTACAAACTATTCGAGAACACACTATTCCTGAAGTCTTTCTTTGTGAATTGAGGATTCATATGCAATCAGAGACTTCCAAATAGATACCACCTCGGGCCAATAATCTTTGCCTGCATCTGAGTCCGTATTAATAAACATGATTTTACCAGTTTTAGTCTCTGGATTATAATACATAGCTGTCGTGACTCCAGGATCCGATCCGTTATGACCAATGACCTGTTCCTTTACTCGAATGAACTCGTTGGTGAACTCCATGAAAATTCCAAATTTTCCTTCTTCTTCAGCATTAGGAAACGTTTTCCATTCGAATAGCTTTTGATAACTCTCTTTGTTCAACAATGTTCCTTTTCCATGATATCCATTGATTAACTCTATTAAATACAAATTAAGGTCTTGGTTTGATGAAATAAATCCACCATCAGCATAGGTAATCAAGGAATAATTAGCAATGGTTGTCTCTTTATTGATGAACAATTTGGAGCGTTGTGAGGCATCAATGTCTTTCGATGTCCAGCCAGATGAATTCATTTTTAACGGTTTTAAAATGTATTCTTTGGTAAATGATTGATAGTCTTGTCCAGTGGCATTTTGAATAATTTGAGCACACAGCGCCGCTCCAATATTTGAATACTCTCTTACTTCTCCTGGTTTTGTGTTGGCAAACATCTCTTTCACGTACCATTTTCCGTTTTCGGTAAGGCTGTTTTTCAGAAACTCAATCAATTCGATTTTGGTTTCATGTTGTTGAAACCATTCATATACATGTTCGCTTTCATCATGGTGCGACCCTTCAAGAACGTAGGACCTTGCGTAAACTTCATCAATATCTACAATTGAGGAAGTATGGTATGCAAGATGTTTGATGAGAATGGGTGCATCTGGATATGCTGGATTCTTGATGTCAAAAGGAAGATATTGGTTAATAGGGTCTTCAAGATTTAATTTCCCCAGTTCTTGTGCCTTTAAGAGAGAAACTCCAATCAATGTTTTGGAGATTGAGGCAATATTCTGGAGTGTATTTGGGGTATACTTTTTGGATAGCTCAGTATCACGATATCCAAAGCTGTTTTCATAGAGAACTCCTTCACTATCGACGATTGAGACTGAAAATCCAACAATAGCACCTTTTTGATATCCTTTCTCTAAATCTGCGGTAAGTTTGCTGTTGATCTCTTTATAATCTTGTTCGTTGTTAGTATTCTTGCATGCAAAGACAAGAGTTAAAATCATGAGAAATTGTACTATTTTTTTCATGTGTTTATAGCCATTTTTATAGGATGTAATTTCAGAAAGACAATTTATAAAAAAAGGGTTACAGTTAACTGCAACCCTTAGATGTTCTTTGGTGTGAACCTTCTAATTAAGTGTTTGTTCAATATTCTTATTTCCATAAACAGTGGCATCTCCATGGGTTTGAAATACCTCCCAACGAACACTTTGTGGATCTTCAATCCATGACTTGTCGCTCACTGCATAGCAACAGGTAGTCTGACATTCTTCTTTGATCTGACCCTCTGCTTTTTCAAGTTGAGCATAGACTTCCTGTAACTCTTCTGAATTGTCTACTTGCAACCCCAAATGCTGAATTCCCTGACCTTGACATCCTTCTCCAGTGGAAATAGCAAAGTTAATTTTGGGGTCTTCGAGCATCCATTTGGCATAATCGGATTTTACTTTGGTTGCGGGTGTATTAAATAGGGTGTTATAGAACTGTATACTTTCTTCTAAGTTTTTTACGCGTAAATGAACATGGAATCTTTTCATGATATGATTATTTATTGTTTGTTAGCGAGACGCTGTTTGTTCAAAAAAGACGCAGAAAATTTATTCTTTTTTGTCGCAATCATTATTTAATGAACAATTGTCCTTGAGTTCAAAAGAGATTGGAGTGCCATTTTTATTGAGCTCAATATGATAACAACTCTTGATCTGTTCCTTTAATTCTTTTCTTGCTCGTTGAATCCGACTTTTGGTCGCTGACAAGCTAATCCCTAATTGACTGGCAATGTCTTGCTGTTTGATGCCGTCAATATCGGATAGTTTGAGTGGAGTGGCGTGAGATTCGGGAAGGCATTTTAATAGGGGTTCCAAAAATGAGGATAGTTGGCTCCAGATGTTCTCCTCATACTCTGAAGACTCTGGCATTACCATTTCTCTATTCGACTTTTTAATTCGGTCCAAGCTCGCATTATGAGCAATCTGAAACAACCATGAGTTAAGATTGTTGATTTCTTTGTCTGAACAACAGGATTTATGAATCTTCAACAACACATCTTGAGTGATGTCTTCCGCCAATTCTTTGTCTTTGAATCGCGACAAGACATAACGATGTAACCGATCTTTCGATGAAAGCCAAATATCCCAAACCTCTTGATAGTTTCTTATTTGCATACCGTTGCTTTGATCATTCTGTCATTTCCGAACAAGTCTTTTTTTAGCATGACGTTTTGAAACCCCAAAAGATGCATCATTTCCAACATTTCTTTTCCCAAGTATTGATTGATCTCGAAAAAGAGTATTCCATCCTCGGTCAAATGATTCTTTGCAAGTTGAGCAATCTTTCGATAAAAAATCAGCGGATCATGATCTTCAACAAACAATGCAAGGTGCGGTTCGTTTTCTAAGACGTTCGGTTTCATTTCGACTTTTTCCAGCTCTCTTACATAAGGCGGATTGGAAACAATGATGTTGTACTGTTGATCAAGAAGTTCTGTTTTTAAAATGTCTTTTTCAATGAATTCAATTTCGACTTCATTCAATTCGGCATTTTTTGCTGCTACATTTAAGGCTTCTTTAGAAATATCCAGTGCTGAAATAATGACATTTGGTGAATTCTTTTTCAAAGCAATAGGAATGCAACCACTTCCGGTTCCTATGTCAAGAATAGAAACTTTCCGCTCTCCGACTTTGTTCAGAGCATCGCTTTGTAACTCTATATCTTTGCTACTCTGTGCCTTTGCCACTTCAGAAAGAACCCACTCCACCAATTCCTCCGTCTCAGGTCTCGGAATTAGAACATGCTCATTCACTAGAAACGGAAGTCCATAAAACTCAGTCCTTCCTAGGATGTGTTGAATAGGTTCTTGGTTTTGTAATCTTTGAATGACTTTTTGAAGTTTTTCCAATGTTTCAGAGTCAATTTCAAAATCAGCCTTTGTAATCAAATCGATTCGCTGAAACCCTAAGAGCTCATCCAGTATAAGAGACAAGAAGGATCGAATTTCAGAAGGCGGATAAAATGCTGATAATTCACCAGTGAAAAACTGTTGAAAATTCTTGAGTATCATAGTTTCTTTGTCATCCAAACATCACAAGAATAGTGGCAAGTGTTTCCTTTAGGGCCATCAATATTAGTGAAGCCATTCTTACGATATAGTTTTTGCGCAGCTTTCATGAAAGGCATCGTTTCTAAATAGCACTCTTCAAATCCAAATTCTTTGGCTTTTTGAAGACATAAATTGATCATTTGTGATCCTAAACCACGACCTCTAGCAATCGGTAAGAAGTACATTTTTTGGAGTTCGCAAGTGTTGCCTTCAAAATTGTCTAATTGGGAAATTCCTCCACCTCCAACTACTTCACCTTTATGCTCCACAACGTAGAAAATAGCTCTGGGTTTTTGATATGTGCTATACATGTCGTCCAATGCTTCATCTTCATAAGTAGTCCCGATCTTTGGAGCTCCCAATTCATCAAAGACAGCTCTAATGATCTCAGCTACTCTCTGATTGTCTTTAGCTTGTATTTCACGAATGATAAAATCGGATGCTATCATTTATTGCCTTATTTTTGTGCCCACAAGTTACTACTTTTTGAACCACGAACAATACATGAGAAGGTGCCTTGAATTGGCACAAAAAGGAATTGGCACAACAAGGCCAAACCCCTCTGTAGGAGCTGTGTTGGTGGTGGATGGTAAAATTATTGGAGAAGGATTCACAAAACCTTATGGTCAAAGTCATGCGGAGGTAAACGCTATTGGTTCTGTAGAAGATAAGGAGCTACTCAAGCAAGCGACCATGTATGTGACGCTAGAGCCTTGTTCACACTATGGAAAAACACCACCCTGTTCACTTTTAATTGTCAATAGCAAAATTCCGAAAGTTGTGATTGGCTGCCTTGATACCAATTCTCTAGTTTCAGGTAGAGGGGTTAAAATGTTGGAAGATGCTGGGTGTGAGGTGATCACTGGAGTTTTGGAAGAGGAGTGTAGAGTGCAACATCGTCGTTTTTTTACCTACCATGAAAAGAAAAGACCCCATATTATTCTTAAATGGGCTGAATCTAAAGATGGTTTTATTGCTCCAAAATCTAGAAATAGTAGAAAGCCTGTATGGATCACGAATAAAATTTCTCGGCAACTCGTTCATCAATGGCGAGCTCAAGAGCATGCAATTTTAGTTGGGACAACAACGACTATTCAGGATAACCCTAAGTTAAATGTGCGGAGTTGGGATGGGGAAAATCCAGTTCGTATTGTGATTGATCGGAATTTGAGAGTTCCAAAAAAGTCGCATATATATGATCAATCGGTAAAAACAATTTTCCTAACGGAAATGGAGCGAGAAAATGAAATGAACGTAGTCTTTGAAAAAATAGATTTTTCTAAATCGTTAGCACAGGGGATTTGTGATGTTTTGTTTAAGCATCGTATTCAGTCTGTAATTATTGAGGGTGGAACACAGACGTTACAAACCTTTATTGATGCCGGACTCTGGGATGAAGCGCGAGTGTTTACAGGTGATGTGAAATTTGAAGACGGAGTGGAAGCTCCTAAGTTCAATATTAAACATGTTGATCAAAAAGATTTGGGTTCAGATACCTTAAAAATATATTACAATGATTAAGAACATCATTTTTGATTATGGTGATGTGTTTATTAATTTAGACAAAGCTGCAACAATTCAAGAGCTTCATCATTTAGGAGTAAAGGAAGTCACCGAAGAGATGTTAGACGTTGCTAAGGCTTATGAAATGGGACAAATTTCCAGTCAAGAGTTTATCAACGCCTTTACCAATTTGCATCCACATATTTCTGATCAACAATTTGTTGATGCTTGGAACTCCATTTTGAAGGACTTTCCTTTGCATCGACTTGATTTTATCAAAGAATTGAATGCTTCTGGGAAGTATCGATTGTTTTTGTTGAGCAACACCAATGATTTGCATATTTCATGGATTCAAGATGATTGGCAAGAGCAGTTGTATTCAGAGTTCAAGAGTCAGTTTGAACAATTCTATCTGTCGCATGAAATCGACTTAAGAAAGCCCAATAAAGATATTTTCGAGTTTGTACTCAACGAGAATGGACTCAAGCCAGAAGAAACTTATTTCATTGATGATACCAAAGAAAATACCGATGCAGCGAAGGAATTAGGAATTCATGTTTGGAATATTGATCCAGAAACCGAAGATGTTGTAGATTTGCTCGCTCGAAAAGAATTTCAAATATGATCTATCTTATTATTAGTATCTGTATTTCCAGTTCACTCTTCGTAATCTTCAAACTCTTTGAGGTTTTCAAGATTGATACCTTGCAGGCCATTATTGTCAATTATTTAGCAGCGGCCATCCTAGGATTTTCAATGTCGAAGCATTCGGTAAGTTTAAATGAAATCACGAATGAACCTTGGTTTTTAGGTGCCTTTTTATTGGGGATGCTATTCATTGCTGTGTTTAACTTGATGGCATTGACTTCACAACGAAATGGACTCTCAGTAGCTTCTGTTGCCAGTAAGATGTCATTAGTGATTGGTGTACTTTTTGGAATCTTGTATTATGGCGAAAGTGCTAACTACATAAAGATCATTGGAATTGTTTTGGCACTCATTGCGGTCTATTTAGCTTCTATTAAGAAAGGTCAGTCGACCACACAAAAAAGTGGCAACCTCTTATTTCCCTTATTAGTATTTGTTGGATCAGGAACCATTGATACAAGTCTAAAGTTTATAGAAACCACTTATGTAAAAGAAGGTGGTGTTCCTGTCTTTTCGGCAACCATCTTTGCCTTTGCCTTTTTATTCGGAATCATGATGCTCATCTATAAGATCTACAAAAGAGAATTTACTTTTCATTACAAGAATATTCTTGGTGGGATTTTACTGGGAATCCCCAATTATTTCTCCATTGTATATTTATTGAAAGCTTTGAGTGCTGACGGAATGGAAAGCTCCACAGCATTCACTGTAAACAATGTTGGGATTGTAGTTTTGTCTACGTTCTTTGGTTTGCTCATCTTCAAAGAAAAACTCTCTGTAAAGAACTGGCTTGGTGTTCTGATTGCGGTATTAAGTGTGTATTTGGTTTTTAGACATGGATGATCTCTACAAAACCATAGAGCAAGCTTCAGAAGAAACACTTTTCAAAGACCGAAACAGTAAGTTTTTTGGATATATATTTCCTGTCAAGAACGAATCTGATATCAATGCGGCATTACAATCTTTAAAGAAAAAACATCATACAGCACGTCATTTCTGCTATGCTTGGCAGTTAGGAATCGAACAAATTCGATATCGAGCAAATGACGATGGAGAACCTAGTAATTCGGCAGGAATGCCTATTTATGGACAGATTCAGTCCTTCGGCTTGACCAATGTATTGATTGTTTCAGTGCGATACTTCGGAGGGACAAAGTTGGGAGTAGGAGGGTTGATTAATGCCTATAGAACTTCGGCAAAACTGGCAATAGAAGCGAGTGAAATTGTGGAAAAAACCATTGATGTTTCTTTTGTGTTGAATTTTGGCTATGATATGATGAGTAAAGTGATGAAAATCATCAAAGAAAATCAGCTAAATATTGTAAATCAGAAAATGGAAGTGAGTTGCGAACTGCAAATTTCAGTTCGAAAATCAGAAGTTGTTAAAATCTTAGGAATTTTTGAGAGCATGTATCCGCTCAAAATACGTCAATTAGAAGTCTAATTTGTCCAAAATATAATCAGGACATTTCATTGGTCGATTCGTTTTCATATCCATAAAAGCGAGCACCGAATTCCCTGTTGATATCTTTTCTTTATTTTGGTTAATAATTTCATAGTCAAAATCAATCTTCACCAGAGGCTTTTTTTTGAGGGTTACCGTAACAGTGAGGATGTCGTCATACTTCGCAGGCTTCACAAAATTAAAGGATAAGGAGATGACAGGAAGCATAATACCACTTTCCTCCATCCCTTTGTAGGTAATGCCTAGATTGCGAAGCCACTCTGTTCGAGCTACTTCAAAATAGGTAGCGTAATTGCCGTTATAGACGATACCCATCTGGTCGGTCTCTCCATAACGAACTCGAATATCAACTGAGAATTTTTTCAAAAAAGTGAATTAAGCCCGACGAAATTTTACGGAAAAAAAAATTAATAATCAAGGGCAATTTCATTTTTTTATACTGAAAATTATTCACACTTTTGTATTGCTCTTGGAGAAGGATACCCCATAACAAAAGAACATTTTTTTAACGACTAAATTCTTTACACTGTTTTATGACTAAAACTGCTGATACGGTTTG
>CAZTFN010000143.1:6231-10012 GCA_964612905.1 uncultured Flavobacterium sp. | reverse complement strand
CCCTAACTGAGGGTCTGTAATCCCAGGAATGGTTAATGTTGGATCGAACGTGGAATTATCATCCAATACTTGGAAGAATCGAGAATCGAAATTCTGTCTACTTAAGATTGTTCCTCCCACAAAGTTTAGGTTACTCTTATCATTTAAAATGTAGTAATAATCCAACTTCGCGTCCATTTGATTGGATTGTACACGTCTATCTTGATTCAATCGGTAGAACATATTGGTTCGATCGAGTCCAAGTTCTTCTGCTGCATCATCAAATCCATCATTGTCTGCAAGATCGTTATTGGTAGGATCGTTCTCTAAAGAAGCCGCATAGATAGGATCTTCATCCTGCAATACATGTTGAACTTCCAAAGCAAAAATACTCTTCTCACTTGCCGTGTAGAAGTAACTGAAGTTTTGATTAATTCTAAACGGAGTTGCATTCTCTCCTTCGAAGATGTTGTTCCCTACAACTGCCGAAGAAATATTGTCTGTTCTGTACTCGTTAGAGAATCGCCCGATCACATCATAATTCAACTGATTGTTGAAGTCTTTTTTGTAAATCGCACTTAATTTTAACAAAGCTGTATTACTTGTTTGGTCCGTTGTATTATCCGTTACATCGTCAGGAATGTCTGGATCTACATAATCAATTCTGTTGATGTTTCTTTGACCATTGCTGTTACCTGACCAGATTAAGAATCCACTTAAATCTAATTTCTTACTTGGAGAATAACTGAAGTTCAACGCTCCTAACTGAGTTTCAATTCGGTTGGCGTTTCTTGCATTGGCATTTAAAAATCCAATTCCTGCACTCGCCAAATTAATGCTTGTTCCATTGGATGGACTCTGACTTCGGAATCCTCCACTGAAGTTTCTTACGTCTCTTCGGTTCAGTACTACTTCTCCAATATTGTTCAAATCTCCAATAACGTTCAGCGTATACTTTGGGGTGTAATAGAATAATTTCGGTTGGAAGAGATATAAACCTTCATTAGGCGAATCTCCAGCACCCAACGTAACGTCTCCAAACCAGAAGTTTTCTTTTCCTTTTTTCAGTTTGATGTTTAATGCTACACGATCCTGATTGTCTTGAACACCACGCAACTGATTCACATCTCCAAAATTTCTTAATACTTGAATCTTGTCTACTGCATTGGATGGAATATTTTTGGTTGCTAGCTTAGAATCTCCATCAAAGAAATCCTTTCCATCTACCATGACTTTCTCGACGGTTTTCCCTTCGACCTCTATCTGACCATCTTCATTAATCTCTACTCCGGGGAGTTTCTTTAATACATCTTCCAGCTTTCGTTCGGTTCCGTTTTTGAAGGAATCGGCATTGTAAATAATGGTATCTCCTTTGACCGTCACAGGCATTTTCGCAACGATGTTGATCTCGTCAAGCGCATTGTCGTAGGCTAAGGTGACATTCTTCACAATGTCTGATTCTTTGGTCGTGATAATTAGATCTGCAGGTTTCATACCTACATAACTAACTTTCACTTTATAGATACTGTTTTTGTTCAAGTTCAACTTGTACATCCCTTTAGAATCAGTAAATCCGTAGGAAGTCATTTTTTTAGATACCGTATCTATGGCAATGACATTGGCCATTTCTAATGGATCACCGATACTATCTTTAACAACTCCTGTGAGTTTAATTTGGGCAGTAAGGGGTCCTCCCACCATCAAAATGGCGATGAATAGTAATATTTTTCTCATGCTAATTGTGATTAAATTTTGATTAGAAACCGCGACCGCCTCTTCCGCCTCTTCCGCTTCCTCGTCTGTTTCTAAATCTTTCTCTGAGTTCTTCAGACTTCTCTTTCATTATTTTATTGTACTCGTCTCGGGAAACTTTTTCTCCCTTGGTTGGTTCAGTAATTGTAACCGATTCTCCAGGATTGATCACGATTTCTGTACATAACATGGTGGTTCTTCCTGCATTGAGTTCCAAGATGAGTCCTGGCAATCCCCAATAAGATGAAGGACCAGCACTTACGGGAACATCTGGTGTCCACCAAGCTGTTACGGCCAATGTTCTCACGTCGTCTTTCTTCTTCTTTTCAACTTTGGTAGAATCTTTCTTTTGATTATTTCCTCTTCGACCTCTTCTGCCAAAAATACTTCCCCAATCTACGCTTTTATCCACTTTGACCATGGTTGCCTTATAAGCAGTGTAATTTCCGATTTGTTTGGTTTCACCGGTCATTTCCCATTGAGGTAGTTCCATATCCTCGACAATTCGGAAACGCTTGCTGAACTGCTCGGTATCCTCGATCATTTTCTTGTCTTTCAAGTTTTTGTAAATGGATCCTTGACCGTTGCTTCGACCCCAGCTAAACCCGCTGGCTCCTGGTGCATCCAATTTTACATTCTCTTTGAAAGAGGATTCATTTCTATTGAAACTTAATGTGTAGGTCTTTTCAAGGAAGTTTTTCATCCTCGCCATCATTTGTTTCTTTTGCTGTTCACTCATTTGACCAAATCGGGTCATATCAACTGTTGTCTTGGACATGTAGGTGGCTTTTCCTTCAAATTTATTTTGAGAAAAAGCAACAATTGATAGGAAGAGTAATGCTAGCGTAAATAATTTTTTCATCAGTTGTGGCTTTAGATTTTCTGCAAAAATACTGCTTATACTGTGGTATAAGACTTAAAAAAAAGCCAAAAGTTTAATCAATCTGAAAAAAAATTCAACAAATTTTATTAACCGCCGATTCTAATTTCCATGCCGCCTCTGTTTCCTCTACCTTGGAAATTCTCCATCATTTCCTTGGTTTTCTCTCTAGAAATTTCTTCAAATTTCTCTCTGTTTACTACTTTTCCTTTTTCTGGTTCCTTGATGCTAATCTTATCTTCTGGGTTCAAAACAATCTCTGTACAAACAATGGTTTGATTTCCATCATTGATTTCTAAGATGAGTCCAGGCAAACCTCCATATTGTCTAGGTCCGTTACTTATAGGAATATCTAAAGTATACCAAGCTGTAGTAGTTCGCTTTTTCATCTCGGTCGTTTCTTTAGACTCTCCATTCACCATGCTCATACTAACACTTTCAACTTCGCGTTCCCAAACTGCTTTATACACCGTGTAGTTTCCAATATTCTTGGTCTCACCCGTCATTTCCCATTCGAAAGTTTGCAAATCATCTTTGATCAAAAATGTTTTCCCCATCAAATCTGCTTTTTCTGAAACTCGGTTTTCTTTGATATTTTTGTAATAAACATCATTTCCACCTCCGCCTCCAATGCTCATAACCATCACTTCGCCTCCTCCTGTTCCAACAGAGGGCTGATCGAGCTTTGCATCTTCCTTATAGGTAGATTCTGTTCTATTAAAATTTAAAATGAAGGTTTTTTGAAACATCTTTGCCATTCTAGCTTTTAATTGTTCTGCGATTCCAGGGTTTCTTGCAATGGTAGTGCTATCCAATTGGATGCTAGATTTTCTATGTGTTTTATAGGTGGCTTTTCCATAAAAATCTTGAGCAACAAGTGAACCTGTGACAAACAGTGCTAAAATGAATAATTTAGTTCTCATTGGTTTTTTGATTTTATTCAACATTCTTTTGATGATACAAATATGCTTCTACTTTGATCTAATCTGGGTTAATGAGTGTTAACGTGTGTTAACCGATACTTCCTATTTCAATGTAACTACTTACTTTTGAGGCATGAATACGCAAAAATACAACTGGATTCTTTATTTAATCAGTACAACAATCGTTATTACCATTGTTGTTCAGTTGTATTGGAATTACAACAACTACCTAGACAATAAGCAACGT
>CAZTFN010000143.1:0-6221 GCA_964612905.1 uncultured Flavobacterium sp. | reverse complement strand
TGCCGGTGATGCATGCGAAACCGACATTACCTTTGTTAAAAACGAAATTCAAAGTAGTTTAGACATCGCTATTGAAGAGTATTACACCAACTTATCCAAATCCAATTTCTTCGCTGTTTTTAGCGCTGACAGTATCAGGACCGGTGGAGATTTGTTTGATGCCTTTATGTCTGAAGAAAAGGATTCGACCAAAGCTAATTTTAAGATATCGTCCATTCAAATCATGACAGATGATCCCGATGAATATCGTCAAATGCCCGCTGTATTGGATTCACTTATTTTCAAAGACAGCGTTATCAGCGCCAGTTTTAGTTCCAATCGGGAGTTCACGGGAGGAAGGTCAAATAGCCCTTTTCAAGTGATTCGTGGACAGAGAGAATCCGACAGTTTGAAATTGATCAAAGGAGTTCAATCTGTGGTGATTGCACTGAGTAATAATGGAGTAGATTTTGACGAATTGGATTCTATCTTCAACATTCAATTGGATAAAAAAGGAATCGATGCCTATCATTATTTCGCGCTTTTAGAGAGAGATTCCATTGTTGGATCAAGCGGGTTCAGCAATGAAACTTTGCCGTTATTTTCGAATTCAAAGTCAACATATTTCAGACCTGATCAAAGCCTCCGAGTATATTATAACGATCCTACTCTGGAAGCATTAAAAAAGAGTTCTACAGGAATTCTTCTATCCTTGCTTTTATCAACTATGGTGATTCTTTCTTTATTCTATTTGTTGAAAATCATTCGCAAACAGAAAGAATTGGCAGAGATTAAAAATGATTTAATCAGCAACATTACGCACGAGTTCAAGACACCCATTGCTACAGTATCTACTGCGATAGAAGCGATTGAAAATTTCAATGTGCTAGACGATAAAGAGAAGACCAAAAAGTATTTATCGATGTCTTCGGTTCAATTGAAAAAGCTACATCAAATGGTGGAGAAGTTATTGGAAACTGCCACCTTAGATTCTGAAAAACTCATCTTAAAGAAAGAACCTGTAGATTTGGTAGAGTTGATTTCAAGAATTGCCAAAAAGCATGAAATTTTAACCGACAAAAACATTTCTTTTTCTTCCAATATTGATCACAAAATACAATCCTTAGATGTATTCCATATGGAGAATTCCATTTCCAATTTAGTAGACAATGCTATTAAATATGGTGGTGAGAATATTGAGTTGAACATCAATACAGTTTTAAACAACACTATTATTTCAGTGGCTGATGATGGAAAAGGAATTGAAAAAAACCAACAAGAACGAATCTTTGACAAATTCTACCGAGTTCCTAAAGGCAACAGACATGATGTGAAAGGGTTTGGAATTGGATTGTACTACACGAAAAAAATTGTGGAGAAACATGGAGGAAGCATCGGTTTGACATCACAATCGGGAAATACAGTTTTTAACATCAACATTCCTCATGAGTAAAATTAAAGTTGTTTTAGCAGAAGACGAACCAAGTTTAGGTCAAATTGTCAAGGAGAGTCTAGAAACCAGAGACTTTGATGTTTTTCATGCCATCAATGGAGAGGAAGCCTATGAATTCTACCAAAAAGAGAACCCAGACGTCTTAGTATTGGATGTAATGATGCCTAAAAAAGATGGATTTACCTTGGCGAAAGAAATTCGAGAACAAGACGAACAAACACCTATCATCTTCTTGACAGCGAAATCACAAACCAGAGATGTTTTAGATGGATTTGAACATGGTGGAAACGACTATTTGAAAAAACCATTTTCAATGGAAGAATTGATCGTTCGAATTCATGCTTTGTTAGATCGAGTGAAGTTGAAAAAGAACTACGATAAAATTCCCTTGGGTGATTACACCTTCAATCATACCAAGCAAAGTTTGCTTCACGCAAATGAAACTGTCTTACTTACACATAGAGAATCCGAATTATTGCTTCATTTGTATCAAAAAAAGAATGAAATTTTAGACCGAACTTTCATTTTGAAAAAGCTTTGGGGCGATGATGATTTCTTCAATGCCAGAAGTATGGATGTGTTTATCAGCAAACTAAGAAAGAAGCTTTCTAAGGACCCAAATATTCAAATTATCAATGTGCGAGGTTTTGGTTATAAACTGACAATTTAGTAGGTATAGAATTCTAAATTTTATTTACCTTTAACCCTCCCTAACCAAACCTTAGAATTCTATATCATGCACGTAGCTATTGCCGGAAATATTGGTGCCGGAAAAACAACCTTAACTCGACTTTTAGCGAAACATTATAATTGGAAGCCGCATTACGAATCTGTGGACGAGAATCCTTATTTGGATGATTTTTACGGAGAAATGGAGCGTTGGTCCTTTAACCTTCAAGTCTATTTCTTGAACAGTAGATTTCGACAGATTTTAGAGTTGAGAAGAACGGGAAAGAAAATCATTCAGGATAGAACGATTTACGAAGATGCACACATCTTCGCTCCCAACTTACATGCTATGGGATTAATGACCAACAGAGACTTTAGTAATTATAGTTCTTTGTTTGAATTGATGGAAAACTTAGTCACTCCACCAGATTTGTTAATCTATTTAAGAGCGGACATTTCTACTTTGGTAGGGCAAATCCACAAGCGCGGACGCGAGTATGAAAACTCAATCAGCATTGATTATTTAAGTCGATTGAATGAGCGTTATGAAGCGTGGATCTCTCAGTATAAAAAAGGAAAACTATTGATTATAGACGTAGACAATTTGGACTTTGTAGATAAACCTGAAGACTTGGGGTATATCATTGACCGAATTGATGCTCAGATCAACGGATTATTTTAATAAACACTGTTTATTAAAACTCAAAAGACCGCTTCGCAGCGGTCTTTCCCTTTAGCTTAACAGCTATTAAATAATAGTCTCCCCCGATAACTATCATTTACTTTCTACTCACCATGAAAGTATACTCTTTAGAGTACCTTATTTTATTTTTTTCCTGCTTCCATAACTCTCTGTAAATAACCAACAGAGCTAAATTCAACACCAAAAGAACTTTGGTTAAGTCTAGATACAATGATTCAACTGTCATCTCACTTGTTAGATATACTCCAATAAGTCCAAGCGATACAAACATGAGAGATAAGATGGTGATCATTGTGGCAATTAGTTTCATTTTCTTTGTGGAAGTTTTTGTCTTCATTGTTTGTGGTTTCTATTCTTTTGACACAGGTTTTTTGAATAGGTCACAAAAAATTGAAACTTTATTGAATAATTTTTATTTGACTATCTACAATATCTTTGATTGGGAAGACCATTTTCCCCTCTTCTGTATTGAGAACCATGCAGATATTGTCAATTGTATCTATGACACCAATCGTATCATTAATTTTAATTTTTTGTCCAATTTGTAGGTTTTTTCTGGAGTAATATCCAAACAAAAGTCTCTTAATAACGTCTCTAGAACCCAATCCAAAGGCTATGGAAAAAGACAATAAAACAGAACCGATGACCAAAGTCAGATTACTTTTGATTATGGTAGTATCAATTCCAGCTTGATCAAATGCCGTAATGGATAAGAAAACTACGATGAGGTAGAATGCAATATTTCCAACGAGGTTTCCACCAGTAATTTCTAACGACTTAAACATTGAAATAATGGCCTTTTTTACGACGGTTCCTAAATACATTCCAGCGACCAAAATAGCCAAAGCAGTAAGTAGTTTTGGTAAGTATGCAAAGAAACTACTGATTCCTTCTGAAACCATCGTTAATCCAAAAATTCCAGATCCTGCCATCACAAAGACCAGAATCAAGAACCATTTTAGAACTCCTAAAATGACATTGGTTAGTACAATGTTAATGGTTGTATTCCCAAAGATTTCTGTTTCATTTAATTTCTTCGACCATTCATCAATTTTTGTTTTGTTCAATGCTTTTCTAATGAGCCATAAAAAGACTTTGATAAAAATCCAAGCGATTAGGACAAAAGCGATAAAGCCTAAAACGGTAGGAAGTGAATCAATGAGATCGTAATAAATCTCTTTAAAAGGTTTTAAAATGTCTGACTGTAAAATGTTCATGGTGTGTAATTTTATAGTTGGTAATGGTTATTCTTTATCTTCTTTTTTCTTTGCGCCTCCTCCATTGAGAAGATCACCGATTGTGTTCGGGTATTTGACCACGAACAAATCAGCAATATCAATCGTCAGTTTGACTTTTGCCACATCACTTAGCACCTTATCTTTTAAGATCTTAGGTACTTCCTCGTGATGTAATATTTTCTTAAACGGATTATCCATACTAGAATCCTTTACAAATTTCTACGACTTTCTCTTTCGCTCTTTTCAATCTCATTTTTACAGCACTCTCTCCGAGCTCTAGTAACTGAGCTATTTCCTTAATAGGCATATCATCCTGATACTTCATCAGTAAAACCATCTTCTCGTTTGGATCTATCATTTCCAAAGCTTTGGCCAATTGATCTGATTTCAACGCAAATAAGGTTGCATCGTCAATTTCCTCTATCGACGAATCTTCTTTCACCTGGTCGGTCACCACTGTGACCTTTTCCTGCTTCTTATGCACATTCCTTTGCACATAATTCACACAAAAATTATAGGTAAATGAATACAGCCAAGTAGAAAATTTAGACCTTCCTTTGAAGGTTCTTAGTTTTACAAAGAGTCGAATGAAAACATCATGTGTTAGGTCTTCTGCTTCTTCTCTGCTTTTGGCAAAGCCATAACACTTATTATATACTACTGAAGCATACCGATCGTACAATACCGCAAACAAATGCGTATTGTTGGTCTGCACAATTTTGGAAACCAGTTCCTCGTCGGTTAGTTTTGTAATTTCAGTAGCTTTCAACTAAAACTTTTACTTTTCATTTATGTGACACTATTCAAGATAAAAAGTCACAACATCAATGAATTAAAGATAGAAAGTAATTTCTTTATATAGAAAAAGCCACTCGGATCCGAGTGGCTTTTTTGTGAATTTTACTTCACATGAACGATAGATGTCCCCCAACCTCTATCAATTCGATTCTAAATCTCAAATTATTAACATATGTTAATTGCGCAAATATAGCAATTAAGAGTTAAAGTATTGTATATAAACTAGAAAAAATATTATTTATTGTTTTTTAAAAAAATATTTCCTTTTTGTAACATTTCCGTTAAGTCTTCCGTATAATGATATGTACACCTAGTATTAATTCGTAATAATCTCCATTAAATATAGATGAGACAACTTAAAATTACAAAGCAGGTTACCAACAGAGAAACCGCATCGTTAGACAAGTATTTGCAAGAAATCGGGAAAGTAGACTTAATCACTGCTGATGAAGAGGTAGAATTAGCTCAAAGAATCAAAGCAGGAGATCAAATCGCTTTAGAAAAGTTAACGAAAGCAAATTTACGTTTTGTGGTGTCTGTTGCGAAGCAATACCAAAACCAAGGATTAACATTACCAGACTTAATTAATGAAGGTAACTTAGGTTTGATCAAAGCAGCAAGACGTTTTGATGAAACTAGAGGTTTTAAATTTATTTCTTACGCTGTATGGTGGATTCGTCAATCAATCTTACAAGCGTTGGCAGAGCAATCTCGTATTGTACGTTTGCCATTAAACAAAATTGGATCTATTAACAAGATCAACAAAATGTATGCTTTCTTGGAGCAGGAGAACGAAAGACCTCCTAGTGCTGAAGAGATTGCAAAAAAATTAGACATGACTGTGAACGACGTAAAAGAATCTATGAAGAATTCTGGTCGTCACGTATCTATGGACGCTCCTTTAATTGAAGGAGAAGACTCTAACTTATACGATGTATTAAACTCAGGTGAGTCGCCAAATCCAGATAAAACATTATTACACGAATCTTTGCGAATTGAGATCAATAGAGCTTTAGAGACATTGACGCCTCGTGAAGCAGATGTAGTAAAATTATACTTCGGTTTGGGTGAACACCAACCAATGACTTTGGAAGAAATTGGTGAGACTTTTGACTTGACTCGTGAGCGTGTTCGTCAGATCAAGGAAAAAGCGATTCGTCGCCTTAAACATACTTCTAGAAGTAAAATCTTAATGACGTATTTAGGTTAATCCTTGAATACCATAAAAGTCATGCTGAGCTTGTCGAAGCATTGTCAATAAAACATGAAAAACTCTCGAAAATTCTTCGAGAGTTTTTTCTTTTATATACGTACTTTTAATCCCAACAAAACTAATAACACAACTACATGAGCAAATTTATTGCACCTTCTATTTTAGCCG
>CAZTFN010000142.1:0-10125 GCA_964612905.1 uncultured Flavobacterium sp. | reverse complement strand
ATAATTCAAATTCTTAAGAATGGTCTCTTTGTCTTGAACAACTGCTAAAGGATAGGTCAACAGGTTCACATCTGCTTGTTTGATGGTTTCTCCATTGTAGGTTGCATGTTCTCTCAGAGTTCCATCTTCAAAACGCAGCACTCTAATTTTTTTTGCAAACTCTAACCAATTAGCATCGGGTGTTTCACCCAATTCTTTCGCTCCGAGAACGGCATATTCTAGTGCTTTTATGGCCGATCCATTTGTGAATGCATTGTCATCAATATTGGCAGCAAACTCATCCGCTCCTACCACGTTTTTAATACTATAGGATCCATCATTATTTTTGGTTGATCTACTCACCCAATAATCTGCAACTTCCTTTAATAATGGATACCCTTTTTCTCTCAACCATTGTTTGTCTTTTGTGACTCTGTAATAATTCCAAAAAGCAATGGCAACATCAGCTGTAATGTGATGTTCAAAAGTCCCAGTTAAGGCCCAAGCGGGTGTTGCTTCTTCACCAGTATCATCGCTTTCCCATGGAAACATCGCTCCATCATAACCAAAGTTTCGAGCCTTCTCCTTTGCCTTTCCCAATCGATCGGATCGGTAATTCACCAAGGATTTAGCGATTCCTTGATTCAATAACAATAGTGGTGGATACATCCATAATTCAGTATCCCAAAAAATATGTCCATTGTAATTCTGAGAAGACAGTCCCATAGGAGCAATACTCAAATCAGAATCTGCTCTAGAGAACGAATACAAATGATACAATCCAAGACGAACGTCTTGTTGAGAGGAAAGATCACCTTCTATGATAATGTCTCCTTCCCATAATTCCTTCCATAGATCCATATGTTGTTGAAGCAAATCTTTTTTGGGTGTCAACAGGTTGAAAATGACAAATCGCTCTGATTCGTTTTGCGGATCATCAAAATCTTGAGTGGAACACTGAGCGGCTGTCCAAGCGAAACTAGTCGACGTGTTTTTATTAAGTTTTTTCTCAAATGAAACTGAATTTTTGTAATCAGATTCTTTTTTATGTGTTAATTCTGGTCTTTCATGCTCTCGAGTACTATTGATTCCATCCCAAATAAATGTTCCCGAAGATGCCACCGTATGTTTGCCGAGTCTACTTTTCGCAACCGTCTGAAGAATGGGCATCGTAGTCTCCGCATCTTTTAGAATTCTAAAGGTACTCAATGGATCTTGATATTCTTCTGGCGTATCAATAGTTCCGGTAACCTTGACATCAATGTTTTTCTTTGCATCAACCTTTACATCTACATAACCTGAATAAGGAACATTTCTTAAGGCATATATGGTATAGGTAATATGAGCCTTATCCTTGAAATCAAACTCAGTGGTAAAACTTGCCGTATTCATATGCAAGGTTTGTTTCCAGCTAGAAATATTGTTTTCATCAATTGTTTCATCATCAATCGCAACGGTCAAATTCATGAAGTTCATTCCTTTCAAAATTCGACTGACTCCTAATACAGAAGCTTTGTCATATACGTTATTCAATATGACTCTTTCAATTTCAAAGGGTTTTTCCGAAGGAAGGATTCCTATTCTCCCATTGGCAACAACAACACCTGTGTAGTTATTTGAGTTGGTTGTTGCGATGTTCCACCCATCATTTTGGGCAGATACATTCAAATGAATTAGGATCAGTAAACTGAGGATGATTTTTTTCATGGATGACTAGTTTGTTTGTTTGGAATGCACAACAAATTAATTTGTAATCACTCAGAAAAAAAATTTCTGCACCAAAGAATTGCGCTTTTTGTGCCGAAAACGTTTTCGATTTTAAAGTCTTTTCGTAGATTCTCTTATAATGAGTTCGGTTGGCAACTCAACGATCTGATGCTCATAAGGTTCTGTTCCTTTTCTTGCTTGAATTTCGTCAAACACCAACTCAAACGCTTTTGTCCCCATTTCAAATCCAGGTTGGTTGACTGTAGAAAGTTTGGGTGTTGTGACATTGGTTAAGAACCAATTACTGAATCCAATGACAGACACCTGTTCTGGGATTTTTATATTCAAATCCTTCAATTTCATTAACACACCCGTAGCAATGATGTCTGTAAAAGCAAAAATCGCATCAATATCCTTATGATCCTGCAGAATCTGCCCAGCAATTTGATAGCCGTCATCGAAGGATAAATTCTCTGTAGTATATATGAGAGACTTATCATAGATTAAATGACTACTATCAATAGCCGACTTATACCCTAAGAAACGATCAATGGTTGTCTGAGGATCCAGATTACCAGTAACATAGGCAATTTTCTTACATCCTGTTTCTATCAGATGTGTTGTTGCATCTTGTGCGGCCTTCTTATCGTTGATAATTACTTTGGAACAATCTAGCAGCTTGTATATCTTATCATACAGCACCAAGGGCACATCCCTTTGAAGTACTTCTTTGACGTGATCTATATTGGTTGTGTTGTCGGATAAGGAAATTAATATCCCATCTACGTTTTTATCTAAGAGTAGGTTGAGTTGTTCTTTCTCGTTCTCATAAACATCATCAGACTGTAAAACAATGACAGCATACCCTTTTTTAGCTGCAGAATCAATGACCCCATGAATAATTTTGGCAAAAAAGTCATGATCGATTTCTGGTATAATCAATCCGATGATTTTGGATTCACTATTTCGTAAACTTTGAGCAAATGAATTGGGTCGATAATGTAACTTTTCGGCAAGATTTAACACCTTCTTTTTGGTGGAAGGACTGACATCAGAATACCCTTTCAAAGCTTTCGAAACGGTGGCGATAGAAATACCCAATTCTTCTGCTATTTTTTTTAAGGTAACATTCGACATAATTGATGTTAAATCTACGGTCTAATTTCTTCTTATTTTCTCCAATTCTCGCCTAAGAGCAATAAAACCCCTAATTCGAGATAACTTGCTAAATATATAAAATACCTATATTTGAAATTGGTAATTCACAAGATTTTACGTTTTTAATTCATAAATTCGTAAAACCGAAAACGTTTTCGTTTTTTTTTAGTTAAATTTTAGGCGCAATATTTTTTTACGATTAAAAAAAAACTCAAATTGCAATGTAAATTTTTTGTTAAAAAAAGATAAACATCAATTACCAAAGCATACTTAATCTAATTCATTTAAAATATGAGAAATAATTTGTCTAAAAATTTGTTACTATTTGTTCTCTTGTTAACAGGTAGTATAATGTATAGTCAAAGAACTGTTAAGGGGGTTGTTTCTGACGAGGCTGGGTCTTTACCTGGTGTTACTGTTCAGGTAAAAGGAACTTCTACAGGTACACAGACAGACTTAGACGGTAATTACAGTGTTACTGTAACTTCCGACTCGGCTGTTCTTGTATTCAGTTATTTAGGCTATAAAACGCAAGAAATTACGGTAGGATCAAGATCTACGGTTAATGTGACTCTAGTTGAAGACTCAACTCAATTAGACGAAATTGTAGTTATTGGATATGGTAAGACTACTGTGAAAGATGCTACCGGTTCTGTAAGTTCCGTAACATCGGAAAACTTCAACAAAGGGGTTGTAGCATCACCAGAACAATTAATTCAAGGTAAAACCGCTGGGGTGCAAATTACACAGACCACTGGGGAACCAGGTGCTGGAGTTGCATTCAGAATCAGGGGTTCTAATTCGATTCGTTCGAATAACAATCCATTATTCGTAGTTGATGGGGTTCCATTATCAGGAGGTGGTACTCCTGCTCCAGGTGATATTGCTTTTGGAGGTGGTAACGCTAAAAACCCATTAAACTTCTTAAACCCGAATGATATTGAAAGTATCAACATCTTAAAAGATGCTTCTGCTACCGCGATCTACGGATCTAGAGGTGCGAACGGGGTTGTAATTATTGTTACTAAAAATGGTAAAGGAGCTAGAGATGGAAGATGGGAATTTGATTCTACTTTCAGTTCTGCAAAAGCAAGAAAAACATTTGATTTGCTTAATGGTTCTCAGTATTTAGCTGCAATTACGCAATTTGGAGGAGATGCTTCTACATTGAATTTTGGAAACAATACTGATTGGCAAGATGTAATCTTGAGAACAGCGCCTTCTACTACAAATAACTTAAGCTACTCTAAGAGTTTCGAAAAAGGAAACGTGAGAGCTACTTTTAGTTATGGTAACCAAAGAGGTATTGTAGAAAATTCTGGACAAGAAAGAATCACTGGTAGAGTAAACTTCCAACACAGATTCTTAGATGATAAATTAGACGTTGGTGCTCAAATGAGTATCTCAAGAATTAATGATGACGCTGCTCCATTAAGTTCAACTGCTGGATTTAACGGGGATATCATTGGTTCTGCTTATTTAGCAAACCCAACTTGGCCTAACGATCCTGACTTTGATGCAGGAGGAGGGGCTTTAAACCCAGCAAACTTATTGAACAACTACAGCAGTAGATCTGAGTCAACAAGATTGCTTGTAAACTTATCTGCTAACTATCAAATCAATGATGAGTTTAGTACCAAAGTGAATTTCGGTATCGATAATTTCGTCGGTAACAACACGAGTATCTTCTTAGCTGGTGTAAATGGAATCAACAGAGTATCTGGAAACGGTCAAGGTAACTTCAACGAATTAGAAAGTAGAAGTAACTTATTAGAATGGACTGTAAGCTATCAGAAAGACTTCGACGGTGTTCAAGTAGATGCAATCGCTGGTTACTCTTTCCAAGACTTTAGAACATTTGGATTCAACTCTCAAGGATGGGGATTCGGTTCTTCAACTTTAGAGCAAGTGGCTGGAAACTTACAAAACGCTCGTGAAGTAGTTGCAAATTCAATTACTGGAAGCTACCAAAGTTTTGGATATTTTAATGGTGGATCTTTCATCACTAGATTGTTCCCAGATATTAGCAATACAGATACGTTAAGTACTATCGGTAACCCAGGTATTAGCTCTTTCTGGAGTGATACTTATGATACTACTGATGAATTACAATCATTCTTTACAAGAGTGAAGTTGACCATTAACGAAAAATTCTTAGTAACTGCAACGATGAGAGCTGATGGTTCTTCTCGATTCGGTTCTGCTAATCAATATGGTTTCTTCCCATCAGCCTCTGCTGCTTGGAGATTAGACCAAGAAGATTTCGTTGGAGACACATTCTCTACATTGAAACTACGCGTTGGATTTGGAATTGTGGGTAACCAAGATGGTTTAGGACACGCTAACTTCGCGTTAAGACAACGTTTTGCTGGACCAGGATTTAACGATGATGGTTCTATCAACACTCCAGGTTTAACTTTCGTTGGAAACGACAATCCTGACTTAAAGTGGGAGTCTACTACAGACTACAACATTGGTATCGACTTCGGAGTTAACGAAGACAGATTCTCTGGAAACTTCGATTTATATCGTAAAGAAACGAATGACCTATTATTCTTCTCTGGAGCTGCTGCACCAGCTGTGCCACCATTCTTTGTATTCCAAAACTTAACAGATGGTACAATTGTGAACCAAGGGGTTGAATTAGGATTAAACTATGACTTTATCAATAAAGAAGAGACTTCATTCTCTGCTTCTTTCAATATTTCTTACAACCAAAACGAGATTCAAGGAACAAACAGAATTGCTGACATCGGACCTATTAGAGGTGCTGGTTTGACTAATGCGTTTGCTCAGAGAATCGCTGCAGGTCAATCATTGTTCTCTTGGTATATGGCTGAGTTTACTGGATTGGATGGTTCAGGATTACCAACATACGCTGACGTAAATGGAGATGGTGTTGGAGACCCTGCATCTGATAAGAAATTCTTAGGAAAAGATGCTTTACCTGATTTCAACGCAGGTTTATCTTTAAACTACAGACACAAAAACTGGGATGTAAGTGCAAACCTTGCTAGTCAGTTTGGAGGATTCTACGTATACAATGCAACTGCAAACGCATTCTTTACTTCTGGTTCGATTTCTACATCAAGAAACGTAATCCAAGCAGTAGTAGACAGCGGAGAAGCTCCTGGTACTTCAGCTGAAGTATCTTCAAGATATTTAGAAAAAGGTGATTTCGTAAGATTACAATCACTTTCAGTTGGATACAACCTTCCATTAACTGGAAAAAGTGTATTCCAATCTGTACGACTCAACTTAACTGGACAGAACTTGTTCCTAATTACTGGATACAGTGGTTTAGATCCTGAGGTAACTACGGATACAGGTAACTTTGGAGATGGGATTCCATCAGCAGGTATCGATTACGCGTCTTACCCAAGACCACGCATCGTTTCTGCAGGAATCAGTATAACTTTTTAATAACACAAAAAAATGAAGAATTTGAATTTAAAGAATTTAAGTAAATTTTTCCTTTACTCTCTTTCAGCATTGATGATCGTATCATGTACTGATTTAGAAATTAGCGAGACAGATTCTAGAATCTCGGATGGATTTACAGGAGTTGAAGATGTTGCTGCCGCGCTAGATAATGCTTACAACGGTATCAACAGAATTGGAGACCAAGCGAACTTATTCGCTTTGGCCGAGGTAACCACAGACGCTGCGCTTATTCCAACGCGTGGTACTGACTGGGGAGATAACGGTATCTGGAGACAGTTACACCAACATAACTGGACAGCAGAGCACCAATTTATTTTGAATACTTGGAACCAGTGGAACGAAACACAATTACAAGGATCTCAAATTTTAGACGCTAGAAGTAATGCATCTGGTGAGCAAGCTGGTCATGCACACTTCATCAGAGCACTAGGAATGTACATCATCCTTGATAACTTTGGACAAGTTCCATTTAGAGATACGAATGCTCCATCATCTGAAGACCCACAAGTTATGACTGGGGCTGATGCTGTGGCTTTCATCAGAGCTGATTTAGAAGCTGCAATTAGTGCACTTCCATCTGAAGGGCCTGCTACAGGAAACAGCAGAGCTAACAAAGCTGTTGCTAGATATTTATTAGCAAAATTGATGTTGAACAAGCATATCTATGAAGGTACTGCTGTAGACAACGCAGACATGCAATCAGTAATCTCTTTGATCGATGCAATTACTGCTGAAGGATACGGATTGGTAGCTGGATACTTCGACATCTTTAGAGAAGCTTTAGATAACGAAACTATCTGGTGGGTTCCTACTGGAGTAGGTAACCGTATCTATAACGGTCTTCACTACAACTCTACTTCTTTAGGTGGAGGAGGATGGAACGGGTTCAGTACTTTGGCTGAATACTACGATCTATTCGAAGGAGACGCAAACAGCAACAGAGTTGATGTAAACGGAAATGCTCTTGATGGTCAAGAAGAAAGACGTGGTGGTGTACCTCCAGCAGGAGCTCCATTTACAAACTCTCCTGGAACTTCTGATAATGGAGGTGTAGAAGACGGATCTAACGTAGGATTCGGATTCTTATTAGGTCAACAATATGCATTAGATGGTACTCCATTAACTGACCGTGCAGGTGCTCCATTAGTATTCACTAGAGAGTTCTTAGACAACGACGGAAATCCAAGTTTGATCAACAACAACGAGAGAACTGGAATTAGAGTAATGAAATACAATCCAAGATATAGCAGCGGATTCGCAAACCACGAAATCTTATTTAGATATTCAGATGCATTCTTGATGAAAGCAGAAGCAATGATGCGTTCAGGACAAGATGCAACTGCAATGGTAAACCAATTAAGAACGCTTAGAGGAGCTACGCCTCTGGGAACTGTAACTGAGCAAGACTTATTGGACGAAAGAGGACGTGAATTATTCGCTGAAATCTGGAGAAGAAACGACATGATTCGTTTCGGACAATATACAAGAGCTTGGGAATTCAAAGATCCTTCTGCTGTAGGAGATACAAACAGAAACTTATTCCCTATTCCAGCGCCGCAACTATTGTTAAATCCTAACTTAGTTCAAAACCCTGGATACTAAAAATTAAATTTTTCTCATGTAGCATTTATTTGTGATTAAATCAAAAAGAGGTTGTAGCAGTTCCCAACAACCTCTTTTTTCTTTATATAAAATTTAATTTTCTCATAAGTAAAATACACTGTAAAAAGCCTTTTTAGATACCCCCATTTTAATAAGCTTTCATATATTGTGACATGTTGCAAAGGAGTGTTTATTTTCTAATTTCTATTGTCTTTTTCTTCTCGTGCAAGAAAGATCAAACATCGAATTCTCAAGGAATGTTTGAATTTCTTTCTTCAAAAAATACTGGGGTCGACTTTGTCAATTCCATAGAAAACACTTCCTCACTAAACATCTTAAACTACTTGTACTTCTACAACGGTGCAGGTGTTGCTGTCGGAGATTTTAATAACGATGGTTTTCCCGATATTTATTTTACTGCCAACCAAACACAAGACAAACTTTATCTCAATACAGGTGATTTTAAATTTGAAGATATCACTGAAAAATCCCTTGCAATTAATAATTCAGGATGGACCACTGGTGTTACCACTGTAGATATTAATAACGATGGATTGTTAGACATCTATGTATGTAAAGTAGGCAAATACAGAACTATTAAAGGAACCAATCTTCTCTTTGTGAATCAAGGAACAGATGAAAATGGAGTTCCTACCTTCAAAGAAGAAGCGCAAAAATACGGGTTGAACATAAGCTCCTTCTCTACCCAGGCTTCTTTTTTTGATTATGATCAAGACAATGATCTGGATTTATTCTTACTAAATCACTCGGTTCACCCCAACAGAACCTATGGAAAAGGAGCAAAAAGAAAAATTAAAGATGATCTTAGCGGTGATCGTCTCTACGAAAATCACGATGGGAAATTTGTGGATGTCTCAACTGAATCAGGAATCTTTCAAGGTAATATAGGCTATGGACTTGGGTTGGCCATTGGAGATTTGAACAACGATTCCTATCCTGACATCTATGTTGGAAACGACTTTTTCGAAAATGATTACCTCTACTCCAACAATCAAGACAAAACATTTACAGAACTTATCAATCAGGAGTCAATAAAACTAGGGCATACTACGCATTATTCCATGGGGAATACTATTGCGGATGTCAATAATGACGGGTTGATGGACATCCTCTCTTTGGATATGCTACCAGAAGATTTGGATACCTACAAAACATCCGGAAAGGAATTTGGATATCAAACGTATAGCTATTATCTCAAGAACGGTTACACACCTCAATTCATGCAGAATACCCTGCATATCAATCGAGGAAACTTGAACTTTTCTGAAACTGCACATATGAGTGGCATCGCTGCAACCGAATGGTCATGGAGTACGCTGGTTGCCGACTTTGACAACGACGGTTTCAAAGACATCTACATCACAAATGGTATTTTGGGAGCCACCAATGATATGGATTTCATCAATTTCATAGCCAATGATGAAATTCAAAAAAAGATTGAAACCAACTTCACAGACAAAGAATTAAAGTTTATCGACAAACTACCTAAAAAGAAAACACCCAATTACTTTTTCAAAAATGAAAACGGACTAGCATTTAAAGATGTTACCAATAGTTGGCTGACCAATAATGAGGATTCTTATAGTAACGGTGCGGCTTATGCAGATCTAGACAATGATGGAGATCTGGACATTATTGTGAATAATATCAACTCCGAAGCTTACATTATCAAAAACAATACTCCAAAATCAAATTCATTCAAAGTCTCTTTTAAAGGCCCTCAACGAAATCCATTTGGAATCGGTGCCAAGGTCACCTTATATATAAAAGACAAAGTTTATACTCAAGAGAACTACCCTACTCGCAGCTATTTGTCGTCAGTGGAACCCAGCTTACACTTCGGAACAGGTGAATCTCAAGAAATAGACTCCATCCGAGTGCAATGGTCAGATGGGAAAGATCAAATCTTGAGAAACACCAGTGAAACCTCTATAACACTTGACTATTCAGAAGCGACAAAAAACACCGAAGTAAAAACGCCAGCAACTTCAGCAAACATCATTGCGGAGTTCAGACACAAGGATAATTCTCCTATTGAGTTCAATAGAGACCCTTTAATTCCATATGCTTTGTCCAACTGCGGACCCGATATTACAGTAGCGGATGTGAACAATGACGGATTGGATGACTTCTTTGTCTCTGGTGCAAAAAGGCAAGCCTCTTCCCTATTCTTACAAGACAAGAATGGGCGTTTCAATGAACATCAAAAAGAGC
>CAZTFN010000141.1:7250-10215 GCA_964612905.1 uncultured Flavobacterium sp. | reverse complement strand
CTAAAAATAGAAAGTTTATTGAGTCCAGGAAGCACAACGCCTTTGGGTAAAATGAACTTTCTAATTGATAATTATAACTAAAAATAGAAAGTTTATTGAGTCCAGGAAGCACAACGCCTTTGGGTAAAATGAACTTTCTAATTGATAATTATAACTAAAAATAGAAAGTTTATTGAGTCCAGGAAGCACAACGCCTTTGGGTAAAATGACGCTGGAATTTGCACTTTTCATTTGATAATTAACCAGTTTTAGAACTCCGTCTCTGTGAATCGCTAAGGTTATGGGAGCTCTTTTCAACTGCTTAAAGGTTTCTTGATCACAGTTAATTTCAAGAGAAATATTTTTTTCCGAAGTTGGATTCAAAACCAGAGTGAGTCCATGATCTTTTGGTTTGGGTAATGGTTTCCGAATGACATCACCGCCCTCCAATCGAACCGTTAGATAATATTGATTGTAAGCTTCAGGAGTAAAAGAAAATTTACCATATCCTTGAGGATTAATTCTGATGTTTTGAATTACCTCATTTCCCTCGCTATCACTCAAAGAACAACTTTCATAAGATGCGTTATTTTGTTGATTGATGATTACTGAAAACCCTACAGAATTGTTCACATTAACAATGAGGTTGCCACCTTCAGGATAGATAGAAATATTGTTGTTTAATGGTACGATTTGATTGGAAGCAGTCATGTTTTCATCAATCAAAAAGATGTCCTGCAAAAACATGAATTCATCTGGAAAATTCTTCATCCAGTTGGTATAGGCCTTGATGTAATACTTGCCAGATCCTTTTTCTTCAGGGATTTTAATCTCACCATGAAATTTCCCTTTCTCAGCATAAAAGATTTTGCTCTCAACTAGACTTCCATATTCATTGTAAATAGAGCAGTAGACATTGGCTGAAGAGAAAGAAGGTACTTTTCCTATTTGATCAAAGATATAACCAGCAAATTTGACAGGTTCACCCACAAAAAATGTATTCTTTGGAAGGTCTAAGAAAATCTCCTCTCTAGGTTGTTCAAAAAATAGCTCGTAATTCTTGAATTGAAGATCAGACGATAGTTGTTGCCCATATGCTGTATGAACAACAGATAAAACGAATAAGAGTAGACTAGGAAAAAGAATTCTATGTTTTTCAAACAATCTCATATACAATTATCTGACATAAAGATAATCATAAGTGTTTGATATTAAAAGACTCTGAAACACCTCAGAGGTTCTTTTTATAAAACTTTAACGAGTTGAATAGTAAATTATCCCTTGTAAAAAGGAAGTCTAACAATTTGTGCTGGAATCTGATTCTTACGAACTTGGATAAAGATTTTAGTATCTCTCTTGCTATGATCCTTGGCAACATATCCTAAACCGATTCCCTTGCTTAAAGACGGACTCATAGTCCCAGAAGTCACTCTACCAATCTTTTCTCCATCCGCATCTACAATATCATAACCTTGTCTAGGAATTCCTCTTTCCAACATCTCAAAAGCCACAAGCTTCTTCGTAACACCAACTTCTTTTTGAGCTTTTAAGAAATCCGAGTTCACAAAGTCTTTGGTAAACTTGGTAATCCATCCCAAGCCAGCTTCAATAGGAGAGGTGCTGTCATCAATGTCGTTTCCATACAAGCAATATCCCATTTCAAGTCGTAATGTATCACGAGCTGCTAAACCGATTGGTTTGATTCCCCAATCAGCACCCGCTTCAAACACGTTGTTCCAAACTTGTTCTACTTCTTCATTTTTTACATAAATCTCAAATCCTCCAGAACCCGTATATCCAGTTGCAGAGATAATAGCATATGGAATTCCAGCGAAATCAGCTACTTTGAATTTGTAAAAAGGGATATCTGCTAAATCAATGGATGTCAACGATTGCATAGCCTCCACAGCTTTTGGACCTTGAATGGCTAACAATGAATAATCATCAGAAACATTTCTGAGGTTGGCTCCAATGCCTTCGTTGTGTTTATTGACCCAATCCCAATCTTTATCAATATTGGAAGCATTTACCACTAATAAATAAGTTTCTTCTTTGATTCTGTAGCAGATCAAATCATCAACAATTCCATTTTTATCATTTGGAAAACAAGAATACTGAGCATCGCCTATGTTCAATCGAGAAGCATCGTTAGAAGTTACTTTTTGGATCAAGGCAAGTGCATTAGGACCTTCCACTAGGAATTCGCCCATATGACTCACATCAAAAACGCCGACACCTTCACGAACGGTTTGATGTTCTGCGTTTACTCCTTCGTATTGTACTGGCATATTGTATCCAGCAAATGGAACCATTTTGGCTCCCAAAGCCTCATGAACATGAGTTAAAGCGGTATTCTTCATTTGTTGTTGGTTTGTGAATGCAAAAATATCGAAAAAAGGAAGAAATTTAGTTGAAATACAACAACAAAAATTTAATCTGTTTTGTTCTCAATATCAATGTAAAAGTTTCGGTCTACAGAAAAGTCTTCAACTCCTTTGTCAGCTTTGAATTTTTGCCATTCTTCGTTGGGTGTAATCCACGTTTGTTTCTTATTTACTGATACGTTTATAGGAATTGAAAAATGCTTGACAACATTGGACCATCTGTAAGAAAGTTGACCACCTTTGAGTTTGTATTCTAAAACGGGAATTTTGGTATCTCTCAAATATTGATTGAAAAAAGGTTCTAAGTCTAAACCAATATGCTTGCTCAAATATCCTTCTATCTGCTGAGTGGTGACTGTTTGATGATAGAATTCTTTGTTCATTCCTAATAAAATAGAACGCCATTTTTCATCGTCATTAATAATCTGACGGAGCGTATGTAGCATGTTGGCTCCTTTGTAATACATATCTCCAGATCCCGAATGATTCACGCCATAAAAGCCAATGATTGGGCGATCATTTCTGATATTTCTTCTGGTTCCAACAACATATTCATTGCTCGCTTTCGTTCCAAAATGATAGTCTAAGAATAGATTCTCTGA
>CAZTFN010000141.1:0-7224 GCA_964612905.1 uncultured Flavobacterium sp. | reverse complement strand
AAGCTTTCGTGAATCCACATATCTGCAATGTCTTTGTTGGTAATACTATTGGCAAACCACTCGTGTCCCACTTCATGAACTATGATAAAATCGAATTTCAATCCCCAACCAGATCCACTCAAATCATTCCCTCGGTATCCGTTTTGATATCCGTTTCCATAGGTCACAGAACTTTGATGTTCCATCCCCAAATAAGGAACTTCAACGAGTTTGAAGCTGTCCTTGTAAAAAGGGTAGGGTCCAAACCAATGTTCGAATGCTTCCAAGGTTCTTGGAGCTTCTTTGAATTGTTTTTTTGCTTTATCTAAGTTGTAGGATAGCACATAATAATCGCAATCTAATTCTCCTGCTTTTCCTTTGTATGTTTCAGAGAAATGCACGTAATCACCGATATTAATGTTCACACCATAATTATTGATCGGATTCACAACTTCCCAAGTGTAGGTTTTGGTATCGTCAGAATTTTCTTGCGTATTGGTTAATCTTCCATTACCTACTGCCATCAAATGTTTGGGAGTTGTAATGTCTAAGGTAAGACCTTGCTCCGGTTCGTCATACATATGATCTTTGCACGGCCACCAAATACTTGCGCCTCCACCTTGACAAGAAGTCGCAATGAAATCAGTTCCGTTTTCATCTTTGCTCCAGGTGAGACCATCATCCCATGGTGGATTCTTACTAATCTTTGGAACTCCTTGATATTCAATTTTTATCTCGTTGATAGCTCCAATGATTTGTTGCTTTTGAAGCATGATAAAATAAGCATTACCATCTCGTACAAATTTAAGATTTTGATTGTCTTGACTGATCTTGGTAATTTCCATGGGAGGTTGCAAATCGATTTGCATTCGTTGATTGTTCTTCAATACTTTATATCGAATGACATTACTTCCTTGCAAGCTTTTCGTGGAAGGATCTGCTTTCATATCCAAGTCGTAGTGCAAGAGATCCCACCAAATTCTATTCGAGGTAATAGTTCCTCTGAGTGTATCTTGTCTGGTAAAATTAGGTTGTTGTGCAAATCCTGAAATGGTGATTAGGAAAAAGGAAAAAAAGAAAAGAAGTTTCTTCAGCATTTGGAATGTTTTAAAAACGCCAAGTTAGGTAAAATTCTTATTCGCATTCAGCTTGTACCACCTTATTTTTCCATTGAATCCAATGCTCTTCAAGACCCTCAGGAGTTGTTTTTAAGGCACTAATATCCAATTGATGTCCTTTCATTAATACACCGCTCAACTCTTCTTTTCTTCGTTCTAGAGCAGGAGTATGGTTCCAACCACCAACGTGATCAAAAGATGTATAGGCATCGCATTTATTGGGAACTGAAACGAATGGAATTGATAAAGAATAAGTAACTTTTCCTGAACCCATTCCTTTGGTACTCATTTGAATTTGATCGAAATCAACCTTTACATAATTTCCTTCTTTATATTGTTCTTTCAAAGCATCGCCAACAGCAGCAGACATTTTATTGGAGAATTGATGCGCAATATCAGAACCATCAATAAACTCAGGACCTTTGTATCTTCCTGTGCATCCTTTTTCAGTGCACTTAAGTTTTGTTCTGGTATTTTGTCCTTCTATTGTATACAATTCATCAGATTGCAGAGAGAAGAAAACGAATAGGATACTAAATAGAGATTTCATGGGTCAATTTTTTCGGAGATAAAGTTATAAAAAGTGAAAGAAATGTTCGTACGAGGTATCCCGTTCTTTTATTCAGGTTGTGGCATTATGATCTTACATTCTTCAAACTCAATCTCTGGATAGGCTTGATTTGCCCAAAGACTCATTTGTTTTAAAATAGGAAGCAAACCCGAAGCTTTCTCGGTCAATGAATATTCCACACGTGGCGGAATTTCGGCAAAGGATTGTCTAAGGATGAGACCATCTGATTCTAATTCTTTGAGCTGATTGGTCAATACTTTCTTAGATATGGTTGGAATGAGTGCATTCAATTTCCCAAATCGCAAAGATCCATTGGACAATAGGTAGATGATAATAGGTTTCCATTTGTTTCCAATGATGTTCATTGTATGTACCAACGTACATGAATTTGGATTGTCAATATACTTTCTTGCCATTAGTTACTTTTAGGTTACCAGATTTATCGTCAGTGATTACAATAATAGTATCCAAAATAAACTATTATTAGTTTCTTTGTGAAACAAATATAAATAAATTATCATATGAAAAATATTTTTATCATCAATGGTCATCAGAAGTACCCTTTTTCTGAAGGAAAATTGAATGCAACTCTTGCAGAAAAAGCGCAAATTTTTTTTGAAAGTAAGGGGTTCAATGTTCAAAAAACGACCATGGAAGATTCTTATGAAGTTTCCGAAGAAATAGAAAAATTTAAACAAGCTGATCTAGTCTTTTTTCAGTCTCCATTGAATTGGATGGGTGTGAGTTGGTCTTTCAAAAAGTACATTGATGAAGTCTTTTCCATGGGAATGATGGGAGAGATGTCTTATGGAGACGGTAGAAGTAGAGAAAACCCTAAAAAGAATTATGGACTAGGAGGAAAGTTGAAAGGAAAGTATATGATGTCCATCACAGCAAATGCTCCAAGGGAAGCTTTTAACGATGCTAATGAAGCCTTCTTCGGAGGAATGAGTGAGGACGATCTTTTAAAGCCCATGCACTTAAATTTTAAGTGGTTCGGTTTTGAGCAATTACCAACCTTTATGGCATATGACGTGATGAAAAATCCTGAGATAGAAAATGATTTCCAACGTTTTGAGGAACATTTAAATAAACACTTCAATTAATATTATGAACAGACCGATACCAAAACAGAAAGCTCCTACTTTGTCTTTTTCTTTACTAGGCGGACAAAACTGGGATATTACCCAACAGAAACCAAAGAATTTTACCCTGATTGTTTTTTACAGAGGTTTGCATTGTCCTCTTTGCAAGAAATATCTACAGCAACTTGAAGCATTATTACCTGAGTTCGAAAAGCGTGGGGTGAATGTAGTTGCTGCAAGTATGGACACTGAAAAGCGAGCACGATTGTCGCGAATCAAATGGGAAATTCCGAATCTTACTCTGGGATACGGATTAACAGAAGAAACCGCTAGAGATTGGGGGTTGTACTTAAGCAAAGCCGTGAAAGATGGCGAACCTGATCTCTTTAGTGAGCCAGGACTTTTCTTAGTGGATGATGATAATGTCATCTATTATGCAGCCATCAATAGCAATCCGTGGGGAAGACCTTATCTAGCTTCTTTTGTGAAAGCAATCGACTATATTGTAAGTTCTGGATATCCAGCACGAGGAGAAGTGAAATAAAAAAGGCATCCACTTGGATGCTTTTTTTTATGATTGATTTGTCCATTCTTGAAGAAGTATCTGAGTCACCAGTTCCTTTGTCAGTGAGCGACCATTAGCAATCTTCCTAATGTTATCAAAGGTAAAGACATAATCACAACCTGATTTGTATTCAGAACATCCAAAAGCCGATTTCCCTTTTAAAATGCTTCCTTTTTGGCACTTCGGACAGATAATTCTTTCTTTGTCTTTGCGAGGACCTTGGGACGAAGCAATCTCTTTATGCTTAGGCTCTAAATGAATCTTAAAATCCTCATCAAATCTCAGCAAACCTTCTACAGTTCCACTTTCTGTCTTGAATCCTTTTAGATTGGTGGTGCAACCTTTGTCAATCATGCGAAGGATTTGATTTTCGGAAATCTTCTTCTCATGTATTTTAAACGGAATGATCATAGAACATCCATTCTTATATTCGGAACACCCGTAGGCTTTGGATCCTTTTAAGAGTTTTCCTTTTTGGCATTTTGGACAGGTCTTCCCAACAACTTGTTTTTTTGCTTTACTTGCTTTGGAATTCTTAGGAGCTTTTGATTCTTTGGTTTCAGAATACGAGATGCGAACCTTCGCTTTGCTGGAGCGAACTTCATACACCAAGTCGACCACCATTTTCTTCATGTTTTTGATGAAAGTTCCGGCATTGAATTCGCCTCGCTCAATTTCCTTTAATCGCTTTTCCCAGCGTCCAGTGAGTTCTGCCGATTTGAGCAACTCATTGTCAATCAAATCAATCAATTGAATTCCAGTTGTGGTAGGAATCACCAGCTTCTTTTTACGCTCAATGTACTTTCTTCGAAACAAGGTTTCTATAATACTGGCACGGGTAGAAGGTCGTCCAATCCCATTTTCCTTCATCAACTCTCTCATCTCATCGTCGTCTACTTGCTTTCCTGCGGTTTCCATAGCGCGCAGTAAACTAGCTTCAGTATAATTTCTTGGAGGCTTGGTTTCTTTTTCTAAAAAGGAAGGTTCATGAGGGCCTTTCTCACCTTTGACAAAAGATGGCAAAGTTTTTTCATCTTTGCTCTTGGCATCTTTCGTCTCAAAAACTACTTTCCAACCCTTAGTCAATACTTCTTTCCCTGTGGTTTTAAAAACAACATCGGCGGCTTTTCCCAAGACTGTACTGTTGGAAACATCGCTATCATCATAAAAAACAGCAATGAAACGTCTCACAATAATATTATACACCTTGTGTTGATTTCCATGCAAACTAGCTTCAATCCCGGTAGGAATAATGGCATGGTGATCGGTTACCTTTGCATCGTCAAAGACTTTCTTGGTCTTTCGGATTTTCTTACCCAAAAGAGGTTTGGTTAAAGAGTGATACTTGGAAAGCCTTTTTAAAATATTTGGAACTTTCGGATAGAGATCGTTCGGTAAAAAAGTAGTATCAACCCTAGGATAGGTGACCACTTTCATCTCGTATAATTTCTGCACAATCTTTAAGGTTTCATCAGCCGACAATCCAAACTTATTGTTACAATACACCTGCAATCCCGTTAGATCAAATAGTTTAGGCGCATAGTCTTTGCCCTTCTTTTTGGTAATGGACGTAATTTCAAAATCAGACTGTTTTACTCTATTCGCCAATTCCTGACCTTCTTCTTTTTGTGTAAAACGTCCTTCTTCATAACTAAACAGCGTATCTCGATAGGTTGTTTGAAGCTCCCAATAGGGTTGAGGTTTGAAATTCTGAATTTCCTTGTATCGTTCCACAAGCATTGCTAGCGTAGGCGTTTGAACTCTACCAATGGAGAGCACCTGCTTATATCCTCCATATTTTACGGTGTACAATCGAGTTGCATTGAGTCCTAGTAACCAATCTCCAATGGCTCTTGAATAGCCGGCATAAAATAGGTTATCATATTTTTCAGAAGACTCAAGATTATCAAAACCTTCCTTAATAGCTTCTTCTGTTAACGATGAAATCCATAAGCGTTTTACCTCACCTTGATAATTGGCTTGATTGATCACCCAGCGCTGAATTAATTCTCCTTCTTGACCTGCATCCCCACAATTAATGATGACTTCTGCTTTTTCAAACAACCCTTTTACAATGTTGAATTGCTTCTGTATTCCAGAATCCTCTGTAATCTTAGTTGAGAACTTTTCCGGAAGCATGGGTAAATTGTTCAAATCCCAGCTTTTCCAATGCGGTTTGTAGTCTTTAGGTTCTAAAAGTGTGCAAAGATGACCAAAGGTGTAGGTAACCGCATAGCCATTTCCTTCGTAGTAACCATCACGTTTTGTGTTGGCCCCTAGAATGTTAGCGATTTCTCGCGCGACACTGGGTTTCTCGGCAATGCAAACCTTCATGAATCAAATTTGGATGGCGAAAAATAGGGAATTATTTGAAAAGTTCGTTGAGTTTTTCAACCAAGAAATTTAAGTGGTGAGTACTTTTTCAACGCTTATGACTTGTTAAGTAGCGTTCATGCCATTTTAGATTTTCCAGCCCTTTTCTTGTTGAATTTTACCTCAGCAATCATACAGAAAAATCGAACAGTAGCTACGATTCAAATTGATTGTTCGGCGGAATCTGAAAAGCCATAAGAGAGTAGGAATAGTTAAAACCTTAAAAAGAACAATTATGAGTAATCAAGCACAAACACAAGTACTAAAGCCATCAAGAGCATTGTCGCGTATCAAAGCCGCACAAAATGAAGTTCCTGTATTGTCAGAAAAACCATGGGTAAGCTTACCGAAAGATATGTATTTGCATACACCAGCTTACAACAAGTTATTGGCACCAAATGGATGTCAGACTGAATGGTGGTGGCACATTGGAACCTTGAAATCAGGAGATGGAAAAAGAACCTTTGGATTTGAAATCAATGCCTGCGCATTGTACAAAGCAGGAGGGGCCTTTACAGAAGTAATGTTGACAGATGTTGAGAAACAAATTCATTATCATGAAACCAAACCAGGAATTGCCATTCCAGATCTTTGGGCCGAATCAGATACATCCAAACCATGGTTTGTATCCTTAGAGAACGTATCTATGAAGGGACCTCAGGGTGATCCTACACAAAACATGTCTGTTCAGGCTACAATAAATCAGGGGTCTACTAAAGTAGAATTCGATTTAACCATGACTCAAAACGGAGCACCTTTGTATGTATTTGGAGACGGAGTTGATTTAGCTAAAAATCAAGCGAAACCAAGTTTAGGAGAAAATAATTTCTATTTTTCATTAACACGCATCGATACCTCGGGTACCATTAAAATTTATACAGGAGAAGTACTAGAACCAGAGATCATTGAAGTAGCAGGGCTTACTTGGATGGATCACGAATGGGGGAACTTTACGGATAAAAGTAAATCGGGTAAATCTCAAAGTGTGCAGTGGATCTTACAAGATATGCAACTAGAAAATGGTATTACGTTGTCTAACTTCACCTTGTCGCCACCAACGTTAAACGTTCCTATGAGCAGCATGGCAACGGTACAATTGGAAGCAGGAGGAAAATCACATTATGTGGAAACCTCAATGACGGCTATCAAAGCCGTGGATTATGAAATTCCAGCACCAACAAAAGCTGATCCAAATGCAACCAACAAGCGAACTTATTTCACCGAAATCGTGGTGAGTGTACCTGAGTTTGGTATTGAAGCATTTGTAAAATCATCCATGGATAAGCAATTGTTTGAAGGAGGAATTTACGAAGGAGTAGGTACAGTAACTGCAGTTGTGAATGCTATGGAGACGAGTGAAGGAAAGAAAGGTAAAGCTGTACAGACCAAAGGAACTGCATGGGTAGAACAGAATATCTTCTAAAATTGGTCAACCCAAAAAAGAAAGCACCGAAAGGTGCTTTTTTCTTTTATGAAGAATCTATTTTGAAGTTAAGCCTTCAAGAAGAGTATCCAGTTCATCGGGTTTTAAAT
>CAZTFN010000140.1:0-10284 GCA_964612905.1 uncultured Flavobacterium sp. | reverse complement strand
AATTTGACATTACAAGTGGCTAAAAATGGAAAGTGGGAGGAGACAATGTGTTCTTCTGTGGTCCATTGGCTTGGACGGTAATCTATGGATTAATCATCGCAACATTCTTGACACTGATTGTAGTACCAGCATTATTCTTCTTGATCACGAAATTTAAAATGTGGTTACGAAGACAATCTTCTAGTGAACCTACCCCTGAGGTAAGCTACGAATTAGAACCTCAATTGGATAAATAGAGGTTTACAATATTTGTTAACTAAGAAAGGTCACGAATTTACTGTTCGTGACCTTTTTTATGATTGAATGTTTTGGTAAAATTTCAATAAAAGAGGACAGGGTAGTTTGCAATACAATGATAGCTCACTACCCTTTTTTAATCCTCTGGGGGTCGGGGGCAATGGTTAGATGGTTATTCAACCGAAATGTTTTCATGGTTAGTATTTAGGATTAGTAAATGAGGAGTTTTCTATGACTCCTTTTCTTTGAAAACGAGTACAAATGTAGTTGTTTTTCAGAGAGTTACAAGGTTTCGGGTGCAAGTCTAAACCTATGTTTACTACGAACACGATTTCGTAAGCAAAATAATTTTTGAAAGAGTCAATTTCTCTATTTTAGCTGTATGAATCAGAAGGTTTTTACAGTAGATGAGATCAAGAAAAAGTTAGAATATTATTGTGCTTATCAAGATCGATGTCATCAAGAGGTAGAGAAGAAACTTTCCGAGTTCCGATTGATTCCTGAAGCTAGAGAACTTATTTTAATTCATTTGATTCAGAATGACTTTTTAAATGAACAGCGATTTGCACAGAGTTTTGCTCGAGGAAAATTCCGTATCAAGAAATGGGGAAGAAAACGAATCACTCAAGAGCTGAAATACAGAAACATCTCTACCTATAATATCAAATCTGCCATGAAAGAGATTGATGCAGATGAATATTATGAAACCCTACACACACTTGCAACGGCAAAGTTCGAATCTCTCAAGGAGACCAATGTATATATCAAGAAACAAAAACTATATCAATATTTGTATCGAAGAGGTTTTGAATCGGATTTGATTCAAGAAGTGATTAAAAATTCTTTGAGTTAATTTTTAAAGTTAGAAGAGAATCTTTTTCTCTTTTTATGTCAATAAGTTTAGCAATATCATCATTTGGAACAGTCACTGACAAGACATAATGTTTAATCTTTAATGTACCATTGGTATTTTCTACCACTCCAGACCCTCTGCAGAGTCCCATCCATGTGTCTAACAATTCATCAAACCATAGGGTAGAACCTTCATTATTGCTGTAGATATTACGATCTATGGCAGAGAAACTCCAAGCCTTGCCTTTGTCAAAATAAGGCTTGCTAAAGTTGGCAAAGGCCGTTTTATCCCAGTTTTCGGTGGCATCTGTTCCAATGAAAACTGAAAGACTATCCATTTTACCAAAGTAGTTTTGATAGTTGGCTTCAGAAGCTGCTTGATGCCAGTCTGTGAGTAGCTGATCTACCTTAGAAACGAGTTGTGATTTTTCTGCCTCTGATAAGGAGGTTTCCTTTGTTTGACAGTTTGAGAAGGAAAGAAAGAAAATAATCAGTAGAAAACAATATAAACTAGTTGTCTTTCTTCTTTTTAGGTTTTGATTTTTTTGGAGCCTTTTTACCTGAGACTTGTTTTTTCTTTTGGGTAACATTATTGAGTTTATAAGTTGGTAGTTTTTGAGTTGGTTCCAATTTTTTAGGGTTCCCGTTTTTCTTTTTTTGCGATTTGTTTTGGAATGCTCTTCTCTGTCTTAACAGACGCATTTGTTGCTCCTCATAGGTTTCCTGAGTATTGGTATTGATTTTATCTCTTCGATCTTCCTCAAACATTTCAATGTTATCAATGCCAAGTGAATCTCTCATACGAATGCCATATTTTGGGTCGTTTACCTGAGCATCTAATTCCGCTTGCCTCACAATCGTATTGATCTTTGAATTCATGGCAGAATATGCATGAATCACTTTGGAAACTTGCTCATTTACTTCTTCAAACTTGATGGATGAAATGGCCGACATATCGTTCAATCGTAAGGTTTCATTATACAGTAAATTGACACGCGCTTTGAATGAATCGAGGTCTAAAAACTCTGGACTTACACTGTCGCGTAAACTTGCAACGAGACTATTCAGTTCTCTTGAGTTGTTCAAAGCTTCGCTCGGAGATATAGATTTGTACTGATTCAAAAAATCCTTTACTGCTCTATATTCTTGCCAGTCCTCAATTTTTTTTGAAGCATTTACTTCGATCGACTCAATTTGATCGTGCTTTTGTTCGGTTCTGAACTCTGATTTTTTCACAACTTCAGCCAATTGTTGTTGCTTGCTTTCACATGAAAAAAAGCCAATTAACAAGAGAGAAAAAATCGAAAACTTGACAAGTCTATTCATGGAGCTAAAAATACACAAATCAATTCATTTCAAATGTTAATGATTTGCTAGAGGAGAAATTTAACATTTTGAAGATTATTAAATTATACCTTTTTAAAACTTTCTCTTTTTATGAAAAGCGAAATTAATTACCTTTGAAATTAAGAATAATACAATTTCAAAATGAGTGAAACCATACTTATCTTAGGAGCAGGAGGTCAGATCGGAGGAGAATTGACCTTAAAATTGCGTTCTATCTATGGAGATGAAAATGTTATTGCTTCTGATATAAGAAAAAGTGAGTTACTAGAACTCTCTAATGGACCTTTCGAAATTGTGGATGCCACGGATAAAGAGGTAATCTTGTCAATCATTCAGAAATATCAAGTGACTCAAGTGTATCTTTTGGCGGCCTTACTCTCAGCAACAGGAGAAAAATACCCTCAAAAAGCATGGGACTTAAACATGTCTTCCCTACTTGCTGTTTTAGAGCTAGCAAAAGAAAAGCATATTCAACGAGTGTATTGGCCAAGCTCTATTGCAGCGTTCGGGCCTACAACACCAAAACACAATACACCGCAAAAAACAGTGATGGAACCGAGTACAGTATATGGAATTAGTAAACTATCCGGTGAATTTTGGTGTAACTATTATCATGAGAAATATGGCGTAGACGTAAGAAGCCTTCGATATCCAGGAATCATTAGTTGGAAAACAAAGCCAGGTGGAGGAACAACAGACTACGCGGTAGACATTTTCTTCAAAGCGATTGAAGAAGGTTCATATGAGTGCTTTTTACAATCAGATACGCGTCTTCCGATGATGTATATGAATGATGCTGTGAATGCCACCATTCAAATTATGCAAGCGGATAAGGAGGACATTCAAATTAGAACAGCTTATAATTTAGCAGCCATCAGTTTTACACCTGGAGAAATCGCTTCGGAAATCAAAAAATTCATTCCAGATTTCACTGTTACCTACAAGCCAGATTTTAGACAAGACATTGCAGATAGTTGGCCGCAGACTATTGATGATTCAAACGCCAGATCAGATTGGAATTGGTCGCATCAATATGGTTTGTCTGAAATGACCGAAGACATTATCAAGAACCTTCAAGCCCAAAAAAATCAGAAACTAGAAGCCGTGTAAGTTGTATTTTTATTTTGCGTCTAAAACGTTGTGAAAGGAGATTTTAAGATGAAAAATATTATTGAAAATAGCTTACAAAAAGGAATTTCTTACCAAGATTATAGAAAATTGGTGAGTGATTTGCTTGCTGATGGAAAATCTACAGGTCCAGTTCAATCTGATTCGCTTTTGAATTACAGCATGTTGAATGATAGAAGAATGAACCGATTGGACAAAACAATTCGTTTGTCAGAGGAAACCATTGCTTCTGCAAAAGATGTGAAAGCCCCTGTTACATGGTTGGTATTGACAGAAGGTTGGTGTGGTGATGCTGCCCAAACCCTACCAATTATCAATAAGATTGCTGATGAAAGTGATCAAATCAATTTGAAAATCGTTTTACGCGACGAGAATGAAGAATTGATGAATGAGTTTCTCACAAATGGAGGAAAATCTATTCCGAAGTTGATTGCCTTAGATCAGAATCATGAGGTCATCGATTCTTGGGGGCCAAGACCTTCCGTTCCTACTCAAATGGTGAGTGATTATAAGAAAGAACATGGTCAGTTAGATGCAGAGTTCAAGAAACAACTTCAAATTTGGTATAACAAAGACAAAGGAATTAATACGCAACAAGACATGATGAGATTGTTGTAGAATTAGACTATTAAATGCAATATTACCCTGACAGCAAGCGTCAGGGTTTTTCTTTGCCTATATTTGCAGCGTGTTAGTTCCATTTGAAACCTTATCGGCATCTGCAAAAACTTGGGTGTATCCTGCCAGTCGAAAATTCTATGCAAATGAATTGGAAGAGGTGGAGGACAAAATCAAAAGCTTTATTTCAGAATGGAAAAAAGAAGATGTCGATTTCAAAGCATCCTATCAGTTTGTATACAATCGATTTGTGGTTATTCTTGCGGAAGATCCCGAAGGAAAACTCACCAACCAAGACTTGGATCAAGTAGTAACATTTATCTTCAAATTACAATCCGAGTATGATTTGGAGCTCTTAGATCGAATGAACGTTTGTTTTAAACAAGGTGAGTTTGTTCAATACAAAGAAATCAAAGAATTCAAGAAATTGCTTAAGAATAAGTCAGTCTCTGATAAAACTATTGTATTTGATAACTTGATTCAAACAAAAGAAGAACTAGCAGATTTTTGGGAGGTTCCAATCACCGAAAGTTGGTACAATCGATTTTTATGAAAACCTTCAAGTTCAAACAAACCGTTCAGAAACTATCACCCAATAAGGGAGCTTACTATTACTTAAAAGTACCTGCTGAAATTGTCGATCAGTTTGAAAAGAAAAGAGCCACTCGATTACTATGTAATATTGAAGACAAGGTTTCCTATTCTTGCGGTTTGAATCACTTTGGTGATGGCAATTTTTATATAATTCTTGCTGGACGCTATGTGAAGCAACTCAAAAAACAGGTAGGTGATGATATTGAGTTTGAGATTTGTGAGCATCCAAACCCCTTAGGTGTAGAGGTTCCAGAGGTATTGGAAGTTTTCTTGTCTCAAGATTCAGGTGCTAAGGCCATCTATGATACCTTTACAGATGGAAAGAAAAGAACCTTGATTTTCAGCATTTCTCGAGTGAAGAATATCGACTTACAAATTCAAAAGATTACCGACTTCTTACTACAAGAAAAAATAAAAATGCTTCAAAAAAGAAATAGATTTTCTTAGCTTCTTTACATGAAGTCTACCTTCTAACAGTTTACGTTACGTTTTTAGTCATTTTGCGTCCTATAATAAAAAAAGAAAATGGCAGGAGAAGGATTTGCAAGGCATGGTAGTACAAGCCTTCAGGAAAATAGAAGACTACTCAATAGAAAAAAGCTCTTTGAAAAAGAGCGTTCTTTTTTGAATTTAAAAAATCAGGTATTTCATCAAAATTCAAACGGAATTCTTTCTAAAAACTTAACAAAGCAAGAGCGAAAAAGATATCGCAATAAGACTATACGTTCCTATGCCAAAGATGAGTTTTACACCCGAATGATTGCCATGTTCGGAGCTGTACTTTTTTTAGTAATCATTTTAAGTTTATACATCAGAACTGGGCGACATGAAATTACCATAAAAGAGAACAAACAAAAATATGAGATCACTGAGAAACGGAATTCCTATAATTATTATATCACCAGTGGTAACGAATGGTATGACCAAAAGAAGTTTTACAATGCAGCTTTTCAATATCGATTGGCTCTGGAGGTTTTCCCAGAGGACAGTCTTGCACGCGAAAAGTTAATTCAGGCATATGATTCTAACTGTTTCTATGACAACCGAAACTGCGGTAAAAGCGAAGCGTTGATGAACTCTTTGAAGATGGATTAAAAGAAACGGAAACCAATTCCCAGAGAAATGCTTTCTAAATTCCCATTATTTTCAAAACCATTGATTTTTTTTCGATGGTAAGTGAACTTGATAATGGGTTTCCATCTGCTGTCCGACTCTATTTCATAACCCATTCCAACATTGTAGTAATCACCATCAGAAAAACGACCTGAAGGTCGCCACATTTTCCCTCGACTGAATTGGAAAAACCAGGATTGTTCAAAGTCCGTCCAAAGATTGTATCTCAATTTCACATAAGTGGGAATCGCATTGATGGAGTAAGGAAAATGATGATCATATCCTGCATTGACGCTCAATAGCAATCGATTTCCAATTTGATATCCTGCACCCAGTCTAAAGAAGACACCTGTTAGTTTTAAAAAGGTTTCCTCGTCGTCAGGATCTATGGTCCAATATTCATTGATCGCCACGGTAGGCATAAAAGTGCCTTCAAAAAAAGGTTTGATTTTTTTCTCTTGACCGAAGGAAGTATGAAGGGTGAAAAGTAATAAAAGAGGAAGTAAAAATTGTTTCATAGATTGAGTTTCGCCTATGAAAACAAAAACTATTCCATTTCTAAATCGCGAACAAAACTTTCAATGGATTTGGCTTTCAAAACTGAAAAATCACCAATCTTCGTGCGTCTTAACACAGAAAGGTGTGCCCCTGAATTTATTGCGCTTCCAAAGTCATGTGCCAATGATCTAATGTAAGTTCCTTTGCTACAGACTACGCGAAACTCAACGTTGGGAAGGTCAATTTTCGTGAGCTCAAACTCAGAAATAGTTACTTTTCTAGATTTGATTTCCGTAGTCTGTCCTTTTCTCGCTAGTTCATACAATCGTTTTCCATCTTTTTTAATGGCTGAAAAAATGGGTGGTTTTTGATCAATTTCACCAAGGAATTGTTGTGTAGTTGTTTTTAAAAGTTCTTCGGTAATATGATCTGTTGGAAATGTATGATCAATCTCAGTTTCCAAATCGTAGCTAGGAGTGGTTGCACCTAGCGTAAAGGTTCCTGTATATTCTTTGATTTGACCTTGATAGGTTGAAATGTTCTTCGTTTCTTTTCCAACACACAGAATCAGTAAGCCTGTTGCCAATGGATCCAAAGTTCCGGCATGACCTACTTTGATTTTTTTTAATCCAAACTTCTTTTTGATGTGCCATCGAATTTTATTCACTGCTTGAAATGAGGTCCATTCCAAGGGTTTGTCAATCAGCAATACCTTGCCATCTAAGTAGTCTTGGGCCGTCATTATAGAAAGGAATAAATCACAGCAATGGCACCTACAACGGCGCAGTAAATAGCGAAGTAGGTAAGTTTACTCTTTTTTACCAATGCAATCATCCATTTGCATGCTAACAGTCCAGAAACGAATGCCGCAACAAAACCGATGATCAATGGTAATGCCTCAGATGATGACAATTGAAATTCTCCTCCAGCAACGTCCTTCAACATTTTTCCAACGATTAATGGAACAACCATCAAGAATGAGAATCGAGCAGCTTTAGTTCTATCAATTCCCAAAAGAACCGAGGTGGAAATAGTGGCTCCTGACCTTGAGATTCCAGGTAATATGGCGATCGCTTGAGAAATTCCTACGATCAATGCATTCAAAAAGGATACATTTTTTGTGGTGTCTTTGGCTCTATCTGCCAACAAAAGAAGTAGTGCAGTAACAAATAACATGAAGCCAACCAACATAATTTGACCACCAAATAAAGAGGCAATTTCTTCTTCAAAAAAGAGTCCCACAAAAACAGCAGGGACCATCGATATAATGATCTTTAAAGAGAATTGAGTTTCTTCGTTCCATTTGAATTGGAACAATCCTTTAAATATTTCAAGCACTTCTTTTCTGAAAATTACAACTGTACTTAATGCGGTTGCAAAGTGAAGAACAACAGTGAATGCAAGACTCTCTTCAGGAACGGAACTGTCCCCTAAAATGGCTTTAGTGAGTTCTAAATGTCCACTGGAAGATACTGGTAAGAATTCTGTGAGGCCTTGGATGATTCCAAGAACTACCGCTTCTAATGAATTCATTTCTCTTTGTTAGGATTCAACAAAATGGCGTAAATCTGAATTCCCAAACCAATAATCACGAGGGTTGGAGCGAGACGAATGCGTTGGAAGTTATTAATGGCATCGTTCCAAACATTTGGATCGTCACTTCCTCCACCTGCCATAAAAATAAATCCAAGTGCAATACAGGCAAGCCCAATTAGCATGAACATATAATTTCTCTTTCCAAAAAGAAATTGTGGTTGTGTATTTTTCTCGTTCTTGCTCATATTAATAATATAATTCGTCGGTTTGTAAATTTAAGAAACGCTGAGTTGCAAAAAAAGTACTCAGCCAAGTAATCAAAAAAGCCATCACAATCACTCCACTACCAATATAAGACAAGGTGATATAATCTGTCATCAATTCTAATGTAGAGATTTTTTGATCAATATAATAAATTGCTACGCCCAATCCTGCCAAAGCTAATAACGCGCCTACCATGCCCAATCGTATGCTATTCCAAATAAAAGGTCTTCGAATGAAACTTTTCGTAGCTCCTACCATTTGCATGGTTTTGATATTGAATCGCTTTGAGTAAATCGACAATCGAATGGAACTATTGATCAGTAGAATGGCAATCAGCCCAAAAAAGGCACAAATGATCAACAGCCAAAAACTGATCTTCTGAATATTGGTAGTTAATGAATTTACCAATAAGCTGTCATACGAAACTTCAAAGACAAACGCATTTTCTTCAAATCGATTTGCAATTTCTTTGACCTTCTCAGGAGCAACAAAGTCGGCTTTTAAATAGATATCAATGCTGTTTTTCAGTGGATTGGTTCCTAGGTAACTCACAAAGTCCTCTCCTAAGTCGGCACTATAAGACTTGGCAGCTTCTTCTTTCGAGAGGTAAACAATTTCTCGTGTGAAATCTTCGCCTTGTAAGGAGGTGCGTAGGGTCTCTATTTGAGTTTTTTCTACATCATCTTTCAAGAATAAGGTAACAGCAATTTCTTCTTTCAGTTGATTAGCAACGTTCCCTGATTTCAAAAGCACCAGTCCAAGAACTCCTACCATAAATAATACCAAGGAAATGCTTAGCACTACCGAGAAATAAGATGAGCGCAATCGTCTTTTATGATAAGAATCAAATTTGGATGACATAGAAAGAGTTCCTTTTCTGCTCGCAAGATACAAATAAGGACTAAAGAGACTGTTAAAAATTACCGAATATCCTGACAGAGTTCGATCAACACACCGTTTGTTGATTTTGGATGTAAAAATGCCACTATTTTATTGTCAGCTCCCTTTTTAGGAGTCTCATTGAGCACAACAAAACCTTCCAATTTTAATCGAGCAATTTCACTAACAATATCTTCTACTGCAAAAGCGATATGGTGAATCCCTTCTCCCTTTTTTTCTATGAATTTGGCAATAGGACTGTCTGGTTTGGTTGCTTCTAACAGCTCAATTTTATTTGGGCCTGATTGGAAGAAAGAGGTCTTTACACCTTCACTGGCAACTTCTTCAATCTTATAATGAGGTGCTCCAAATAGCTTTGCAAACAAGGCGTTAGAGCTTTTTAAGTCTTTTACGGCGATGCCTATATGTTCAATTTTTTCCATGGCTGAAAGATACGACTAATCATCAAAATAGAATAGAATTATACTCGAGACAGACGACACAGGAAAAACCCCTTTTTTAAAACAGATTTTCCACCAAAAGCCTCTTTACGGGGGCTTTTGTTTTTTTCTAGCCAAGGGAATTGTTTACTTTCGAAAACCATAACTTTAAACCTAACATTATGAAATCAATGACCAAACTATGTTTAGCTCTGTTCGCAGGCTTTTTATTGTTCTCTTACTCTTGTAGTGATTATATAGGAGTGAAACCACCGAAAGATCCGCCAGAAATGTTGTTATATTACTCAGAGTTAGTACCTATGTTAGAACACTATGATCGAACTAGAAAGGACCAACTTGCACAGATTGTAGATAAAGAAGAGGATACTCGAATTAATTATTTTACATTGAAGGAGGTAAAACAATACATAGCATATATTGAAAAGGAGTGTAATGATAAAGGAATTCCTTTTGAAGGAATCAATTTTATTTCCGCTTCCTATCCAGAAAGCTATTCAAAAGACCCGAAAAAAAGAGGATATCAAACCTTAATTATGATGCCAGCCACTACGATAGATGGTGAGACGATGGTGTCATTTGACCCTTTTCAATCGGGACCGAATGATCCAAAACCTTTGAAGAAAATTTTGGAGGAATTACAATACAGCAGTATATGGACCTATGATTCGTTACCTAAGAGGGCTAATTCACGTCAAAAAATGATGCAAACAAAATCTTCTAAAAGCCCAAGTGGAGGGCTAAGTCCAGGAGGGAATAG
>CAZTFN010000139.1:0-10315 GCA_964612905.1 uncultured Flavobacterium sp. | reverse complement strand
ATCACAATGAAGGAGACAGAAAATTTATGGATGCTTTGAGCGATTGGTTTGCAAATAAAGACTACGAAGCTTGGAGAAAAAAATATGGTGAGTTTCATGGAGATAAAGATTTGATTAGCAATATATTTATCACTCAAAGAAATAGTCACCAAGAGAATGAGGTATTGTTTACACCTACAATTACGCTAGGTAATTATCGATACCCACGAGCATATGAAAAAAGTGACATTCCATTATTCATACAAGACTTATTGGAAGACAACGACATTTTACTTGCTCCAGAAAACAAATTGAGTTACGCGAATTGAGAAAATTTCCTACATATAGACAGACAGAATCAAAAGACTGCGGGCCTACCTGCATAAAGATTATCGCCAAGTACTATGGCAAGGTAATCAACACACAGCAACTTCGAGATCTGAGTGAAACCACTAGAGAAGGAAGCAGCTTGATGGGTTTGAGTGATGCTGTTGAGAGTGTAGGGTTTAAATCGCTTGGAGTAAAGCTATCATTAGAAAAGCTCAAAGAAGCGCCGCTTCCCTGTATACTGCATTGGAATAAAAATCATTTCGTGGTCCTTTATAAGATCAAAAAGGATGCTTTTTATATTTCAGATCCAGCTCATGGGTTAATCATTCTCACTGAAGAGGAGTTTCTCAAACATTGGATTGGGAACAATGCTACGGCTCAAACTGAAGATGGAATTTGTTTGTTGGTGGAACCAACTCCTAAATTCTATGATGAGGAATTTGATGAAGATGAGAAATTCGGTTTTTCATTCATCTTCAAATACCTCTTCAAGTATAAAAAGTTTATTGTCCAGCTGATCATTGGCCTTCTAGCTGGAAGTTTACTTCAGTTAATTCTGCCTTTCTTGACCCAAAGTGTGGTGGATGTCGGTATCAAAAATCAAGATATCAATTTTGTTTACTTAATTCTGATCGCTCAACTCCTACTCTTTATTGGTAGGGCTTCTTTAGAGATCATTCGAAGTTGGATTCTCTTACATCTCAGCACCCGAATTAATATCTCTTTGATTTCAGACTTCTTTATCAAACTGATGAAACTGCCCATCTCCTATTTCGATGTTAGAATGACTGGAGACTTGCTACAAAGAATTAATGACCACAAACGAATTGAAAGAATTCTAACCACATCCTCTTTGAACATCTTATTCTCTATGTTCAATTTGATCGTTTTCAGTTTGGTTCTGGGCTACTATAGTTTGCAAATTTTTGGCGTGTTCATTGTTGGTAGTGTCTTGTATTTTGCATGGGTACTCTTCTTTTTCAAAAAACGAAAAGAACTCGATTACAAACGTTTTGCTGAGGTGAGTCAAGAGCAAAGTAAAGTAATAGAACTTATCAATGGGATGCAGGAAATCAAACTACACAATGCAGAAAAAAGAATGCGTTGGAACTGGGAATACGTTCAAGCCAGGTTGTTTAAGGTTGCCACCAAAAGTCTTGCCTTGGAGCAGACTCAAGGAGTAGGTTCTAACTTTATCAACGAATTAAAAAATATGCTTATTACCATTCTATCTGCCAAATTGGTGATTGATGGTGATATTACTTTAGGGATGATGATGGCCATCAGTTATATCGTTGGTCAATTGAATTCACCCATCACTCAGCTGATTAGTTTTATGCGAGATGTTCAGGATGCTCAGATTTCTTTAGATCGACTTGGAGAAATCCACAATATGGAAGACGAGGAAAAACCAAGCGACAATAAAGCGAGTCATATTCCCGAAAACGCGGATATTAAACTGAAGAATATTTCATTTAGATATACAGGAGGTTTGGAGCCCGTATTGAAAGATCTAAGTTTAGAAATTCCATCAAACAAAATCACTGCGATTGTTGGAGTAAGTGGAAGTGGTAAAACCACATTAATGAAATTACTATTAGGTTTTTACAAACCAGACAAAGGTGATATTCAACTTGAAAACTTTAGCATTAATAATATTTCGCAACGTGCGTGGAGACATGAATGTGGAGTTGTGATGCAAGAAGGTTATATTTTTAATGACACCATTGCCAAAAACATTGCAATTGGTGAGGATTATATTGACAAAGACAAACTTCATCACGCCATTGAAGTAGCCAATATATCGGATTATATTGACGGGCTACCACTGGGCTACAACACCAAGATTGGAAATGAAGGGGCCGGTTTGAGTACAGGACAGAAACAACGCTTATTGATTGCACGCTCTGTCTATAAAAACCCTAAATATTTGTTTTTTGATGAAGCCACATCAGCTTTGGATGCAAATAATGAAAAAGTCATTATGGAGAACCTGAATAAATTCTTCAAAGACAAAACTGCCGTGGTGATTGCTCACCGCTTGAGCACCGTAAAAAATGCGGATCAAATTGTGGTTTTAGATCGTGGAAGAGTTATTGAAAAAGGAACCCACAATGAACTGGTAAAATTAAAAGGAAACTATTATCACTTAGTGAAAAACCAGCTTGAGCTGGGACAATAAAAATTCTCTCGCGAGGAATGGACACAAACCTCGAGTGTCCCTAAATGTTCGAGGGTTTATAAACCCAAATTATATCATGAAAAAAGGAATTTTAAACATCGGAAAAGAGCTCAATAAAGCAGAGCAAAAACAAATTAACGGAGGTACTCCTTATTGTGGAGGATACCCAACACTTGCTTTATGTAATTTTGCGTGTGTATTCGGCTCATCTACTTGCGAATATTATGCATGTAGCAGAACAGAACATGGCTATTTCTGTGTTGAATCTGGAGGAAGCCAATAAAACAATATGGTGTCAGGTCTGTTTACAAACAGGTCTGACATTTTTAATATATAACTATTTATATCTATGCCAGAATCTTATCAAGATATTGAATTGCGCAGTGAGGAAGTACAAGAAATCCTAACAAAGGTTCCCAATTGGATGATCCGTTGGGGAAATACTCTATTGCTCCTTTTGATTGTGATTCTTCTAGCGATTAGTTGGTTTATCAAATATCCTGACGATATTGAGACTCAGGTAATGATTACAACCTCCAATCCGCCCCAAAAATTATATGCGAATTCTTCTGGCAAATTCGATGTATTCTTTATTAAAGACGGTGATACGGTAAAAGCGAATACTCCTTTGGCCATTATCGAAAATTCAGCTCTTTATAAAGATGTTCTATACTTAAAAAGCATTACGGACACCATCGATTTGGATAGAACCAACTTTAAATTTCCTATCAATGATTTGCCTCCTTTGATTTTAGGAGAAATCAACGCAAGCTTCTCTCAATTTGAAAATAATTACTCTAACTATTACATGAATGTAGAGTTAAAGCCCTTTGAGAATCAAAATGATGCGAATAGAAGAGCTGTCTCAGAAGCCAAGAGAAGATTGGTGAATTTGATTGATCAAAAACGACTATCAAAGAGTGCCTACGAACTCAAAAAAATAGACTTTGAACGTGATAAGTTGCTGTTTGAAAAAGGTGTTATCTCTAAAAAAGAATTTGAGCTCAAACAAATTGAATTATTTCAACTGGAACAAGCGTTAACAGGCTTAGAAAACTCCATCTCACAAAATAGAGAAGTGATTAGCAACTCAAATAGAAATCTAAAGGGAACAACGATTGAGAATACTTTAAAAGAATCACAACTGATTAGAAATACAATTCAATCTTTTAACCAATTAAAGAAAGAAATTGACGATTGGGAAAAACGCTACGTTCTTAAGTCAGACATTGACGGACAAGTTACCTTTCTTTCGGTTTGGAATGAAACACAAACCGTACAACCGAATGACCTTATTTTTACGGTTATTCCCATCAAAGAAAGAGCTTACATTGGAAGAATCGAAGCTCCTGCTGCGAATTCTGGTAAAATTAAAGAAGACCAAAGAGTTCAGATACAATTAGCCAATTTTCCCTCAGATGAGTATGGTGAATTGAATGGAACGATATCAACGATATCACCTGTCCCAAACCAAGACGGAAAGTACCTTATCAAGGTTGATATTGACAAAGAACTCATTACGTCATACAATAAAAAGATTCCTTTCAAACAAGAAATGCAAGGAGCCGCAAAAATCATCACTGAAGACTTACGTCTGATAGAACGCTTTTTCTATCAGCTTAAGAACATCATTGATTAACAATATTCTCGCAAAGAATGGACATATTCCTCGAGTGTCCCTAAATGTTCGAGGTTTTAATCACAATTAAAACCAAAAAAATGAAACATACCTTATAGATTGAAAAAGTTGTCATAAAGCTTCTTCAAAAGTCATCGGACAGATGTCATGATTTCACCCACCCACCTTTCCACAGAGAGTTTCACACTTCGTGAACTCAGTCTGTGAAAACAATTTTATTTGTCAATACTCTTGCGTATTGCAATGAAAAGATATCTGCGAATCAGTTTACATTTCAAAAACCGGTGATACTACCAGTAGTATACTGAAAAGTATACTGCTCAACAATATTCTTTCGCGAAGAATAGACACAAGCTTTGGGTGTCTTTAATTGTTCAAAGCACATACTAACCCTAAAATTTTTTATGATGAAAAAAAACATTTTAAACATCGGAAAAGCTCTTACCAGACAAGAGCAACAACAAGTAAATGGTGGGGGTATTTGCACCCAGCAAGGATCCAGATGCTGTGAAACCTTCCCTGGGGGCTTCGAGCTTTGTGAGCCAGGCTATTGCAATTGGCCCTATGGATGTTTTTGGTATTAATGTCAAAATCATGCAAGAAAACGGTTACGAGCTTTCGGGCTCGTAACCATCATTAAATTCTCTCGCGAGGAATAGACACAAACCTCGAGTGTCGTTAAATGTTCGAGGGTTCATAAAAACCCAAATTTTTAATTATGAAAAAATCAATTTTAAACATCGGAGATGCATTGAGCAGATCTGAGCAAAAACAAATCAACGGAGGAGTCACTGATTGTTCTCTTCAAAATGACTGTGAAGCATGTGGAGGATTCTGGAACAGTTCTGGCCCCACTTGTTTTGGTGGACCATTGGTATGGGGCTGCTGTGGTCTCTAATACCTAGTGTATTTTATGTAACTATCCCTTTATAGGATTAAGACATACGCCCTGAGTGTCTAAAATGTTCAGGGTACCTTAACACAAAAGATAAAATGAAAAAATCAATTTTAAATATCGGAAAAGCTCTTAATAAAGAAGAGCAAAAAAGCATTCAAGGCGGAAGCTGGGTTGGATTTTGCTTCCCTTCAGAGCCAAAATGTAATCACTATTGTCCAGGTTTTTGCCTTCCTTGTGGTCTCCCAAGTGGAGGGTTTACTCCGCATGAGTGTGTATTATAATTAATGCTTTAGTCGAGCGCAGAAACTTCTGCGCTCGACTTTATATTTTCTTACGATGACCAATAGATATAAATCCTTTATGTCTGTATATCAGAGTCTCTAAAACAAATTTTATTATGAAAAAATCAATTTTAAATATTGGAAAAGCTTTGAATAAAGCTGAAAAAGAACAAATTAATGGAGGCGTTAATTGTCTTAGCTGCCATTCCTACTGTATGGCTAACAATCCCAATGACAGAACTGGATATGGGGATTGTTTTCAAGCTTGCGTTGAACAATATTGTTAATCCAATCAAATCCTTCTATTGTGAAGAACAGACAGAAACCTTGAATGTCTCTAAAAGTTCAGGGAATAAAATCTTATGAAATTATTTATTGTGAAAAAGTCAATTTTAAACATCGGAATTGCTTTGAAAAAGTCAGAGCAACAAGAAATACACGGAGGTGGAAAACCTCGCTGTAATACAGATGAAGATTGTTGTGGAATAGGAAATCCCGCATATCAGTACATCTGTAATGGAATTGTGTGCATCATTGGCACACCTGCTGAACCTTGTTCATTTTAACCATTTAATATTTCAATCATGAAAAAATCAATTTTAAACATCGGTAGAGTTCTCAATAAAAAAGAACAGAAAGAAGTTGCTGGCGGATGGGGCTCTTGCTACACGTCCAACGATTGCTTTGGTCCTTATGATTGTTGCAGTTTTGGGCAGTGTATCAATTCTGCACATGCCATTGTAGAACCTTATTGTAGCTAAAAATAAATACAAGTGATAGCCACGAACACAGATGTTCGTGGTTTTTTTTACATCTCGCGAGAATAAGACACATGTGACAAGTGTCAATAATAGTTTGTCACGAAAACCCTAAAATTTTAACAAATGAAAAAATCAATTTTAAACATTGGAATCGCTCTTACCAAAAAAGAGCAAAAAGAAGTATCAGGAGGAGATATGGGTCTTGTAGATGACTGTTCAAGACCATCAAACAATTCATGTGACCCGTTTGCAGGACAGTTCTTTGGAAACCCTGCTTGTAACCTCGGTGAGGTTTGTGTTTTGTATAACAATTTATCAGGAAATATTTATGGACAATGCGAGTGTCCAGATTAAATTAAACACAAGTGATGACCACGAACAGTATCTGTGTTCGTGGTTTTTTAAACTTCGAGAGAGCAAGATACATGTGACAAGTGTCAGTGATAGTTTGTCACGAAATAAAAAATTTAACAAATGAAAAAATCAATCTTAAGCATCGGTAAAGCTTTAGATAAATTAGAACAAAAGCAAATTAATGGAGGAAACAACTGTTGGCCAAGTAACTATCCAGGATGCAATGCTGGCCCAAATTATCCTTGCTCAGTACAATCTGATTGTCCTAGCCTTAATTATGTATGTGAGTCTGGAGAGTGTATCTATCTTCGTCCAGAGTAATAATGCAGTAGTAAGAGCTATCTTTGGGTAGTTCTTACTCTTTATGACCTACTATTTTTTTCTGAAAATCAATTTATTCGCAGAATTCTTTATCTCCTGCTGATTCAACATCATTTTTACAAAATCGCCATCTAAGTACTTTTGCGCTTGATCATCATAATGATCACTGAACACATTTCCAGATTGACCTGTTGGTAAGATGCTCATGCTATTTTCAATATCCGAAAAGTCAATAACCCTACGAGTAGATGGACCAGCCACAACATTGTACGTCCCCGTACCATTGAGTTGGAATAATTGATTGTTAATCACCTCGTTCCCACCATTGGTTACAAAAGGCCCAACATTGAATATGCTTCGCATTAAAGACCCCCCGGCAGCTAAGGCATGCCCATGCTCAACAGAAGCCACCTTATCCCAACTCCAAGAGGAAACATCTCCTCCAAGTTGCGTTTCTAAAGCCGTAATGGATTGATGAAATGCTTCTCCAATGATATCATTCTTTGTTTCATTGGCATCCGTAGAGGTATTATCCCACCAAATAGATTCTTCTCGATTCAATTGAACCGCAATAACTTTTTTCATCAGCCCTCCCGTTTTCATGAAGTTTTCAAAGCTTTCACCCATTTCATCCGCAAAGGTTCCTTCCATGATGTTGTAAATGACGTGCGTATAAATGGTAGGTGCCACTTGTTCTTTGCCATACCTTCCATCCCAAGCTTTTAGTTTTTCTAAAGCCGACTTTTCATTTTCGGTCATTTGTGAGGGATCCAAACTGCCTGCAATTTGCGCAATGTTATCAACCACAACATTTGAAGTTACATCATAAATCATCTTCATGACATCCTCTTTGGTCCAATCGTTTTTAGATTGTAATAATTGTCGAATGCGTTCTCCACGATCTTCAGGTAAATAATATCCAGGATAGTAATAACCATCAATGGAATCCGTTTGATTATTCGCTGAATACACATAATTCCAACTCGGATTAATTGCTTGTGGATTCTTCTCAAAATCCAGATATTCTTGAATTTCATCCTTTCCACTTGTACCATCAAGAATCAACATGGTACTCAATGAGTCGCGGTATTTATACAACTGACCTGAGGCAAACCACGCGATATTATTTTGTGCATCACCGTACATGATATTCAACCCTGGTGCATGCAATTTCGCTGCAGTAGACTTAAATTCTTCTAGATTGTTTGCATGCGATAATCCATAGGCTACATCCAAAATCTGATTGTCCAATTTGGTGTACATCCACTGCATGGCAACAGGTTTTTCTTGAGTAATTTGCTTCACAAGATCATTCATAATGGGTCCATGCCTACTAACTTTCACAGTAAAGGTTGAATCAGGAGCTCCTTTGATCTGAATTGTCTTTTCTATTTTTTTATAGGCTTCGTATCCGTCTGGAGTCTTGTACTCATTTGGATTGTCTGGATTGTTTTCTTCGTAATAGAAGTCAAGATCATCATTCTCAAACATTGTCAGTCCGTATGCATAGTTTCTATTGTGACCCAACAATGCGAAAGGAGTTAAAGCAATGTTGTACCCATACAACTCAAAATCTGGAGTTTTAATATGGGATTGATACCAAACAGATGGCTGTGCAAAACCAATATGAGGATCGTTTGCAAAAAGTACTTTTCCATTCTTGGTTTTTTCAGGTCCAATTACCCATGAGTTACTTCCAATGAAAGGAGGACTCGGCAACTTTGTAAAAATTCTATCAATTGCCTTTGCCATTTCTGCTTTGATGATCGGATTCTTTTCTGTGCGTAAGGTGGCGGTCTTTTCGTAAATTGGAATGTTCAATTCGGCCAAATAATCGTCGCCCAATTTTTCTTTAATCTCAGTAAGTAAAGGATCTGCTTTGTGCGCATGAGCAAAACTAAATGCCATATATCCTTTTACATGATATACATCTTCAATGGTATATTTTGTTTTCTCAATTCCTAGCAATTTAAACTCAATAGGAGCTGGTCCATTTTCTATATATTGATTAATTCCATTCAAATATGCCATCGTCAATTGATAGGACATAGAATTCCTATCTAACTTTGCAATCGACTCTTCAGCATTCTCCACAATTCCCAAACCTTTAAAGAATGCATCGGTTTCTACCAACTGTTCGCCAAAAATCTCCGACAGTCTTCCTGGTGCAATTCTTCTGATGAGTTCCATTTGCCACAATCTGTCCTGAGCATGAACATACCCCAAAGCTGTATAGGCATCCTTTTGATTTTGGGCATTGATATGAGGCACACCAATGTCATCAAAATAAACCGTTACGTCATCAGAGATATCTTCCAATTCTAATTCCCCACTATATTCAGGGTGAAAACTCCATGAATAAATCCAGAGTCCAACAACAAGTAATACGATTAAAAGAAGGAAAACCTTGAGAATTTTCTTGATAACTTTCATTTTGATTGGTTTGAGTTTACCCAAAAATACGTGATTTTTTTCATTCAAAAATTTACTTGCACCGAAGAAACATAACGGATTTAAATTGTATTTTTGAAGACCATAAATTATGCCTTCCATGAAAAAAATTCAGATGGTAGACCTTTTGGGTCAATACGCAAAAATTAAAGATACAGTTGATCAATCCATTCAAGAAGTCCTAAACTCATCGGCTTACATCAACGGTCCATATGTCAAACAATTTCAAATAGATTTAGAGGAATACTTAGGTGTAAAGCATGTAATTCCTTGTGCCAATGGAACCGATGCTCTTCAAATTGCCATGATGGGATTAGGATTAGAACAAGGTGATGAAGTTATTACAGTAGATTTCACTTTCGCTGCAACGGTTGAAGTCATTGCCTTGTTGAAATTGACGCCTGTACTAATCGATGTTGAGCCAGATACATTCAACATAGATATTGATGCATTAAAGAAAGCCATCACTCCAAAAACAAAAGCAATTGTTCCTGTACATCTATTTGGTCTTTGTGCCAATATGGAGGCTGTAATGGAAGTAGCAAACGAGCATAATTTATTTGTGATTGAGGATACCGCTCAAGCAATTGGAGCTACCTACACGTTTAAAGACGGAAGAAAACAAAAGATTGGAACGATTGGTCATGTAGGAACAACATCGTTCTTCCCTTCCAAAAATTTAGGTTGTTATGGAGATGGTGGAGCTATATTTACCAATGATGATGATTTGGCACATACCATTCGAGGAATGGTCAATCATGGAATGTACAAGAGATACTACCATGATGTTGTGGGGGTGAATTCTAGATTGGACAGTATTCAAGCTGCCGTTTTAAAAGCGAAACTTCCTAATTTGGACGATTATTGTGATGCCAGAAGAAATGCAGCTCGTTATTACAACAAAGCCTTCGCTAGCAACCCAAACATTATTACTCCAACCACAAAATCGAATGCAACACCGAATTGTGGTGAGATTTGTGATTCTTGTGATTGCCACGTCTTCCATCAGTATACATTGCAAATTACCAATGGGAAACGCGATGCATTGCACAAGCATTTGTTAGACAAGGGAATTGCCAATGCAATCTACTACCCTGTTCAGTTGCACAAGCAAAAAGC
>CAZTFN010000138.1:0-10392 GCA_964612905.1 uncultured Flavobacterium sp. | reverse complement strand
CTCTGATGGTAAGATTTTGCCCTTCTTTAATCTTTACTCCAACGACAAAACCGCTATGTCCTTCCGAATAATAGGACCAAAGCAGGTGGTTGTTCCAATCTTGACTTAAGGACAAGATTCGGAAGTCACTTTTATCAATGATTGTTTCTTTAATTCTTTCTCTATCTTTTATATGTCTACTGTATCGAAATCTTCCTTCCATAGGATCATTTAAAGATTTGAAATCTGCCGCATAAAGTCTTTCATTCAAAAATATATCCAACGCGAATTCTAGGTTTCCAAAACCTCTGTATTTGTAGAGTATTTTATTGTGATCAAAATCAGGCATAAGAATGGGATTTAAGTAGAGACCAAAACATGTTTGATATCATAAAAATATTACATTGGGGACGTAACATATTGCTGATCTCTAAGATAAGAAAATATGAGAATAGATTCACAACACTCTCGGTTTTAACCTTTTTAGAGATGAAGAGCTGTTCTATTCAATTGAACTATTTTCCTTTCCTGTATAATATTTTGTACAACTCTTCAAGTTCAGATTCTGGAAAATAGTCAGTGTCTTTTTTGAATTTATGACCCGTTCGAATCTTTTTCGTTTCTGAGTCAAAATTAAAAGGTTCAAGCTTGGTAAAGTCAACCATTCTTTGCATTTCAGCACTGGGGTTACTTAAGAAGTTTTCATAAATCACTTGGATGTAATCAATGTCATGAGTTGCAAGTTCTTGGTTGGTGATTTCTTCAATTTTTTTGATTTGAAAAGCCGTCATTAAGGCACCATTTTCCTTATTTTCTTTCGCCCATTCTTTATCTTCTTTGGTGTAAACACCTCGCCACCACAGTTGGTGCATTCCTCTTTCTTTCCAAAAATTAACTTTCAAAAATGAGCTGACTGTTGGAATGTGATTTCTTGTAACATTGATAAACAAGGCATCCGGAAATATTTGCAATAAAAACCCGATTCTAGAAGGTCCAGTGATTTTAAAAGTAAGGCGTTTCTTTCCTTGATTTTTCACCATGACATCAAAGTACGCTCTAATGGAGTTGATATGTTCTTTTGATAAGGTGTCATTCAATAGAAATCCTCGGGAAAAATCGACTTTGTCATCCATCAAATGATCCCACATAGCATAGGCTTCCGATGGATTAAAGTCCAAATATTTATTTGGAACAAGCGAGAGTTTCTTTAAGATCTTCTTTATTCTTAACAATCTGTAAAGCTGACTGTGGATAATTCTTCTACGGTAATTTGCCCGTCGACTTTTTGGGTAAATGTCTTGATAGTTACTAGGGTATGCTAGTGAGGGATGTTTGGATAAAATGTTGGCAATGATTGTGCTTCCTGTTCTTCCAATACTGACAAAAATGATGGGTTTTTCAAGTCTTTTTGATGTTGTCATGCGAATTGGATGGAATCAACTTACCTTGATTGAAAAGTATACTTTTTATATTATAATCTTGAGAAATACTCTCAATGACGAAAATAGGAAAAATATTATCATCGTATCTCTTAATAATCTCTGTTTCTGCCGAATTTAAACACCAAATTTTATGGAATCCCTCAATCTTTAGAAAGGTGTTTCAAAATTTGTTTTAACTGATTTTTTTGTCCACTACATTGATTATGAGGAGGTAAAAAAATGATTTTTGTGTATAAGTCTGTTTATAAAATCCGCATGGGTTTTAGAGCCTCTTTTCCTATCTTTACTGTAGTTTGACGGTTTGATCACTGTAAAAATTAGTTCCCCCAAGAATGTTGAGATTCATCTCATTTTACCCTCCTAAAATCTTCACTCTATGTAACAACAGATGATCATTACAGTCTTATTGGTATCTATTTAAAGATATCATAACAAAAACTACCCTTTTGAGTAAAACATAGACGCCTTTTGCGTATTATTTTTGTTACAAACAACAACTAAATGATAGACATCAGATACAGTAGAAACAGAATTTACTTGAGTGAAGAAGAACAAGAAGTCATCAAAAATTATCCAATTCTCCTTGGTGGAGCGGGTATAGGAAGCGTCATTGCCGAGTGTGCCTTACGACTGGGATTCGAAAATATTACCATCATAGATGGTGATCAAGTTGAGGCTTCGAATCTAAATCGTCAAAATTATACGGAAGAGGATATTGCAGAATATAAGGTAGATGCCGTCAAAAGAAGGTTGCTCTCTATCAACAGAAATGCAAAGATTACAACCCACAACTGTTTTCTCACTTCAGAAAATGCAAAGGAATACATTCAAGGACATAAGATAGCGATCAATGCACTTGATTTCTCGTCAGATGTTCCCTTAGTTTTTGATCAAATCTGTCAACAAGAAAATATTCCTGTTTTACATCCATACAATTTAGGTTGGGGAGGTTTGGTTGCTGTGATTGCTCCAGACGGACTTGCCTTGAACTCCATTGAAAAACCTGATGAAAAATTCAATGAAGTAAAAATGGTAGAATATACCTCAAACTATTTGAAGTTTTGGCGGACCCCACATGAATGGATCGATGAGATCATTGAAAAATATAAAAACGAAAAAGAGGTACTGCCTCCACCACAATTGTCAATTGCTTCATGGACGGTTGCAGGAATGAGTGCAAATCTTCTTTTTAAGATTGCAACAGGAAAAGAATACAAAAAGTTTCCTAAGTTTTATATTTCCACAATAATGAATGAATAGCTAAACCAGCCTGTTATTGGTAGCATAAGCTATTGCTTCAGAAATGTTGGCAACGTCCAGCTTATCAAACAGTTTTTTTCTGTGAAACTTCACGGTATCAGGTGAAACAAAGATAGCATCTGCAACTTCACTGATGGTGTAACCACGTGTTGAGTATTGCAGAATTTCTTTCTCTCTACTCGATAATTTAATCACTTGCGTCTCTTTCCAGAAATCTCCTTCTAGATCGTAGTTAAAAATTTTATTATCTCCTTTCTTATATACTTTAATATTTCCGGCACTACTTTCTGGAGACATCGAGATGATACATAGTGCTTTCCAAATCTTACCATCATTGGTCAAAAACATAGGAGTCAACTTCTGGTTGATCAAAATTTTCTTTCCTTCTTGATTTTTGAGATGATAATCATAAGATATGGTATAGTTCTTCCGTTCATCTAAAGGAATCTTTTCGTAGAAATCAAAACCTACTGTATTGATTTTCAGTAAAAGATTTAAGTCTTCTTCAATTACATATTTAAAGTAAAAAGCATATCCCATTTCCTGCACTTCTGCGGCCGTATGCCCACATAAGAATAAAGGATTGTCTGATACGTATTCGAATCCTTTTTCTTGATAATCAATTACATAGATGCTCTTGTAGGTAGTTCTTGCAAAAGCTTCAATGGGTTGTAGGTAATTAGAAGTCTGCTTTTGCTCATCATTGGAAATATTGTCAACGGTGTTTTTAAAGGAAAAAAAGTCACTTACATCTGCCATTTCATAGAGGGTTTTTGGGCAAAGATAGTACTTTTTTAAAAACTACCCGAAAGGGTAGTTTTTGCCTAACTATCTCAGCACTACACTTTTGTGTAACGCAGTAGGGCTGTGGGCTAGATAGATTTGAGAGAAAATTATTACTCATGACACTCTCAAAAAACTATTTAGAAAAACTCCACAAAAATCACATGTTTAATCTAGCTGAGTTTGTGGTAAAGGAAAATTTTAATCATCATTCAGACAATCAGCTTCCAGAAGGCTATAATGATGATATCGAATCTATCTACCAGGAGGAGGTAAAATACTATGAAAATTCGAAGGTATTTGTAAGTAAGGACGCATCAGGTTCTATCTTAGGATCAATTAGAGTTTTGAAATGGAACTTTATTGACGTACTCCCTTTGCAGAAGATTTTCGGGATCAACCCTCTTTTAGCGATTAACGAACCTAATATCAATGAGATCTATCATATCGGTCGGTTTGCTATTAAAAAGGGAATTCGTGATATCAACTTATTCAAACAACTGATGGTATGCGCAATCACTCCAATTTGTGAGCAAAAAGGAAACATTGCATACGCAGAAATTGATAGTAAACTTTTAAGAGTACTCAATTTGCTTGGGATTAAAACCAATGTAATTGGAGAATCTATTGATTATTTGGGCTCAGAAACAATCCCAGTAGGAATGACCTACGATGGCTTAATTAACTTCTACAATGAAAACAAGCACCTAGTAGAAGAAGGAATAAACGAAGCGTCAGAAGACTACGCTGTATTTGGAGATCAAGCGAACTCGCAAGCAGCTTAAAAACAGAAGAATTAAAAACGGTCTTATGATGAATTTTGATGAAAACAGAACAGATTTAAACTCTTCAGATGTTCTTATGCAGTTGGTAAAGAACATTGAGGCGCCTCTTGCTTCTATCATGAAGGCAAATGAGAAATACTCTAAGATGAATGCTAAAGATTACCGATCTCAAGGAACGAATGACGTTATTTTTTCCAGTAGTCAAGAAATAGCAAGCATCATCGAAGAGGTGGTGAGGATTGCAGGTGGAAATCAAGTAAAGGAACGGGTTCCATTGATTTATGAAATTTATTACTCCAACGATCGGGTAAAATCAATGTGTAAAGATGAAATCAATCCTAATAAAATCTCAAAACAAGATTCTGACTGGTTGATAAAGATGGAAGATGAGATCAATAAAAGTATCAAACAAAAGGACTTGAATTTATACGATCTCTCTTTTAAAATGGCCGTAAGTGAGCGTCAGCTGCACCGAAAAATCAAAAACCTACTGCATTTGACTCCCAATAAGTATATACGCGTATTACGGTTACACAAAGCAAAACAGTTTATTGATGATTATATATATGATACCATATCACAAGTTTCCTATGCTGTTGGTTACTATGATACACATTATTTTTCAAAATTATTTAAACAACAATATGATATCTATCCAAAAGATCTATTGAATGAGAGAAGGTATTAGCAATGCTAATTGCGATATGATCTCATAAAGAAAAGTATACATTGCAAGACATGTGATGTTTTTATTGTTCAGCTAGAGAGAGGAACATGGCGCGGTTTTATTAAGTCCCAAAAGTACCTAAAGATCCATACACAGATCTGTACTTTGAATCGAGCCAGTGTTTCTCTCTATATGGCGTTTTATGAGAAAAAATCTTTTGAGACAAAAAAATCATTTATCAGTCTTTTTATCAGTTTTGTCAGTCATTTGCCAAATACTTTTGAGCTATGTTTAAAATAAGATCAATCTTAAGATTGGTTGGTAATCATCAAAGCAATGCAATTAACTCCTACAGAAAAAAAGGGACAAGAGTTTTTAGCCGAGATTTATAGAGAATTTTGGAGGAATGAATCCTTCCGAAAGAAATTACTGGAAAATCCCGTACAAACACTGAATGAATTTACAGGCAGAAAAGCACAGCTTCCAAAGGGAAAGAAAATTGTCATAGAAGACCAAACGAATCCTGATCATATTTATTTAAACCTTCCAATAAAACCTGTTCTAGATGATGTAGAGCTAAATGAAGACCAGTTAGAATTAGCGACTGGTGGAGCTCAAGACTCATCATTCTGGGATGCGATATATACCATTGCTACAAATCCTTTGGATGCATTGAAGTACGTAATGGATCATGAGTAGTTAAAATAATTTTAGCAATGCATCTAAAAAAGCGATCTGATTAAGATCGCTTTTTTTTTGCCTTAATTTGGTTTTAAAGATGTCTGTTATCACGGGTATTTTGTCTGTTTTAAGGTGTTAGGTGTCTGTAAGTTAGTGTTTTATAAGTCTGTAGTTCCGAATACTGATAAAGAACTACAGCGATCAATAAAGTATAACTGTTATAAAAATTACAATTATGGAGAAAACAATGAAAGAACAGAAATTAGAAAAAGTAATGACTAAAATCTTAAACAAAGCTTGGAATGATGAGGAGTTCAAGCAAGCTTTGGTGAACAATCCAGAAGCAACTTTAGAAGATTATCTGGGAAGAAGCTTTGAATCGGATAGCAGAATAGTGGTTTTAGATAAGTCAAATCCAAACAATGTGTATATCACCATTCCTCCTAAACCAAGTTTAGAAGATATGGAGTTGAATGAAGAACAATTAGAAATGGTATCAGGAGGTGGTGAAGACGTTCCTTCTCCATGGCCAGTTATTGGATATGTAATTACACACCCAATTGAAACAGGAAAAGGGCTTTATAATTTTATATCCGGAATTCTATAAGACTCACGACCTGTAAGGTATTGCTATTAGGTTGAACAAAGGTGATCATTCGTGGTCACTTTTCTTTTTTTTGGTACGTTGTAAAACTGTCATTTGTAACCTTTGAATTGGCAGTTTTCACAAGAATTCACAAAATATCTTGAGCTTGACTTTTTCATTAAAAATTAAAAATAACGATGGTAGGAATCATCCCATTATCAATTAACACTAAGACGAGTATTATGGAACAAAGCACGCACAATCAAAAAGGAAAAGATAATATCAGAGAAATCATCTCGAAAGCTTGGGAAGATGAAACATTCAAGCAAGAATTGATAAACAATCCTAAAGCTACGCTAGAAAAGTTTTTAGGGAAAACAATAGAGACCGATAAGGAGATTGTATTTATTGATCAAAGCAATCCAGAGTGTTTGTACATTCCGATACCAGCAAAACCACAATTAGACGATATGGAGCTAAGCGAAGATCAATTGGAATTGGTTGCTGGTGGTGCTGATGGAGACGACGAAGTTTCTTTTTGGGACGTATTTACTTATGTCGTAACACACCCCTTAGAAACGCTTGACGCTATCGCCAACAGTTAAGACTTGCAATATTTTCTCGCAATTGAAAAGTGACCAAATGGGTCACTTTTCTTCTTTTTTATAGAAACTTTAAAATGTCATTTTCTACCGATTCCTTGTCAGTTTTAAAATAGGTTCAGCTCCTAACTTAGCCTCAATAAAATCAAATTAGAATTATTATGAAACGCGTACTTTTTTTACTCGGACATTTGAACGATTTGGATATCGAATGGATGATTAACAATGGTAGTAAAGCAGAATTAGAAACTGGAGACAGATTAATTCGCAAAGGCGAGACGATTGAAAACTTGTACATCATCCTTTCAGGGGAAATGTCAGTTACCGATAGTGATAGTGATAGACATATTGCGTTAATCGGTCCTGGTGAGATTGTTGGAGAAATGTCTTTCCTTGAATCTAGACCACCTTCTGTATCTGTGATTGCTACACAACCCACTGCAGTTTATTGCATTTCAAGAGAGTTAATGAATAGTAGGTTGGCAAACAATTTAGAATTCAAAGCTAACTTTTACTATGCAATTTCTCTGTTCCTCTCTAACAGACTTCGTAAAACGACCAGTCAATTAGGATATGGAAACCCTGAGGAGGTAGATGCTATCGATGAAAAAGTTCTCGATGGAGTTTCTCAGGCAGGGTCCAGATTTGGACAAATATTAAAAAAGTTTTCTGAAGTATAAATTATTTGCAATGCACCCAAGATCAGTTATTTTAATCCTATTCACTTTTTGTATGCTTTCTGCATACGGACAATCAACAGTCCCCGTTGATGTAGTCCAATTATCTCAAGTTACTCTCGAGAAAAGTCCTCTTGTCAAAAGGAATTTATTGATTATTAACAATGCAGAAGGTGCGTTACAAATACAGAAGAGCGCTTTCGACTACCGTTTGCTTTCTGGAATCTCTACCGGACGATCTGAGTTAAACCTTTATGATGAAGATTTTAGAAGGCAATTTGTTGATGGCGGTCTTCTCAATTCAAGAAATACATCCGCCTCTTTAGGTTTGCAGAAAGCCTTTCGTTCTAGCTTACGCATGGATCTGTCTGTGAGTTATTCATTATCAAATGATAATTCAATTCTTAATAGATTCAATCGAACTACGGCTGAGTATATTGGAGATCACAACATGTCAAGTACTTTTTCTTTGACCCAACCATTGATGAGAGGGAGAGGTAGAACTATCGCAACAGCGCTTGAAGAAGCTTCTAAACTATCATTGGAAAGTTCTAATGACAATGCAGTATTCGCCAACTCCTTTGAATTGTTACAAACAGGATCTACTTATTGGCAATATGTTGCCGCCTTTAAAAGGTTAAAAATATTTCAAGAGAACGAAGCAAGAGTACGTCGAGTGCTTGAAGTTACCGAAGAATTGGTAAAGGCGGATAAGAGACCTGCTGGAGATTTATCTCAAGTGAAGGCAGACTTGGCCAATCAAGAAAGACAAACCAAAGCTGCAGAACAAGCCCTATTTAGTGCTAGGCTGAACTTAGGTAGAGCAATTGGTTTGAGCGAAGAAGATAGTAAACTATTGGGCGACCCTACAGATGAGTTTCCAACCATAGCAGAATCTGGATATCTATCCAGTACCAACGAGTCAGGTTTCATTGAGCTGGCTCGAAAAAATAGAAAAGACATTGAAGCAGCAAAAAAGATCCAGGAATCTCTAGAATTGCAATTAAGGCTTGCAGAGAACAATAAAAGAGCACAGGTAGACCTAACAGGTTTTGTGAACTATGGAGGAAATACACTAGGAAACGGGTTTGGAACAGCCTTCTCAACATTCTCACAAGCAGATGGAAGGAATTTTGGATACGGAATTAGCCTGAATTTCTCTTTCCCAGTGAATAACAATCAAGCGCAAGGAGCATACATCCAAAACCAAACAGCATTAAAAGATCAGGAGATTTCCAACTCCAACTTACAACGAAATATAGACTTGAATGTGTCAATTGCTTTGAACAACCTAAGCAATAGTATTCAAGTATTAGAAAAAGCAAAACAGTCATTAGACTTCTACCAAGAGGTATATGATAATGAGCAGATAAAATTTAAGAACGGACTGACCATTCTATTAAACCTAATTCAATTTCAAGAGCGATTGACTTTTGCAGAATTAGAATATCTATCGGCCAAACAGCAGTTTGCAGTAGCCATCATTAACCTTAGATATGAAACAGGAACTTTACTAGCAGGGCAAGGAGTCTCTAGTATTAACAAAAGTTTGTTTTACACCATACCATTATAAAGATAAAAGCTAAAAATAAATAACATGGCAGCAGGATTTTACAGGAAAGCCGCACTAGAAAAGCTTTCCACACCAGAAAAGTTAGATCAACTAATAAAAGTGACCAGCCCTAAAGGATGGATTGCCTTATGTACAATTGCATTGGTCCTTGGAACAGGAATTGCTTGGGCTTTCTTTGGCAATATCAAAACAAAATTGAATGTTGTCGGGGTACTTCTTGGAGGAGAAATTCATGAAGTAGTTTCAACCTCACAAGGGCAATTGATAGACCTGAAAGTAAATATTGGAGACAACGTTGAGAAAGATCAGATTATTGCTGTGATAGAACAGCCAGATTTACTTCAACAAATCGACGATGCAAAGGCAACATTGAAGGAAAGAGAATTCGACTTACAACAATTGTCTTCCTTCGGAAATCAAGACTCTCGTTTGCAGGGAAAGTTGATTGATCAACAAAGAAATACGATTGAATTACAGATCGCCTCTGAAAAGAAAAATCTTGATTTTCTTAAAAATCAATTGATCACGGAAAAGGATCTCCTCGAGAAAGGTTTGATTACAAGACCACAAGTGGCCAATACAGAACAACAAATAGAGGCTTCCAATAATTCTATAGAAAGGCTCAAAGGGCAATTGGTTCAAACTTCTAGTCAACAGTTGACTATCGGTTTCGACCTACAACAAAAAATTACGATGAGCAAGCAACGAATTGCTGAATCTAAGCGAAGATTGGAAAGCCTTCAAGAGCGATACGAAATCCAAACCAACATTAGAAGTTCCTATGCAGGAGAAGTAGTTGAAGTACTATCCGATGCTGGAGTTATCGTTAGGCAAGGATCTCCATTGTTCAAATTGAAAAATCAAAATCAGGGAAATGACGAGAAATTAAGAGGAGTTCTTTACATCCCTTCACAAGACGGTAAAAAGGTTAAGGAGGGAATGGAAGCATTGGTGGTTCCTTCAACAGTGCAACCTCAAGAATTTGGATTCATGAAAGCCAAAGTAACCTATGTATCTGATTTCCCAATTACGCAAAAAGGGATGATGACCACGGTGAAGAACGATCAGTTAGTTCAGAGTTTGCTAAGAGGAGGAGCCTTATTTGAAGTCCATGTAGAATTTGAAAAAGATGAAGAGTCCTTTAGTGGATTCAAATGGACTTCCGCAAAAGGTCCCGAAATAGCAATTAATGAAGGAACCTCTTGTATGGGAAAAATCACTGTAAAGTCTGAGCCTCCTGTAACCATTGTAGTGCCAGCATTAAAGAAATTCTTTGACCTATACTAAAGATCGGAAGAGCACAAGTCTGAGCCTCCTGTAACCATTGTAGTGCCAGCATTAAAGAAATTCTTTGACC
>CAZTFN010000137.1:0-10429 GCA_964612905.1 uncultured Flavobacterium sp. | reverse complement strand
GGTCACCAAGTGAGTAAATACGACTATTATCGGTGTCCAGTTCCAATTCGTAATGGGCATTACAAATGGATTTTGCCTTATTGAATGACATTCCAACATCGAGACTTTCTGACGTTGAATTTTTTAAAGGTGATGAAATAACAATGGTTTTTACAATGGAACAGGTCGCTTTTTCTCCAATTCTGATCACGACTTCCACACCTTCACTGGGATATTTGTAAATGACTTTGAAATCATTTCCATAAGAGACCACTTTGGGTTTCCCTAAATGATTCATGACCGTTTGCCGATTGGCAACTCCGGGAGCTAATTTTCGAATCAAGTTGTATGGAATAATTTCACTTTTCATTAGAATCCTGCTGCATTACAGTAAATATACCTATTTCCTGCCTCTTTTGAAAAAGGTATCTTTGATTTTTTAGAACTCCGTGCATGCAAAGCGCCATTAAGCTTCCATTTCAATTTGATGCTGATCGAATGAAACGAGAACTAGAATCCATTTCTAGCTCCTTTCAACCGATTCGAAATCAATACACCAAAAACTCATTGATTGGGACGCATTTAATTCTACCAAATGCGAATGGGGAATTGAACGAGAAAGGAGAGAGCTTTCACTTGAGTGAGGAGCTTCAAAAATGCGCATACTTGCAAGAAGTGTTAAACACTTTTCAATGTAATAAGTTTACATTTCGATCTCAAAATTTACTGCCCGGTGGAACCATTGAAAAGCATGATGATGGAGACAAAGGATTGAAGCATAATTGGATTCGACTCAACATTCCTGTAGCGACCAATGAAGATGTGCATACCTACTATAATGGAGAACGAATTCCGATGAAAAACGGCGAATGTTGGTTGCCAGATGTAACGAAAGATCACGAAATGTTCAATCGCTCTAAGGAAACAAGATGGTTATTATTGATGGATTGTGAGTTGAATGATTGGTGGAAAGAAATCTTAAAGCAACAAGGCTTGGACTTTGAGAATGAATCCAAATACAAATACCAATCTATAGAAGAGTTGGAGAATATCAAGTTGTGTTTTCTAGAAATAGGATTGTCTGAAGAACACGAACTAGTTCAAGAAGTTATTACAGAAATAGAGCAAAGAGTCTGATTATTCGATCACAATCTTGTTTCGAACACCAATATCTGTTCTTTCATCAAATTTAAAATCGAAATACCCAGCACCATCTTTGGTTCCTGAGACAGTGATTTTAGACCTTCCAATCTCCAGCCCTTTTTTGTTGTATGCTTTGGCAAGAACACTTCTCTGAAAGTCTTTTTCAAAAATGAAATAGATGGTGAGCTCATTGTTGTTTTCTCCACCGGTTTCGCCGCTGATGGAAAAGGTTCCTGTTTTGAGACCTTTCTTTTTTAAGTCATCGGACAATACGATGTCACATTCCAATGTTTTGTCTACACCTACTGCGACACCTTCAAAGAATTCAGTGGCAGTTTCTCCAACAGTCTCACCAGTTTTATTGATGGTGGTTTTTGCTTTTTGAGAAATTCTATTACAAGAAAGGCAGAGTATAGAAAGTAGGATAGTAAGTGTTAAGACTCTTTTCATAGTAAGATGGTTATCGCCACTAAATTAAGTAAAATAAAAAACCCTCCGAAGCCTAGGCGAAGGAGGGTTTCATTGTATTTATTTCTGTTTCGATAATAAATCTCTAATTTCCGCTAGTAACTCTTCTTGAGTTGGTCCTGCAGGCGGTGGCGGTGGCGCCGGTGCTTCTTTCTTCTTCGTTGCATTGATTCCTTTGATCATCATGAACATCACAAACGCTACAATGATAAAGTCAATCACATTGGTGATAAATTCACCATACAAAATTGCAGATTCTTTAATTCCATTGTCTGCATCAGCTTCTGTCAATACATACTTCAAGTCTTTGAAGTCTGCTTTGAATATCAAACCAATTAGTGGCGACACAATTCCCCCAGTGAATGAAGTCACTACTTGCTTAAAGGCAGCACCCATTACGAAACCGACAGCGATATCGACGAGGTTACCTTTCATTGCGAATTCCTTGAATTCTTTCAGCATTCCCATATTAGTTAAATTTAATTAGTTAATAAAGTGTTAAATGTAGCAAAAAAAATCAAAGTGTCAACTTGCGTTTGATTCTCTGGGAAATCGCTGTTAAGATTTCATAAGAAATGGTCTCTGCTTCTTCGGACATGTGAAGAATGTCTTGTTGATTGCCAAAAATGATTACCTCATCACCTTCTTTGCAATTGATCTTGGTAATATCCACCATAATCATGTCCATGCATACATTTCCGATGATGGGAGCTTTTTGCCCAGCAATGGTCACATATCCTTTCTCATTTCCTAGTCGACGAGAAATCCCATCGGCATGACCTACGGGAATTGTGGCTGTTTTTGAAAAGCCCTTGGAAATAAACGCACGATTGTAACCAACGGTTTCACCAGGCTCAATCATATGAATTTGAGAAATGATGGATTTTAAAATGTGTGTGTTCTTCAGTTGAGCGGTCTCTTGAGCATCATTACCAAAACCATACAAACCAATTCCAATTCGTACCATGTCAAATTGAGCCTGCGAATAATTAACCACGCCCGATGTATTCAAAGTGTGAATCATAGGTTGGTAATCCAAATGCTGGTAGATTTGTTTGACGATCGCGGCAAAATTGTTCAATTGTCCAATGGTGAACTCTCGTTCATCGTGATCTTCACTTGCTGCTAAATGAGAAAGGAGTCCTTGAATTTTTACATGCCTAGAGGCTTTAATCTTTGAGAGAATCAAAGGAATATCGTTATGCCAAAGTCCAAGCCTGTTCAACCCTGTGTTGAACTTCAATTGGATGGGGTAATCCATCAGTAAAGATTCATCTGCATAATCCAAGAAGGCATTTAATGTCTTAAAGTTGTAAATGCTTGGTTCCAGTCTGTTTTGAACCAATTGATGGAAGTTCTGAATTTGAGGATGCAAAACTAAAATAGGAGTTTCTATTCCTGCTTCTCGTAAGGCTGCTCCTTCATGGGTATATGCCACAGCAAAATAATCAACTTTGTCTTGTAAAAATGAGGCAACTAAGGTTCCATCACTTCCATAACCGAAAGCTTTGACCACAGCCATGATTTTGGTGTTGGGCTGCAGCTTTTGTTTGAAATAATTGAGGTTATGCTCTAGCGCTTTTCCATCAATTTCAAGTACGCTTACATGATTGTTCATTCGATCTATTCTGGGCTTGTTTCAGAATTTTTTTCAGCTTCTTTTCGCTGTTGTGCCTCTTTCATTGCTTTGTAATATGCGGCTCTACTTAGAGGTTCGTATTCCTGAGTCTCCCCGAGCAAAACAATATTCTCGCTCGCGGCTTTTCGATAACTATAATGGGCTAGGTTTCCAGTTCGCGTACAAACAGCATGTACTTTCGTTACATATTCTGCAGTGGCCATCAAAGCAGGCATTGGTCCAAATGGATTTCCTTTAAAGTCCATATCCAATCCAGCAACAATTACTCGAATCCCGCGATTGGCCAATTCGTTGCAGACTCTTACAATTTCATCATCAAAAAATTGGGCTTCATCAATTCCCACAACATCTACCTCGTTTGCAAGAAGCAAAATATTAGAAGAAGCAGGCACTGGCGTAGAACGAATTCGATTGTCATTGTGTGAAACCACCTCTTCTTCATCATAACGAGTATCAATGGCTGGCTTAAAAATTTCCACGCGTTGTTTGGCAAATTGAGCACGCTTTAAACGTCGAATTAGCTCTTCTGTTTTCCCAGAAAACATGGAGCCACAAATAACTTCGATCCAGCCAAATTGTTCCGTATGATTTACCGTATTTTCGAGAAACATTTTGTAATTTTAAACTTTGTAAGAGTTTGTTTCGTTCTGCGTGAGCGTAGGCAAATTTATTAAAAATTAACTTCAACCTTGATTTAAAGAACACAACTTATGCACAAAAAATTGGCTGCTGATCTCACCAGTTTAGCACACAGCATATTGCAGATGAAAAACAGAGAAGATGTCTTTGCTTTAAAGAGCAAAGCATACGAGGTTTATGAGAAACTAGCGGTGCTAGCATATGTGGAAGAATACATCAATAATATTCCAAATCCAGAGCACACCAAAGAAGAAATTCTTGAAAAAATTGAAAATACTGTTCAGGAAGTGATAGAGGCACAAGAGGTTGAGGAAGTTATAGCGGAACCGGCATCAAATCAGGATGAAGCAGTGGAGGCGGCATCAGAGGAACTAGTTGAAGAAGAGGTGCAGGAGGAAACTCAAGAAGAAATTACAGAAGCTGAAGAGCAGGAAGAGATCATTAAATACGATTTAGAAGCATATACTGAAGAAGCTCCAAAAGTTGAAGATACGGAAGAAGAAATCATTGAAGAAGTAGCGGAAGAAAGTGAAGCAGAAGCAACTGTTGAGGATGATTCAGAGTCTCTAGAAGAAGTTGAAGCTATTGAAGAGGAAATTGTTGAGGAAACAACAGAAGGACCTGAATCAGAAGAAAAAGAGGAAGAGGTGTTGACCTTTGAATTGGAAGAACCATTAGAGGATAAGGTTGAAAAGAAGATGCCTTCTTTGGAAGAAGAGCTTCAGGATACCATTGCGGTAGACGTGGTAGCTGATCTTTTTGAAAATGCACCAAAGAAATCATTGAATGATAAATTGCAGGGTGATATCCAAATTGGTTTGAACGATCGCATCGCTTTTGTGAAAAATCTGTTTGATGGAAGTCAAGAAGATTTCAATCGAGTGGTGTCTCAGTTAAATACCTTCAAAACTGAAAAAGAGGCAAAAAAGTTTATCAATAAAATGGTAAAGCCAGATTACAACTGGTCGGAAAAAGAAGAGTTTGAAGAACGTTTTATGGCGATTGTTGAACGTAAGTTTGTATAAAGTTTTTTTATGAAGATAGAAGTTTCCAACGGAGAAATTATAGATAAGTACACCATTTTAGAGATCAAACTATCTCAAATTAAAGATGTAAATAAACTCAAGAACATTCAACATGAATATGATGTATTGACACCAGATGTTCAAAGCATCTATGCATCTTGCAAAGATGAATCCCAGTTGAAAAAACTGCATCAAGATTTGTTGACCATCAATAAAAAGTTGTGGGACATTGAAGACGATATTCGCGAATGTGAACGTGCAAAAGACTTTGGTCAAACCTTTATTGATTTGGCACGTGCGGTGTACTATACCAATGATAATCGCTCAGATGTAAAAAAGGAAATCAATTTGTTTACAGGTTCGGATTTGGTGGAAGAGAAATCCTACGAAGATTATAAGTCTGAATAACCATTGTTTTGATGGCACGTTTTAAAAAAATTAACATAAACACAGACAGAATTCTTGGACTTTCTGCCATGTTAGTGAGTTTGTTGTCGCTGATCTTCTTTATTTATCAAACCAACATTATGAGAGATCAAAGTAGGCTCTCTGTAAAGCCTAGATTGGTGTTTAATACGAATGTTCAGTCGGGTGATTCTTTGGTGACGTTTAGATTTTTAGTGAAGAACAAAGGTTTAGGGCCTGCCATTATAAAAAAAGCGCGAATTGTTCATGAATCCGATATTTATCCGCTAGATTTTGATTTTTTTATTGGTACTATTTTTCCAAAATTAGATGAATATGGTAGCCTATTGTCAACTTCCAATTTAAGTGGAGAAAGTATCATTTCGGTAGATGAATCTCAAACGCTATTTATGTTCAGAGCAAATATGAAAGATGTTGTCAAAATCAACAAATATTTAAAACTGAATGAAGGAGCTTATGTGCTTCCTTGGGATGTGCAAATTACCTATGAATCCTTGTATGAAGAAGAATGGGATTTGAGTTATCAACAAACTCAAAATCGCATTGAAAAAGAATAGTTGATGAGATTGTATACTTTGTTCAAAGTCTGTTTACTGCTCACGGTACTATTTTTAGTAGGATGCAAATCAACTTACAAAACGCAGGAATTCCGACTTGCAGATGTACCTAAAGAACCTAACTATCACTTGCTCTCTTCATGGGCAGTTTTACCAAACAAATACACCGAAGATTTTAAGGTCTTTGCATCTCAACAAATAGACACTTTACAAGCAGATGTTTTTTACGTCTACCCAACAGTCTTCACAGATAAAAAAGACATTCGTTGGAATGTTCCTATGGACGATGCTGAGCAAAACCAAAGTGTCTTAGGAAAAGCAGTTTTAATGCAAGCTTCAGCATTTGCTACTTCAGGAAGAGTCTATGTTCCTTATTACCGCCAAGCTCATTTGCGTTCTTATCGAATGTTCAATGCAGGAGGAAAAGAAGCACAAGATTTGGCCTATTCAGATGTTAAAAAAGCCTTTGAGGTCTACTTGAAAAAATACAATCAAGGCAGACCTATTGTGATGGTAGGACATAGCCAAGGGACAACACATACCCTACGATTGTTAGCCGAGTTTTTTGATAATAAACCATTGCAGAAGCAATTGATTGCAGCGTACATTCCTGGAATTCGAGTGAAACCCAATCAATTCAAAACCATCAAACCCATGATGCAACCAAATGAAATAGGTGGATTTGTCAGTTGGAATACCTTTAAGAAAGGCAACTATCCGAAGAAAGATAAGAATTGGTATGACGGAAGTGTGACTACCAACCCGATTACTTGGGACGATTCAAGAAAGACCAAGTTGGAACAACACAAAGGTTTCTTATACACCAATAAAAAAATCTACGATCAAGCACTCAAGATTGAAGTTACTGATGGTTTGATTTGGTCCAGCAATCCAAAGTTTCCATTACGACTTTTTATGTCTTTCTTAAAGAATTATCATGCTGGGGATATCAACTTATTCTGGCAAGACATTCGTGAGAACTCTCTCTTGAGGGTAAATACATATCTACAAAGTCGATAGAGCGCACAGCTTCTATTTCCGAACTCTTTCTTTTTGTACTTGCGCTTGGCGTTATTTTACGTGTAATTCACGACATTTTTTTGAATTTTACGTGAGTCGATTATAGTTTCATCGTATCGATTTGATTTCACAAACCTTCATTTTGAATTAAAAAACCTGAACGATGAAAAAATTAGTCATACTAGTAGCAGTGATTGTATTTGTTTCGAGCCCTGTTGTTAGTCAAGAGTCAAGAAATGCATCTAAAAGCATCACAATAAATGGATATGATGAAAACCATAATGAATACAAGTATGATATTATTTATACGCTTGGATATGGGGTACAGTGCTCTCCAGAATATGACAAGAATAGAGTTTCTATTAGTGCAAAAATAGAGAGAGCATATAAGAAGGTAAATGGAAATTGGAAAGCTTGCCAATCTCCTGGGGTCATTGATATTTCAATATACACGCGAAATACAGGGATAAACTTCCAAAATATCCCAGCAATGGGAACCCCTAGTTCAAATCAATTAAGGTTTAACAATTACTGTTCATCAAAAAATGAGTTAGAATTACTTTTTAATAGTGTGGGAATCATACATCAATCGGCATATGTGAATAAAATTGTAAGGGCTCCTTCTTGTTATGATGAAACAAACATTACCAATAATGAAATAAAGATAAAAGTTGACAATAGTACAGCTGGTGGAACAACCAAAAGCAAGCGTGAGATAAAAAGAAAATACGAGTCTAAAAAGATGAGTTTAGATGATGTCACAAGAAAGTCGGTGAAAGATGCAATTGGAAGAGGCGATTATCTACGAGCGTATAATTTGATGGAAAAATCGGGATTGTATTCAAATGAACAGAAAAGAGATGTTGCGGCTGCAGGTGTAAGTCAAGCGGCTTTTCAACTCTTTTCGCTCATACCCGAGGGAGAAATGAGTTATATAGCATTAAATTATATTTCTGGCGATGTAGACTATGCTAGTTTACATTATGGCCAAATATATTCGGAAAGTATCGGTTGGAATATTATGGGCTCTTATGCGATAGACTCAAATGATGTCCTCGGAAGCGGAAGCGCCTATCAATTTGGATTAGGAGTAACTTTTTATGCACCAGAAAAATGGGCGTTTTTAAATGGAATGTCTTACACCATTATGTGGAGTCAAGTGAGTAATATGCAGTTTCCCGTTACCAGAACAGTACGAAACTCTTCTAACAATCAGTCAATGGAAGAAGATATTGTATTAACGGTGAACGGCGGTGGTATTGGAGGTAATTTTGAATATACATTTCTAAAGTACATCAATGTGGGATTGAATTGGGTGTGGAGTTATGATTTCAATAATAAGAAAGACGAATTTAGCGATAGTGATTTCTCCGTTGATTATACCAATTTTACACTACAACCGGGAGGTATTGGTGTTTGGGAAAGCGTTGAAGTAGATAACAAAGATATCTATAGTAATTTCAACTTTTATGTAGGAGTTAGGATTCCGTTCTAAGGAGCAATTCAATAGCTTCAAGAACTGTTGATTTGGTGCCTTTCTTGAAAAAGAACTATATTTCCTCTGTGAAGATTTCTATGGATAAGTTTTTGAAATTAGCATTCGTTTTTTGGTTTTGCCTTCTATTACTTCCAGAAGTTTCCAAGGCTCAAAATCAAGGCAAAGAAGTTCTTTTAAAGCGAGGTTTTCAAAAATACGATGCTAGTGGCTACATTGAAGTCATTGATAACAACAAATACTTACTAGAACAAGCAAAAAAAGTCTTCGAAACTAAGCCAGATTCTTTATTGCCTTATCGGAACATTGCTAATTTTTCAGGCCATAACAAAGGATGGTGGTGTAAACTCATTGTGACTAACAATTCTGATGATCCTCAAGATATTGTAGTACAGGTGGGTAATTTATACATTCACCAAGCAATGTTTTACAAGTCGTCTTCTAATTTTGAAATGTTTGCGAAAACAGGAGTGATGGTTCCAGAAGAGGAGCGAACAGATTTCAATAGGTTTATGAATGCTTCTCTAACGTTAGCTCCCAAATCAAAGGATACAATTTATATGGAATTAAGGAAATCTTCCTTAATCAAATTACCCATTCGTATTTACGAAAAAGATGTCTTTGAGAAAAAAAACCAAAAAGTTACATTCAGTTATGGGATTTATTTTGGATTTGTTTTGGTCCTCTTTTTATGTTCTTCATTTATTGCCATTACGCTGAAGAGAAGAATGCTTTATGAATATGCATTGTACCTTTTAGCTTTTGCTTACATGGTTTTCTGTTTAGGAGGGTTTATGCATCGGTTTGGAATAACTAATGGACACTGGTATGTAGACTTTGTGTATCAAGATTCAGTAAGCTTGGTGATGATACTGATGGTGTTTTTTGCTATTTCTTTTTTGAATCTACGAGAAAATCTGCCAAAATTCGCTCGTTATTTGCGTTTTCTGGCAATCACTTACATGGTTACTTATATTGTTTTAAAAATACTGAGTCACCTTGGAGTATTTGAAACCTACATCCTTGTTTTGATGTATCAACAATATGCATTTATTGTTGTTTTTTTCATCAGTATTATTGCGGCAGGAATTGCCAATATTAGATATAACAGATCTCAAAGTATACTTTATTTAATGGCTTATGGATCTCTTTTACTCATTCCTATGTCTGCCATTATCTTAGAATTCATATTTCTATCATTAGGCGCCTATAATATTGATTTTGGCTCTATGTATGAGAGTGCCTATATGATTGGAAGTACATTCGAAATTCTGTTCTTTACGGTAGGAGTAACCAATTACATCAGGCGAATTGATTACGAGCGAATAAAGTTAAGAGACGATTTGATGGATGAGAAAATCCAAAGTAAGCGTAAAATAGAAGAGCTAAAGAAAATCGTTGAAAAAGATCATATCATTTTAAAGGATCGAACCAAGGTATATATTTCAGATTTAATTTACATCAAAGCAGACGATCATTACCTTAAATTGTTTTTGGTAAATGGAAAAGAGCATTTTGTTAGAGGAAAGCTGAGTCAAATCAAACAAGAGCTTCCCACCAACTTCAGGCAGAGTCATAGATCCTACATCGTGAATGTTAACTTCATTAAGCAGGTAAATTCAGATTATATAGTCTTGATAAACAAAGGGGAAGTTCCGTTATCTAGAACGTATAAAAAACTATTGGATTGAGCTCATAGATTGGAGTCACTGATGGTCTGATTTGGTCTTGACTACCCCAATTTTTCCTTCAGCTGTGCAATTACCTTTTTACTATTACCAACGAAAATCTCGTCGTCTACTATAAAAACAGGACGTTTCAAAAAAGTATATTCATCCAAGATTAGTTGTCGAAAGTCCGTTTCTGTGATTCCGTCTTTATCCATCGTCTTATATTTTCTTGCCCTTTTATTGAACAACGCTTCATAGCTTTGGGTAAAGGAATGCATAGCATCTAGTTGTTCAGCAGTGATGGGGTTGGATTTAATTTCCTGTTGCTCAAAACCATCTAGATTGACTTCTTTGAGAATTCTTCGGCA
>CAZTFN010000136.1:0-10458 GCA_964612905.1 uncultured Flavobacterium sp. | reverse complement strand
AGGAGTACATCGCGGCCTCGTCGGGTGATCCCATCAGCGCGATTCTGTCCCGCGAGCGCGCGGGCGCGGTCGCCGATGCGATCGAGCGCCTTCCGGAGAAGGAACGGCAGGTGATGCCGCTCTACTATCAGAACGGCTTGACGATGAAGGAAGTCGGGGCCCGTCTGGGCATCACCGAGTCGCGGGTGTCGTAGAGCCAACACATGGAAATATATTACTGAATAATACCAAATTAAAGACCCTGAACTTAAATCACTATCGTGGTGTTGTCGGTCAGACTTTGGCTGAAGATACTCCTTTTGAAGGAACACTCTTGGAAAACATAACTTTTGGAGATGAGACCATTTCTCAAGAAGATATTGATTGGGCCATTGATCATACAGGGTTGAGAGATTTCGTCAAGGAACAACCAAATGGACTGAGATCAGTCATCTATCCAGAAGGAAAACAAATATCGTTCACCGTAGCAAAGAAAATAGTATTGGCAAGGAGTATTGTACACAAACCTAAGCTATTGATTTTAAAAGAGCCTTTGGAGCATTTTGATGCTCATGAGGCAAAAGATATTATGGAGTTTTTAACCAATAACGATAGACCTTGGTCTTTGGTAGTGGTAAGTCAAACTCCAGGTTGGGTAAAAAGCTGTTCCACAGTGTATTCTTTGGACAAAGGTCAACTTAAAAAATAAGAACATGTTAAATATTTCTGACAACAAATTAAATAAGAAAGTAAGCATCGATCATTTTGCTTCCGGAAAGAAGGTGTTCTTTAAAAAAGACAACAAATACTTCAATAGGTTCTTGATTAGTTTCAGTTTTGTCTTATTCGTAACCCTTTTCCTTCCTTGGACACAGAATGTTCGAGGCCGAGGGAAAGTAACAACACTGCGCTTAGATCAACGACCACAAACCATCAACTCTCCTATTCCAGGTAGAATTGAAAAGTGGTTTGTTCGTGAAGGGGATTCTGTAAAGAAAGGAGATACCATTGTATTTATCTCAGAGATCAAAATTGAGTATTCAGATCCAGATTTGATTCCTAGAACTGAATTACAAATTGAAGCCAAGAAAAACTCTGTGAATTCCTATCAAGGCAAAGTTGATAGAATTAGCAACCAAATTGAGGCATTGAAAGTTGAGCGTACCTTGAAAATTGAGCAAGCTCAAAATAAGTATACCATTTCTCAACTGGAAGTGGAAAGCGACAGTATTGGATTGGAAGCGGCAAAAACGAATATTAGAATTGCCCAGACACAATACGATCGTGATGTGAACCTACAAAAGGACGGTTTAAAAGCTGTGAAAGATGTTGAAGCCAAGAAGTTAAAGCTTCAAGAAGCTCAGCGTAAGTTGGTAGCACAACAGAACAAATTATTAGGAAGTAAAAACAAGGTGATCAATGCAAAAATTGAATTGAACCGTGTGAACACAGAATATCTCAATAAAATAGCAAAAGCCGAAGGAGAGAAATTTACAGCAGAATCTAGCCAGTTTGATACGGAAGCTCAGGTGACAAAGCTTGAAACCAATAAGACGAACTATAAGATTCGAAACGACATGTATTACATCACTGCCCCTCAAGATGGTTACATCAACAAAGCTCTTCGAGGCGGAATTGGACAAACATTCAAAGAAGGAGAAGCTTTGGTGGGTATCATGCCAACAAATATTGATATTGCCGTAGAAACCTTTGTAGAGCCTATTGATCTGCCATTGATGCATTTAGAAGAGAAAGTGCAAATTCAGTTCGATGGATGGCCTGCTATTGTATTCAGCGGATGGCCGAATACGTCTTTCGGAACCTTTACAGGAGAAGTGGTAGCCATTGAGAATTTCATCAGTGACAATGGAAAATACAGAATCTTAATTGCTCCAGACCCTGATTCACCTGAATGGCCAGATGCCTTGCGTGCTGGTGCAGGAGCACAAACATTCGCGCTGTTAGAGGATGTTCCTGTTTGGTTTGAGCTATGGCGACAACTAAACGGCTTCCCTCCTAACTATTATCAACCCGAAAGTCAATCAAGTCCAAAAGCAGCTAAAAAGTAATCATGAGGAAACTAGTAGTCATAGTACTTTTCCTAGTCAGTTATCAAGGAAGCTCACAAGACCTTAACAGCCTTCTAACCTTGGAAGAATACTTAGGGTATGTAAAAAAGTTTCACCCTATAGTGAAGCAGGCTAATTTGATTATTGATGAAAGTGAAGCGAAATTATTGAAGTCTCGAGGAGCTTTCGATCCAAAATTGGAAGTTGATTACGACCGAAAGCAATTCAAAGGTTCTGAGTATTTCGATAAGTTAAACGCTACTTTCAAAATTCCTACTTGGTATGGAATTGAATTGAAAGCGAATTTCGAAGAGAACAGTGGAATCTTCCTGAATCCTGAACTCACAGTGCCAGATGATGGATTGTACAGTGTGGGAGTGTCTGTTTCATTGGCTCGTGGATTGTTAATGAACGAGCGCATGAGCATGTTGAAGCAGGCCAAATTCTTTCGGGAGCAAGCGAGAGCAGATCGACAGATATTGGTCAATAACATTCTCTTTGATGCGACCAAAGCCTATTTCAAATGGTTGAAGCAATACAACGAGAAGCTTGTTTTTGAAGACTTCTTGGCCAACGCTGAATTCCGTTTGAATGGAATCAAACAACGATATAGAGAAGGTGATGTAGCAGCTATAGACACTTTAGAAACAGGCATCATTGTAAATACAAGAAAACTGAGTCTAGAGCAAGCAAATATCAAGTATTTGAAATCACAATTGGAGCTTTCTAACTTCCTTTGGTTAGAGAATAATATTCCTATTGAATTAAGAGAAGACATCATCCCAGATAACAATACCATTAACAATATAGATGGTGTATTGGCGTTGAATGCTTTTCAATTGGATACTTTGGATATTAATGCACATCCAAAAATGATTTCATTGGATCGTAAGTTTGAAGGCTTGAAAGTAGAAAAGCGTTTGAAAGCAAATAAGCTATTACCGCAAGTGGATCTTGAATATAATTTCTTGACCGAAACTCCTCGACTCCTCAATTCTTTTGATGAAACTCAATACAAAGGTGGTGTGAAAGTATACTTTCCCCTATTCTTGAGAAAAGAACGAGGAGATTTGAAAGTTGCCAAGTTAAAACTGCAGGAAACCGAATTTGAAATTGCAAGCACACGTGTAGGGTTATCCAATAAAATCAATGCACTGTATCAAGAGATTCTATCATTGAGTAGACAAACAGGCTATGCAGAGCAGATTGTAAATGATTATCAAACCCTATTGAGTGCTGAAGAACGCAAGTTCTCAGTTGGTGAGAGTTCCGTATTCTTGGTGAATTCGCGAGAATCAAAGCTCATCGATTCCAAATTGAAAGCCATCAAAGTGATCAATGATTTCTTGCATTCTAAAGCAAGTTTGTTCAATGCACTTGCAATAGATCAATAAGAATATTCAGAAACATCCATATCTTTAGTCAATCAAAGAAACTTTATGGAACTTCAATATCAGATTATATTTCTTGTAGCATCGCTGCTCATGCTAATCCTACTTATGGCGATTACCAAACGGATTACAAAGAAAGTAGCTTTGGTAAAATCATTAGAACCGAATAGAAAGAAAGTAGTAATCAATACCTTCTACTTTGTGTATTATGTATTGTTTTTTGCTTCAGTGGTAATTATTCTTGGAATAGACCTTCATGATATTACCATATTCTTTTCTTCGTTACTTGCCATTATTGGTATTGCATTTTTCGCGCAGTGGTCATTGTTATCCAATTTAACCGCAAGTATTATTATTTTCTTTTACCATCCTTTAAAAATTGGAGATCAAATAAGAATTTTGAACAAGGATTATAATATTGAAGGAAAAGTAATCAATATGACAGGGTTTTACGTTCTCATCGAAACGGAAAGCTCTAAAGAAGTCACTGTGCCTAACTCTATTGTACTGCAAGCTGGTGTCGAATTCATAAAATAGGTATTTCTTCGTGTTGTCAAGATTTGAAATTATCTTAATTTCAAGGACTTAATAACTGAATTCAATTACGCTATTTATGGACCACAATCACAGCACCTCCGGAGAAGTTAAAACAAACGGAAACCTAACCGACTATCCTTTAAACTGGCCAAGTGATAAATCAGGCTCAACACATGAAATAGCCATCACCAAAGAACATATTTTCGTGACTGGTCAAAACATGGATATGGTGGCGAAACTGGATTATGATGGAAACATTTTAGATTTTTACCATATGCCTACAGATAGTGGACCTCATGGTTTGTTAATTGATGATGATGGCAGATTATGGGTTTCTTTGGAATTTAAAGGAACGGTTGCTCAATTGGATGATGATGGGAATATTGTGCAGGAAATTGATGTGAATATGACTGTAGAAGGTTCTCCAGCAAAGATCAACCCTGCACCGCACGGAATCGGATTAGGACCCAAAGGTGAATACATTTGGTTCACTGGAAAACGCACAAGTACGGTAGGAAAATTCCATATGAGCACGCATGAAGTAGAACACTATGAATTGGAGAATCTCGCCGCACTTCCCATTTTCTTATCGGCAGGAGCTCAAAATACTGTTTGGGGTACTGAATTAAAGTCGAATGCGATTCTACAGGTAGCAGAAGATGGAACCATTACAGAACATGATATTCCTACATCAAATAGTCGACCCATAGGAATCATTCCGGATCCAACCGAAGATTATATGTGGTTTACCGAAGAAGCAGGTGTAAACATAGCAAGAATTGATATGGACGGAAATATTACTGAATTCCCAGTACCAGCCTTACAAAAAAATGATATTCTTGCTTCTTTATGCTTTGATGAAGACTACAATCTATGGGTACAAGTGTATGTAGACCACAACGACCCAGATCCTTCTGGACCTGATTATTTGATCAAATTTGACAAGTCTATCAGAACGGCTACAGGTGATGCCATGTATGAAGTTCCTTACAGCATTCATGTGGTTCCAACAAGAATGACCATGATGCATCGTATCAAAATGGATTCCAATGGAAACCTATGGTATACAGAAATGATGACAGATACAGTTGGGGTAATTCGGTTTTAACGTTCGATAGTTAATATCTGAAGTACGAAGTAATTTTGGAATATAAACGAAAGTTTGAACAATTAAGTTCTAATCACTTTCATCCTTTTGCCTCTAACTTCGTACTTTGAACTTTGCCCTTCAACCCTTAGCCTAGAAGTCCACCACAATCCCAATACTTGGAATTGGTGTATTGGTTGTTTGTTCAATCTGAGTTAAGGCTGTTGGATTCAATAAATTTCCACTATCGTCACGAGCTAAACCATATTCAGGTGGTGTTGGAATCTCTTGTGCAAGAATGTTTTGAACTTCAAAGAAGATATTCAAGGTCCATTGGGAATAGTTCCATTTCTTATCCACACGAACATCCAATTGACTAAAAACATCCAAGGTCTCCTCACCAAGTCTTGCGTAGTCTAAGGTAATCTCTGGGTAAGTAATCAAGGTTTGATTCAAATTCACTGGAACAAAGGGTGTTCTACCGGCAAATCGATAACGTGAACTTACTTCCCAGTTTCGCTTCAATTTATAACCTCCTACAAAGGAAACTAAGTGTCTACTGTCCCAAACAGAGGGTAAATATACCGCAGTGTCAAATCCTGTAAACTCACTAAAGAAATAGGTATAGGAGAAAATGCTGTAGAAGTTGTTCGTTAATTTCTGTTGGTATTGAAACTCCAAACCATAGCTTCTTCCCTTTCCTACCGTTTCCACATCTTCATTTCCAAGAACTTCAAAATCAGCTCCTTTATTAGCCAAAGACACCTGATCCAAGACTGAAACAGGATAGTCTTCATATTGTTTGTAGAATCCTTCTAAGGAAACAATGGCAGACGGACTTGGTGTGTATTGTAGCCCAATCACATAATGATCGCTCTGAGTATATTTCACATCCTGATTCAATACGTTCCCATTATTATCCCTAAATCCAAGTATGGTGTACGGAGGCAGCTTAAAATACCTTCCAATAGTTGAACTTACTCTCCAATTGTCCACAAACTCGTAAGATAAGGATAGACGTGGTGAGAAGGTCGACAATAAGTTATCTTCAGTTGTGAAGCTGTCGTCATCCATTCTAAACCCTATAGAAACATCTAACTTGTTCTTGAAGAAAGATTTCGTTCCATTCAAAAACACACCGTATTTCATAAAATCGATTTCTGTATTAAAGAAGATATTGTCCGTATTGTTCTGTGTATTATTCGAATAGAAAGAATACTGGGTATTCAATCCTCCTACAATCTTCCAATCATTCACAAACTTGGTCAGTTCATAACGTAATTTGGTTTCCGACTCTACAGCATCGTTTCTAAAAATGATTCCAGTTTCATTCTGTGTGTCTAGATAGGTGGTAAATATATTTTCCAATCGGTTATTACTCACAGTCGTATTCATATAACCAGAACCATCTTTAAATCGCTTTTTCCAAGTCACACCAATAGAATTGGTTTTTTGTTCAATGAAAGGTGCTTGTTCTAAAATTGCTTGAGCTTCTTCATCAAATTCATCAGGAGCTTCAACAGAAAAATCATCAATAGACCCCAAACCAAGAACATACAAATCGTTGTAATCATCAATCTTGTGAGATAGTTTGTATTGATAATCCCAGTAATTCGGACGAATGGGCAATCCAATGAGTTCAAATAAGGCCTGTAAATAGCTCCTACGTACCGATAATAGAAAGCTTGTATTGCTTTCTTTTTGATCTTTCTTAAACAAAGGCCCTTCTAATGTTAATGCGGCATCGGTTGCACTTACACGCACGTTTGTATTGAAACTAGATCTATTTCCATCTCGCTGCTTGAACTGCAAAACACCTGACAATGGATTGTCGTATTGTGCACCAAATGCAGATGTAGACAGGGTTACATCGCTAATGAAAGAAACATTCAACAAACCTACAGGTCCTCCAGCACTTCCTTGAGTAGCAAAGTGATTAATATTAGGAACTTCCATTCCATCCAAATAGTATACAGTTTCATTGGGTGCACCCCCACGAATGATCAAGTCATTTCTGAATCCACCTACAGAAGGAGAAACTCCAGGTAAGGTTTGTGCCACCTGTACCACATCATTGTTTCCTCCAGGATAGGTAGCAATCTCAACTGCTGAAAGGGATTGCGTGGACAAAGGTGTTTCTTTGGGTCGACTGATTTTATTCTCGTTACTAATCACAACTTCATCCAATTGTTCGTTGGATTCAATCAATGTAAAATCAAATGAAGGATTTCCTTTGGATTTGATGATAATATTGAATTTCGTTTGAGAATCGAAACCAAGAAAACTCGCGGTAATATTGTAAGAACCCGGTTCTACACTTTTGATTTCGTAACTTCCATCGTCTTCTGTAATTGTTCCTTGATTGTTATTCAAATAAACAGCAGCACCTAAAATAGGAGCACCTTTTTCATCGGTAACCTTTCCACGAATGGTTACTTTAATTTGTGCATAAGTAAATGAAGAAAACAGTATTACAGCAATGAGTGTAACTACTTTTTTGGAGATAGATAGCATATTAATTTTTTAAGCATTGCAAAAATACGGCTTTTCTGATGTTATTTTTTATAAGGGTTTCTTAAAAGAATGTAACTTTCTAACAATTCAATAGACTCATTAACGAATGTCTCTTCAAAAAGAAATTAAGACTTTTTTAAAGGTGTACCTATTTGCATGGGTCTTCACCTTTTTCTTGTTTCTATTAAATTTATTCAATCCCAATATTTCTTTTAATCAGGTAATAGAAGGTTATTGGATTACAATCAGTTCCGCCAGCGGCTTGGTTTTGCAGCATAGCGTTGTCTTGTGTTTCTATGTGATCTTTTTAGTCGTTCGATATTTTAGGAGAGTCTATCGTAAGAAGGGATCTAGAGTATTCTTGAAGTATTTGGTATTTCGTTTTCTCTTACCCATTGCGATTCTATTTTTGGGTTTGAAAGCTTTGATTCATTCAAATACCAATGAAGACTTCGCCCATGAATGGGATCATTCCATTGAGAATCAAACCGATTCCATTCAGGATTTATTCGAAACCGATGGAAAACATCGCGGAATGACTGTCTATGATTTGGGGAGAAGTAATAGAACAGATATAAAAGAGTTGATTCAGAACAATATCGAATGGGTGGTCATTCTCCCCTATTTCTATCAAGAGAATGAACAAACCAACTCAATTCGTAATACCAAGAAGGTTGGAACATGGTCAAGAAGAGATTCCTCTTTCATCAAAAGTATTGAGGCATTGCATCAACAAAAGATTCGAGTGCATTTAAAGCCACACTTATGGATGTCTTCAGGATGGCGTTCCAACATCAATTTTGATAACGAAGACGATTGGAATACTTGGTTTGAATCTTATCGAAAAACCATCTTACATTATGCCATGATGGCGGAGAAAACGCAATCAGAATTGTTTTGTATCGGCACCGAATTAAGAAGTTCTATTGAACACCAACCTCAAAAGTGGATGGATTTGATCAAAGAGATCAAAGCCATCTATTCGGGTAAATTAACCTATGCAGCAAATTGGGACAGTGATTTTAATCGGATTCCTTTTTGGAAAGAATTGGATTATATTGGAATTCAAGCGTATTTTCCATTGACAGAAAATACAAATCCTGAGCTTTCTGAGATTCAAGAAGGATGGAATGAACATATCTCAATGTTAAAAGATCTATCTATGAAATATCAAAGGAAGATCATCTTCACGGAAATAGGCTACCGACCTGATCAAGCGGCTACCAAAAAGCCTTGGGAATGGGGATCTGCCTTGGCACCATTGTTTAAAAAACAATCAGAAAGAACACAGTACTTAGCTTTTGAAGCAATGTTTAGTCAACTTTGGAATCAGCCTTGGTTTGCAGGTTCTTACATTTGGCAATGGAATAACAGTGATTTTGAGATTAAAAATAGACCTGCACAAAATTCTGTTGCAAAGTGGTATTCTCAAATAGGGTCACAAGAATAAACCTACCATTTTAATCACGAATACAATGATCAATACAATCATACTAATCATCGCTCTCTAATTGAAAAAATTCATTCACAGAGACACCAAATAAGTCCGACATCTTTAATGCCAATACGGTGGATGGAACATAGCGTCCTTTCTCAATGGAATTAATCGTTTGCCTTGAAACTCCTATCTTTTTAGCCAATTGATCTTGTGTCAAATCATTAATGGCACGTTGGACTTTAATCGTATTCTTCATTAGGCAAATCTTTTAAACTGCTCGAAAAAAGCAATTTGAACAACCAACATAAAGATCAATGTTTGGAAATAGCTAAATCCCATACTGGCATGATCTGAGTTGAAGAGATAGTCAACCCCATATTCAATATAAGGTTGTATCAAAGAATAAATCACTCCAAAGACAAAAGCCAACCTGTAAGATTGCGCTCTTAGTTTTACTATCAGCTCGTCTTCAATCTTCTCTTTGGCTAAAGAAATGACTAAAAAGCCAAGAATCATAGCGTTTCGCAAGGCAGGTTTTACCCAAGAAGGTTCATCTATAAACTTCTTTGCAATCATTAAGATGAAAACAAATAGAACGAAGTACCATCCTATCTTCTTGTATTGATTTGGTAATTGGAAGTTATTCAACCGATTCATTCTTTTTCTTTCACTTTCACAAAATTCTGACATATGCTCTATTTTATTAATTGACAAGTTTATTTATTATAATGACAAATATACTTTACATTTTGTAAAACAAAAAATGAATTTAAAAATATTTGCATAATTTTAAGAACCAACTTTCAATCAAACTTATTATGTCCGACAATTCAAACAAACCAAAAGCATTATTCTGGATCATTAGTGTGATCGCATTAATTTGGAACCTCTTAGGAGTTTCTGCTTACTTGATGCAAGCTTATCAAACCGATTCATTCAAAGAGATGTACACACCCGAACAATTAGAGATTATCACCAATGCTCCTGCATGGGCAACGGCAGCATTCGGAATTGCCGTTTTCGGTGGTGCCTTAGGTAGTCTTCTACTATTGTTGAGAAAGCGATTGGCTAATATCATACTCTCACTTTCCTTTGTAGGGATTATTGTACAGTTTTGTTACAACTTCTTTGTAGCAAATTCTATGGAAGTATATGGACCAGGTGCACTGGTGATGCCACTTCTTACCATTGCTTTTGGATTGTTCTTAGTGATTTATTCAAAGAACAAGATCAAGGAGGGTATATTATCTTAAAACCTTTGTATTTGAGATACTAGGTGTCCAATATTGGAATAATTTAATAGATACAAATAAAAAACTCGTATTGCACAAATATCTATGTGAAATACGAGTTTTCTCCGTAATGGCAAAATGAGTTAAAACCAGCTTGAAATCCAATCAATAACAGCCTGAGCTGCCTGACCACCTGCTACGGCAATATCTC
>CAZTFN010000135.1:0-10490 GCA_964612905.1 uncultured Flavobacterium sp. | reverse complement strand
TCCAAATGGCTGGTTCCAAACATATACCTTGTTAACGTCGTCCCAACATTCCGAAGGAGGCGTCATGTACATCCATCATCGAATGCTTACTTTCTGAAATGCTTCCGCGAGATCCTTAAACTCCTTCCAAGCATCATCGTAACCATGATCTGATGTCCATATGATATGCATATAATCTCTTGCACCAAGCTCAACCATTTTACTGACAAGAAGAGGAATATTTGTTTTATTTCCTGTTCTACATCCCCAGTGATTGTTGTAATCTCCAATGATAACATTTTCAAAAGATCGTTTCATAGTATTGTTTTTTTTAGTGATTCTTCCTCATATACTATTGAGTGTAATAACTTGATGATAGTTATACTCTTAATATAGTGCTATTAAAGTTAGCATTTTTTAAATAAGGTAATTCCTTAGACTCTTTGAAGGAAACGAACGGGTTAAAAATCTAAAGGGGATCTTGCTTGTTTATATGGTTACATTCTCCAATCTTTCTTTAGTGGAAGCATAATCTTATTTCAGCTTTGATAATAATAAAAATGTTCTAAACTTTAATTAGACCAATCCTCTTTTTGTCCTCTTATTCTATCCACAAAGGTTGAAGAATGAATTTCATGGGTTCCAAACCGTTCTCTAAATCGATTGGCTACTTTATTTATCCATTGAGAATTTCCATCCATTCCTTCGGCTTTTATAACGTCCATTGCAAAATCCTGAGCGCTGTAGTAATCCATTTTTGAAATTTGCTCAAAATCATCTGGTGGGATACAAAGATCCGCGAGTAAGTATATTAGTTCTCGTTCCATTGGTGGAGTATCTTTCGGTACTTTAAATCCCATTCAGTTTGGTTTCTTCAAATTAATGCAATTTAGTAGCATGATGTTCTTTGCCATATTGATAAACGACTTGCTTCGAAACCATACCCTCTTTGTTTCTTAGAAACTGGACTGTGACTTCAGGATTAAAATCTTTTACCAAAAAATTATCTTGTCCTATTGGTACTAGTTCTAAAAAGTATGTGTCGTTTACGTTCAATACCAATTTATCATTTTTAATAAGAAATTCTTTGATATCATCAGGGGTTTTGTCAATTGAATACCTCCCTGCAAATTCTTCGAGGTTTTGACTCACTCTGTCTTCAGAGTTATATAGAATTTGATAAATACTGTTCATGGGCATGAATGAGTTAGGCGACTTTACATTTTGAAGGAGAACAATCAAAGTATTGTTCTCTATATGTCTATCAAACATATTGTCGTATCCAGCCCAATCTCCTCCATGACTGCTCCGTTTTCCTGTTACCCTACTTTCAACAATGAATGTTCCATATCCATAGCTTGAATAACTGCCATCATTCAATAAATGATTCTTGTACATTAGGTTTTTATCTTTTGCGGAAAGAAGCTCGTCTCCATTTAATACTTGGTGCCAGTGATATAAGTCAACAATATTTGATGCCAATCCACCAGCACCATAAGTATTGTCTAAATAATTATATCGGTGATTCTTACTTAGTTCTTTTACATTCATAAGCCTATTTAATGAATCTATATGCACGTAAGAGTTCGTCATAAAAGGATAGGATTCATGTTTAGAAGACTCATAGAAAAACGTATGCTTTAAATCAAAGGGCTTGAGTACTTTTTCATGAATATACTTTTCGAATTTTTGACCTGTAACTCTTTCAACGATTGTGGCTAAGAATATATATCCAGTATTGGAATATGCCCAGTCTTCGTTGGGTTTGAAGTAACTTTTTGGTTGGTGTTGTTCAAATAATTCAATTACACTTTTATTTGTCATCACCCTATTTTTATCCCAATACTCTTTAGCAAGGTCGGCATAATCGTACACACCGCTTGTATGAGAAATCAAATTTTCAATGGTAATTTCTGAGTAGTTTGATAACTCAGGAATATGTTTTGAGATGGGATCTTGTATTGAAAGTTGATTTTCTTTCTGTAAAATTAATATAGCAATGGCTGTAAACTGTTTTGTTATGGAAGCCAGTCTGAATGTAGAGCGTGTGGTCAGTTTAGAAGCTTTGTCTAAATCTGAATACCCATAATTTTGAGAAAGTATGATCGTATCGTTCATGGCAATCAATACATTTCCATTGAACTGTTCCTCTTTATGTATTTGTTGAAAAAGGCTATCTAATTTTTCACTTTTTTTATTGGGATGGACGACAAAGGTATTTTCATTATTGGATTTTGAACAAGAGCTCAAGAAACCGATAGAAACTAAGGAACTAAGTAAGAGAAAGGATATTTTTTTAATCACAGATAAGTTTTGAATATTTACTTAAGGACCAGAAATTTGAGTAAAGGTTACGCAGTAGTCATGTTTTTGTAGTGATTTTTCCGAACCATATTCAATATAATGACTCGATTGCAGTTTTAATGCTTAATAAAGTATTACTAACTTTAGTAAGTTTCTAATAAGGCAACTCCTCAGGTTCTTGGAACGAAACCAACGGATCAAAAATTTCTAAGATGATCTTATTGATTTCGGTCATGGCATTGTCCAACCTTTCAGATGTAATGGAGTAATCTTGTCCTCTGTAGGCGTCGGAAAAATTGATTTTCATAAATCCTTCTTTCAAATTGCGGAACGAATAAATTCCTGCTTGGATGTTGTCTGAAATATCTCGTTGACCATTCAAATACAATTGAGTATATAGCAATACTTGAATAGCTTTTTCAAACTTGTGATCCTGAATCACACTCAAGTCAGAAACTTTGAGTTGTCGTGATTCTACAACACCCGTTTTGTAATCGATGATCCTTGTGATACCATTGCATCGATCAATCCTATCTACTGTTCCTTTGATCTTGATGGGGAAGTTAATTCCATCAATCTGAATGTGAGTTTCCAATCGTTGTTCCGTCGCAAGAATTTGAATCTGATCTCCCTTTTTTACTTGCGCGATTTCAAGCTCTAAAAATCGATGTACATAGTTTTGCGCTACCTCAAAAATCAAACGGTTTTTACCTCGTTTAAAATCACCATTTCTAAAGTGCTTTGAAAAGTATTTTGTGACCAGTTCTTCCTTTCGTGCTTTCATCAACTGCAATTGAGCCACAGTTAATAACTGACCTTGTAGAGGTGTATACAATTCGTCTAGCGTATCATGAACAATGGTCCCCAAAGTATTGGCGGCGACTGTTTCTTCTACTTGATCAGTTTCTTTTAATCCTAAAACTCGTTGTTTGTAGAATTCAATAGGATTGTAGAGGTATTTTCCAATGGCAGAAGGAGAGATTCCGGTTTGAGCAAACTCTTTGAGCTTTTCCAATACGCTTGGATGTTTCTGAATTTCAAGTAAGACTCTTTTTTCAGTGATGACCTTCTGAGCAATTGTTTTATACTCAATGTCTTCTCTGAGCAATTCTAACTGCGTGATAAATCGACTTTTTTCACCGTTTCCGTAAGAATCATTTTCCGTATTGTAGAGTAAGTAAATGTTCTTTGCGCGTTGTAACAATCGGAAGAAATGATAGGAGAAAATCGCATCCTTTTCTCTGTAGGTGGGTAGTCCAAATTGAATCTTTACATCAAAGGGAATAAAACTATTTTGATTGCTGTTTGCAGGAATTACACCTTCATTTACCGAAGTGATGATTACATTTTTAAAATCTAGAACTCGCGTTTCCAACATTCCCATCATCTGCAAACCTTTTAGGGGTTCTCCTTGAAAGGATAGTTTCTCAGAAGCAATAATTCTTAGGTAGAATTGATATAGGGTTTTGATATCTTGAAAATATCCATAAGAACTATTCAGTGTTTTTAACTGAGTGAAAGCTGTATGAAATCGGTAGAGGTATTCTTTTTCCAAGGAGGAAACCAAATCTCTGCTCTTTTCTATAAAGTTGAGAATTCGATCAATAAAATTTTCAATTCCAGCATAGGGTTGAAAGATGTTAGCGATGGTTTCTTGCGCTGTATCATCAAGCTTAGAAACATAAGATTTCAAGCTCTCAGAAGAGATGAAAGATCGATTCTCTTGAGAGATGATGTTTTGAATGTTAAGAATAAACGCTTCGTTTCCTTCGGCCAAAAACTGAAAGATCAATGGATTTTTGAAGAAGCGAAGAACGTCCTTATAATAGAACTCATTGGTTGCTGATTTATTCAGTTTTTCTTGTGTGATGAACAATTGAAAAACTGCTGTGATGAAATTGGATGTAGGAATATTCTGCAAAGGATATCCCATGGTTATGTTGATGGCATGTACCTTTTTGGGAATGGAGTTTAATGCTACAGAAAGAAGCGATTCATCTCCCAAAACCAACGCCGTATTTTGATAGTCATTAAAACCTTCTAGGATTTGCCCTGCATGTTTCAATTGAGCAACACTCTTTGCAGTTCCGATCACCTGAATATTTTTTGATGTTGAAAAATGCGAACTCACCAATTTGAGATCTCGATTTTCATAGTACTTCCATTGGGTTTTATACCTGCGAATAAAACTTCCAGCGGAATGATTGCTTTCAAAAAAAGTACGATCGATATCCCAATACATTTCAGATCGACCCGTATTTAAAAAGGCTTGAACCAATAATTCTTCAGCTTTGTTTAATGCATTGAAGCCAATAAAATAGAATTGAGTAGCAGCATGATTGGAAAGGTAGTGATCCACTTTTTTTGTAGCTTCTCTATAAATCAATCCTTGATACCCTGTTTTTAAGTTGATCAGATATTCATAAAATCGATGGTAATACTTTCCCAATCGTTCCATAAAAATCATATGGTCTTTGATCAATTCAGTTTCTTTAAATTCGCCCTTAACGGACCATTTTCTCAATCGCTGAATGTCTCTTAAATAGGTGAAAATATCGTGACTATTCACGAGGTATTGATCCACTTCATTGAAGTCCTGCATCACCACGGAAGCCCAAGAAGAAAAGATGTCAAAAGGGTCGGGTTTATCCTCAACTTCACAATAGATTTTATAAAAGAGGAAGAGGAGTTGAATGGTATCACCGTTACTGATTCCTGAAATCTTTTCAGAGAAGTTTTCAATGGTATAAATTTCGGGCAGAAATCCTTTGTCGAGTTTGAGTCTCAATTCATTTTTTATGAATACACCTGCTCTTTGGGAAGGAAGTATAAAAACGCAATCTTCAAAGGAGCTTTGAGAGGATAGGATATCATCCAGAGTTTCAGAAATGAAGGTTTGCATGTTTGGAGAGACTTTCTAAGAACAATGTACAAAATTGTTGTTCGATTTTTATAATATTGTTTAAAAATTAAGACATGCAAGAGATGCTAAACATTGCGGCAATTCAAGCAGATTTGATCTGGGAACAACCTGAAAAAAATAGACAGTCTTTCCAAGAAAAGATAGCAAATCTTTCTTCGGATATTGACCTTGTTATTTTACCGGAAATGTTCTCTACAGGTTTTACCATGGAACCAAAATTAGTGGCTGAAAAGATGGATGGAACTACGGTTCAATGGATGCAAAAAATGGCTGTTGACTATGAAACTGCGATTGTTGGAAGTTTGGTCATTGAAGAAGACGACCAGTATTTCAACAGGGCAATTTTTGTACATCCCAATGGAAACCTAGAAACCTATGACAAAAGACATTGTTTTAGTTTGGCTGGAGAACATGAGAACTATACTGCAGGAAAAGAAAAGTTGATTGTAGCCTACAAAGGATGGAGGATTTGTCCCTTGATATGTTATGACCTACGATTTCCTGTTTGGTCAAGATTCAGTGATGAATACGACATTTTAATTTACATGGCTAACTGGCCCAAACCTAGAATTTTAGCTTGGGATGCACTTTTGAAAGCAAGAGCTATAGAGAATATGAGCTATTGTATTGGAGTGAATCGGGTAGGGAAGGACGCCAATGATTATGAATATATTGGTCATACAGCAGTCTTTGATTTTTTAGGTGAAGAAATCGGTGCTACAAAAGAAGGACAAGAAGATGTGGCGACTTGTACTTTGACAAAGTCTAACTTATATAAAACAAGAGAGAAGTTGAATTTCTTGAATGATCGAGATTCTTTTGAAATTAGGCCTTGATGTGTTCTTTGATCACGCTTTCTGTTTGCGCTAATACTTGATCTATATCAGCATCTTTTAGATGAATGGGTTCAAAGCTTTCTAAAGTGATCTTATTGAACATGCCCAAAGGATACTTTCCGTATTTAAAAATCTTCCAAGACTTGTTAATCGCAATAGGCACAATATAGGCTTCTGGGTTACTTTGAATAATCATCTTCAATCCATTTAATGAAAACTTCTTAGGCTCACCATTCCTACTTCGCGTGCCTTCAGGAAAGATAACCGCCGACCAGTGATTGTCATGAATTCTCTTTCCGAACTTGTTCAATTCAGAAAAAGCTTGTTTGGCATCTTTCCGATTGATCAATGCGGCACCTCCATGTCGTAAGTTGAAAGAAACACTTGGAATTCCTTTGCCTAATTCTATTTTGGATACAAATTTTGGATGGTGTTTCCTCATGTGCCAGATAATCGGAGGAATGTCAAACATACTCTGATGATTAGATACGAAGATGATGGTAACACCTTTAGGAATTGGATGATGTTTGGTAAACTTTACGGGATTCCCTAATACCAATAAAGCTTGCACCAAGAACCAATTCAACCAATCTACAGAAACTTTATGAGCTTGGTATCCGAATTTTAAGCAGATCCATTGGATGGCGTGAAACACCAATAAGATCAAAAAGAAAACAATCGCGAATAGAGCGGAAAAAAGATAGCTTAGAAACTTCATAGAAACGAAAGATATCAAAAACGATATCCCGCATTTAGCGGGATTAGTTCAACTTTCAATTTTGGTGAACCCTATTTATTGGTTTCTCAAAATTAAGTTTCACTAAAAAACCTGAGCTAACTCAGGGTTTCATTTTGTTTATGCTGATGGCCAAATATGCCACGGTATTCTCGATAGTACAAGAACCAATGCAATTCCATAAAATATTGCAAACGTCTTAAATTTGGCGCTAGATTCGGTTTTCTTCTTATGTTTAGACCATCCCACAGTAATTAAAACAATAGCTAGAACCATTGTAAGTGGATGCTCTATAATCACAAATCTAAGATCGCTATTCCCCATGGTATCTCCACTCATCTGGCTTGCATATCCGTTCCCAAAATACAATAACAATCCAATCAACAATTGGATATGAGAGAAAATTAGAGTGAACAGCCCAAGTCGTAAATCCTTGTTCCCAAATTCTTTTTTAGAAGTAAGTCCAATGATTGCGTTCACCACTGCAAGGACCAAAATGATCAGAACTAGGTATGACCAATAAGAGTGAATAGTTTTGATAAATTCCATGATGGTAAGTTTTAGTCTCGTAAAAATACAAAAACCACCTCAAATGAGGTGGTTTTTTATATGTTCTCCTGAAATAAATCCAGGATCAAAATCTTTTAAGAATTAGAACTGGTAACGAACAGTAAAGTTCCAAGTAGTTCCAAATCCAAAGAATACTTTGTTAGCTGTATTTATTCCTAAGTAAGTAGCATCTCCAGGATTTGCAGCGATGTTTGTTGCAGATTCTGCGATGTACTCTTGATCCCACAAGTTGTTGATGTTCAAACGTAGGCTCATTCTAGAATCATCGTTAAAGCTAATTCTATAAGTTGCTCCAAAATCAGCTACAGTGTAACCAGGCAATTGTAAAGAACCATCAGCACTTACATTTCCACTTACTGGATCAATAGCGAAGTCATCTGCATTCAATCTTGCATACAATCTGTCAACAAATCTTTGGCTATAGTCGATAGAGAAATCTTCAGTAATGTCTAAATCAAATCCCATTCTCGCAGTAAATTGAGCAGCATCTCCTACTTTCTTATCATCTAAGTCAAGAGTAATTGTACCAATAGCAGTTGCGTTTTGGTCAAATGCAACACCTGTTGGGTTACCAGCATAACTCCAGTCATTTACAGAAACCATACCTAATAATCTTAAGTTATCTGTAATGTCATAAGTCATGTCTAGTTCAACCCCCATGTGTAATTGCTCTACTCCATTGATATCTGCATTTCCTTGCTCGTCATCAGAATCGTCGTTAGGCGTGTTGTTGATGTCGAAGTCAGAAGATACAGAGATAAATCTGTCTTTCCAGCTCGTTCTGTACAAGTTCAAGTTCGCTCTGAATTTCTCGCTTGTATATCCGTATCCGATCTCCATACCAACGATTTTCTCGTTTCTTGGATCTGGGTTCACGTCATTTCTAAAGTTTTGGAATACTGAATCGAAGAAAGGTTGCTTAGAGTAGTATCCAGCATTACCAAATATGTTGTGGTTTTCGTCGATGTTCCAGTTCAATCCTCCTTTGATGTTTCCACCAGTGATGTTTTGCCAGTCAGTTTCTCTTGCTGGATCAGAATCTAAGTAATTGAAGTAGTCAATTCTTTTGAATCCTTGTTGAGAAACAGATCCTTGTACGAATGCAGAGATTTCATCTCCTACATACTCTAACTGTCCGAATACTCCGTACCAACGTACTTTACCATCGTTCCAGTAGTTGATTTTTTGCTCACTGTCAGTATCTCTAAATACATTCCATAAGCTTCCGATATCAGAAGAATATTGGATTGTTTGAACTGCTAAAGGATTGTTGATATCGTCGTTATCACGGTATCCGTCAGCTCCTAATAAGTTATCAACTCTTCTGTAGTGAATTCCTGTATAAGAACGTAAATCAACACCAAAATCAAGTGTTAAGTTTTCGTTTAACTTGGTGTCATAGTTAGCTAATACTCCATACCAGTTGTGAGAGTTGATAGAAGCTCTTCTGATCACCCCGTTTCTTCTTGTGATTCCAGCAGGAAGTGCATCGTCACGTAATTCGTCATCATTTACGATGAACTGCCCAGTAGTTGCATCAACTGGGTTTGTGTAAGTAAATCCATTACTGAATGTTCCACCTTGACCAGAGTTTGATTTTACGATCTCATCCCATAATACTTGACCAGTATTAGGATCTCTAAATCTGCTAGAACTAGCAAAGTTTCCACCTAAACGTCCGATGTCTCCAGTTCCACCACCACGTCCGAATGAAATATAAGCAGAAGTAGTTAATGTAGAGTTTTCGTTCACTTCATACGTCCAGTTGATAGACGCTAATGGCTTGTGGTAGAAATTCTTTCTCCAGTTAAATTCGGTACCGTTTAAGTATCCGTGGTTGTAGTTGTATCGGCTTCCATAACGAAGGTAATCGTCTAATGTAGCCATGTTAAAGAAACTAGTTGTTCTTTGATTGTGCGTTTGAGGCGCTCCTGTTAACATGAATTGGAAGTTGTGATCTCCTTTATCCCATCCCAATCCGATGAAGTAGTTGTATCCTTCGAAACGTGTACCTTGAACGTATCCGTCTCCAGCTGTTCTACTTAATAAGAAAGAAGCAGCAAATCCGTTTTCGTTTTGTCCAGTGTTATAAGAGAATACATTTTTGAAGTATCCATTGTTACCTACAGAAGAGGTAGCAACTCCACCTTCTTCTAAGTCAGTAGACTTGGTGATAATGTTAATTGTACCCCCAACAGAAGAGATCGCTAATTTAGAAGATCCAAGACCTCTTTGTACCTGCATTGCAGTAGTTACGTCTGATAAACCAGCCCAGTTAGACCAGAAAACACGTCCGTTTTCCATATCGTTTACTGGCACCCCGTTGATCAATACCGCGATGTTTTCTTGAGAGAATCCACGAATGTTGATTCTAGCATCTCCAAATCCACCTCCAGATTTTGTAGCATATACAGAAGGAGTGTTGTTTAAGATTTCAGGAAATTCTTGAGATCCTAATTTCTCTTGAATTTCTTCAGCTTTAATGGTAGACTTTGCAACAGGAGTTTGTCTGTCCTTTGCAACGTCAATCAGTCCTTTGATAACTACCTCATCAAGGATGTTTCCATCTTCAGTTAACTGGATAGTTCCTAAATCTCCAGCTCCGTTGAAAGAAACTTCTTTCTTTTTAAAACCAAGGTAAGTAATCACAAGTGTTCCTGTACTTGAATTCGCAGTAATAGTAAACTTACCGTCGAAATCAGTTTCAACACCCGTACTTGTTCCCTTGATCATAACGCTTGCACCAGGTAATCCGTCGTTAGCGTCGTCAACAACAGTACCTGTAATTCTTGTTTGTCCAATTACTGTAGCAACACAGAAAAAAAGTGCTACAAATAATAAGTGCTTAAAATTTTTCATTGTAGAATTTTATGTTATTAAATGCAATGCAAAAGTCCTGTATTTTGCGGGGTGTAATGTTAACTGAATGTTAAGCTTTAACAGGTCTTTAACAATGATAAATGTAATTTATTTGGTTGTAAATAAATGAAATTCAGTTATTTAAATATCAACCGTTTTATTAACAAAATGTGAAAGCAGAATTAAGAAGAAAAAAAGCGCTTTTTTAAGCGTTCTTTAAGAGCTTTTTCGCCAATTCCTTACCTAATTCTACACCAAATTGATCATAACTAAAGATGTTCCA
>CAZTFN010000134.1:0-10493 GCA_964612905.1 uncultured Flavobacterium sp. | reverse complement strand
TGGGAATAACACCATAGAATCAACATCTTCATAACAACCATGCAGTTTAAAAAGTAACGCTGAATTCGCATCTTTATGGGTGGTTAATTCATAGTTTTTCCCTTTATACGCTTTGTTTTTTCTTAACTCATTAACTGCAGTTTCAAAGGCGGTATCATAATTAGTAGTAATTATTTTTCTTGATAACTGATACAATTTTTTATGCAATTCCAAATTATTGTCATCCTTTAAGTCGAAGTAATCTTTAACGAATCTGTATATCTCCTTTTTAGGAATACTAGGGTCTGATTCGAGTAGATCCAATACCTTTATGGGTTCATACTTTTTGACCAACGGAATTAAATGATCAACATCATGGCCATTACTTTTTAGTTCTGATAAAATATTATTCACTAAGTTACTCCAACCTTTCAGTGATTGGTTGTGCATATTTTTTAGATTAAATGACAGTCCAGCACCAACAAATATTAATAACTCATTATTACAAATTGCATTTCTTAATTCTACTGGTATTTTGAACATTTTCGATGTTTTTACTTTAAGATTCAGTTTTATACGTTGATGTTATCTTATCCTTGTCGTTCACAAGAATAAAATTGTATTTCAATAGTAAAATCAATCAACTTAAATAGAAGCAATTTATTTACATCACTACATTGGGGACGTAGCTCATTCATTGATGTTTTTAGATATAATTTTTGAACTTCAATGAAAGATTGTCGATCGATTTTTTAAAGATAGAAAAACAGAATAGTGATGACAAATAATCCCGTATTTTTGTCCTTCACAAATTCAAAAATCAAATCGTCTTGGAAACAGCAAAAATCGGAATCATCAATGTGTCAGATCGCGCCAGTCGTGGCGAATATGAAGACATTCCTGGGAAAGAAGTGAAAAGACTCATGGGGCTTTGGCTCACTAGTGCTTGGGAAGCGGAATACAGGGTGATTCCTGATGAGCAGGATCAATTAGAAGCGGCCATGATTGATATGGCCGACAATAAAGGTTGTTGCTTAATCGTGACTACAGGAGGAACAGGTCCAGCTGTGCGCGATGTAACCCCAGAAGCTACAGAGGCGGTGTGTGAGAAGATGATGCCAGGTTTTGGGGAACTCATGCGACAAACAAGTCTGCAATATGTTCCAACAGCAATTCTATCGCGTCAGACTGCGGGAATCCGTAAAAAATCGTTGATTGTGAATTTGCCTGGAAAACCCAAAGCCATCAAAGAGTGTTTGGAAGTGGTGTTTCCTGCCATTCCTTACTGCATCGATTTGATTGAAGGGCCGTATTTGGAAACCAATCCAGATGAGATGAAGGTTTTCCGACCTAAGCAGAAATAGACTTTATTAGAACTGCAATCGGAAGAATAGATTCGGAGTCCTTGCCAAAGAAAGACGATTAATTTCTCGAAGCTCTAAAGTTCCATCACTGGCATTTTCTACAACTCTATAGGTTCTGTTCAATAGGTTTCGTCGGTTGTAGAGGTTCAAGATGGAGATGCCAACAAGCGCGTCATTGCTGTTTTTCTGAAACAATTTGAACTTGTACTTTCCAGAGAAATCCATGCGATGATAGTCGGTCAGTCGCTCGCTATTCAAGGCTCCAAAATCAACAACAACAGAAAATGGATCCAAAGGGTCTGGTGTCAATCCACTAGAAGGTGTGAAAGGAGTTGCGGTTCTAAACTTCCAAGTCAATGAGAGTTCAAAGCTTTCAAATCGGGCTGCTTGAACAAAAGTGAAGTTGTGTCTAACGTCAATATCGCTAGCAAACTCTAATCCATCGTTCAGTTCGTCAAATTGCAAATCATTATTTGCAAAAGAGTAGCTAATCAAACTTGTAAAGTTGTCGTACTGTTTTTTCGCCAAGAGATCCACACCAAAAATGGTACTACTTCCGTTAAAATACCCATTGAAATTTGCATCCAAACCTGTACTCAACGAGGTAAGATTGTGAATCTTTTTGTAGTATCCTTCTACGCTTACGTACCACTTGTTTTTTCTGTAGTTTCCACCTAGGCTTATTTGAGTGCTTTCCAATACTTCCACTAAGTCTTCATCGGCTAAAACCCAAGTTCGGTTCTGCGCTCCAAATCGATTCGCATCAAATTCTACCACTTGACTCACAGGCTGGTACTGCCTTTCTGCTGCGAGATTGATACTCATGTCAGAAGTAATAACTTTAGAAACTCGAAGTCGAGGTTCAAAAGCCCATGTAGAGGTATTCGAAAAATAATTAACTCTATTCCCAACAATTATATTCCAGTCCTCGTCGTTGTAATGATATTCGTTGAAAATAGCGTGCGTATTGTTTTTGGTGAAATCAGTTTGCGCGGTGTCAAAGACATTCAATCCAACCTCTATTTCATTGTTTGTAAATGCATAACCATTGATAAACTGATGAGTGTCATTCAATTTATAATTTGTCTGAAAATTGAAGGTTAAATCATCTACATTATTGATTCTTGAGAGCACAAACAATGGAAGGTTATTAAGGCCTTCACCTCCCGCATAGTCAAATTTATAATGAGAAAGCTGTACAGAACTTTCTGTAGAAAATTGATCGCTCCATTGCTGTTTCCAGTTCAACCCGAAACCATTATTCAGTAAGTTAATACTCTCTGTTGTGTTTCGCTGGATGTCGGCAAATTCCTCATCCAAATCAAATTGATTCTCAGAATAGAGTGAACTAAAACTGAGTTCTCCTTTATCACCCAATTTGGCAATGACCTTTGCAGAAAGGTCGTAAAAGTTGAACTCTCGTGTACTGCTGGTTAAAAACTCCCCTAAAACAGCATTGTTTGTGGTGATTTCTGAGTTCTGGAATACCTGATCAATGATATTATCAAAAGTTACTGTTGATACATAATCGGTAATCGATTTTCGAGCAGAAACAATCAGAGCAACTTCTTTGTTGACTGGAGTTTTTACAAATACATCAGAATAGAGCATGTTGGTTCCAAATCCTACTGTGGTCTTTTCTGGAATTTTTGATTCAGACCGAATATCAATTACTCCGGATATGTGATTGCTATACCGCGCCAAAGAAGCGTTTTTATAGACTTTTACATCTTCGATGATGTTAGGGTTTAAAGAAGAAACCATTCCGAACAAGTGATCCGATCGATATAATTTAATACCGTCCCATAAGATCAAGTTTTGATCGGGAGTTCCACCGCGAATACTCAGTCCAGTGGCGGTCTCATCAGGACTTTGAATTCCTGATAAGAATTGGAGGTTTCTCAAAACATCAGAAGATGTCACACCGTTGAGCAATTGCATTTCCTTTGGTTTGGTTTTGATCGAACCGTCCTTGTTTTTGTAAAAACCAGAGAACAAATAATCCTTCACTAAGATTTCATCCAAGTCAAAAGCGCTTTCTTCCAAAAAGAATGCATGACAATCATCTGCTGTAAAGTTTTTTGGATTGACCCGAAGCGTTGTAAATCCTAACAGTCGGATTTCTACAGGTTCCTCTAACGAAATATAGGGAAGCGTAAACCTCCCTTTTTCATTTGATGTGATTCCCCGTTTGGTACTGGGTTGATAAATACTAACATTCCCCAACGGCAATCTACTCCGAGCATTGTAGATGGTCCCACAGAGTCTGCCGTCGTTCGTGGGAATGATATTCTGTAAGATATAATCATACAGATCGATCTGAGAAAAAAGTAAACTTGTTTGTCTTTCGATTTCTTTCAGCAGAGCAGAAAGCGATATCGATTGTTTTGAGAGGTTTATTAGTTTCTTCTCAGTAATTCGTGCGTTGTAAGAAATGGTAATTTGAAACTCTTTTTCTACATTTTTAATGACTTGATCCAAAGGAGCATTCACATAATTCACTTCTATTTCTCTTTGAGAGAAAAGGAACTGAGAGAGTGTAATAAAAATGTAAAAAAACAGTCGTTTTTTCATCTATGGTTTTGACAATATAACCGTATTATCTTTGTGTTTATATTGAATTTGCATAGCATTAAATACCGTTTTTAATGCTGCTTCTATGTTGTCGTTGGTGAATCGACCGGTGAAAAATTCATTGTTGAATCTCTCACTATTTTTTACTTGAATTCCGTACTGATTTTCTAAGGCTCTAATCACTTGAGCAAACGGTGTACGGTCAAAGGTGTGTTGACCTTGGGTCCAATGAATTTCATTCGAATCAAAGAACCAATTCGTCTCCAAACTGCTTCCAATTGTTCTATGTGCTTTTCCTTTGGTTAGGATATTGCTTTCTTCTGCAATATTAATGGTTTCAACTTTACCTTCGTAACACTTCACCTCAAAATACTGAGGATAGGTATTTACATTAAATTCGGTTCCTAAAACACGAACAGTTCCTTGATCTGATACCACAGAAAAAGGAATTCCTTTTTTTACTTTAAAATAAGCTTCACCTTCAAGTTCAATTTGTCGGTTGGTTTCCCAGTTTGCTTCATCATAACTGATTGTACTCTTAGCATTCAATACAACTTCGGATCCATCAGGCAATACTACCGAAAGCTGATCACCGATATTGGTGGAAACAATGGTGTCACCATTATTGAAAAACAAAACACTCAGTAAAACTAAGATTGCAGCCGCTGCCCCATAAGAGAAGTTTAGAATCAACTTGCGAACACGTCCAACACGCTGAATTTTCTTCTCAATGTTCGAATAAATTTCTTCCTTGGGATATGTAGGTGCTTTGAATCGACTGCTCGCCATCAATAACTTTTGATACGAAGCGTACTCTTCTGAAGCTTCAAATGCACGTTGCTCTTCTGCATTTAAAGTTCCATTAGCCCATCGCGCCAAAAATGTTTCGTCAAATTTCTTCATCAATCTCTAAGGGTTTCTATAATATAAACAACTCAAGAACAAGAACACCCTACCTTTAAATATCACCGATTTTCTCTCTGAGTATTTTGAGTGCATTGTGCATACGCTTTTCAACTGCTTTCACAGATACATTCAAAAGTTCTGCAATTTCTCTATAGCTCTTTTTATCGATTCTGTTTAAAAGAAAAACCTCTCGCTGTTTGTCGGTGAGATTGGCAATACAACGTTCTAATTTCTCCATGTATTGTTTTTCTTCTAATAGGTATTCTGGAGTCTGAAGATCTGTCGTTTTTTGCTCTTGTTGTTCATACTCAAGAACCACATTATTATGTTTGAGAACATTTAAAAAAAGATTGTTGGCAACCCGTTTCAAGAAAAATAAGGCCTGAGAAAAGGAAACTTTACTACAATTTTTCCAAAGTCGAATGAAGGCTTCTTGAACCATGTCGTTCGCCAAATCTACATCTCCTGATTTGTAATAAATATAATTTCTAACCGCTTCTGAATTGTTATTGAAGATGCTTTCAAAGTTCTCGGGTTCGCAAATGGATTTTTCTTGAGTCAAGACTTTTAATGGTTAGTTAAACTAGGGTGATCTAGTTGAAGAGAAATCACTTTTCAAAGCTAGGTAAATTTCATGAACTTTTTTATGAGAAGAAAAATGAATTTTTAAAATACTGAAAATCAATAATTTAAAATTATTTTTAAATATAACGAAGAAAAAAGGTAGGGTGTTGGAAAAGCTCAGTTGTTTATTAAATGTAATCACTCTTCAAAACCTTTAAACGAAACGAATAGAATTACACACTCATAATGAAGAAGAATTGTCAGAATAAATAAATAGGTGTTTCGACTGAGAGAGGAAACAACTATAAACAGGAGCATTTTGGTTAAATGATCATCCCTAATCCTGACAAATAAACCCTGCCTTTGTTGCTTCAGGCAGGGTTTTCTTTTGTCTTTAATTTATATTTTTTGAATCGAACTTTTGAACACAATCATTTCAAAGATCAAGAATTTTGTCTTCCAATGACTTCGAAGATGCTGAAACTCTAAGGTTCTTATTTATCTCTTCCAGCTCTGTTGTAGGCTCTAATCATAATATAGGCCCATAACAAAACGCAGACAGCGACGAAAACAGAAAAGTATAATATGATATTATCTGCGCTCACGATCAATTAGTTTTAAGTAGATCATAACTCCAAGAAGGGTGGGAGCCCACAATCCTAGGAAAATACCATGCAATTGATTACCCGTTAAAAAAAGATATTCAGCTACAATGATAATTAATACACAGAGAATCAACATAAGAAGGTTCCCTGTTTTCATATCTTTAAAGAAGCTCATTAGCTAGTTAATTTTTCATAAAGTTAGAAAATATTAACAGTTTTTTTGAGTTTTTTTTCCATATTTGCAACGATTTAAACAAAAACAAGTAAAATAATTATCAAAATGAGTCAATACTTTCAATACATAATGGACGCCAAAATGTCGGTTTTGAGTGAATATTCACTTTGGTAATTTTACAAAAACAATATACAAAGCGTCCAATTTTAAAATTGGACGCTTTTTTTTTTGAATTTTTTTCAGATTGAATGCCAAGTGTAATTCTGAAGCTACATAAAAGATTCTCAAGTAGTTATCAAAACTGCATAACTCTGTAGAAATACGGACTGGGAGTCTATTGTTTAAAACTGACTTAAATGACTAAAAATCAAATAGTTAAATTTTATTTTTATTTGTGTAATTCAAAAATTGATTTCATATTTGCACCGCAATAAAGCACAACAATTATTTAAATCGAAAGCAATGTATCTATCAAAATTATCTAGAGTAGCGAAAAGGCAGGAAGCCATTCGTTATTTGCTTCGAGACTTTCTACAAGAATAAAATTCAATCACTATTCATATGAAGTCCGAAGTCAGCAATGTTTCGGACTTTTCTATTTTCTGGTACTCCCAGTTCATCAGGCTTCCGAAACTCAAAGGGTTCATCATGAACAAAGTCGAATGAAAATATAAAAAGTGAAACCGCCACATAGAAAGGCACAATTAGAAAAAGAGTTTCGCAAAATTTTAGAAAGACATAATGAATTGCACCGACAGCGTCGTGCATTGGGGCATATTGAATTGGAAAAGCCCATTCGTCATGGGTGGTTCAAGGTCATGGAGTTGACTCCCTTGGTAGAGCGTTATAAGAATGCAAAAGCCATCAAAGAGGTTTATGGGAAACTAAGAGCTTCTTGTTGGGGAGCTACCAAAGAAAAGGCGCAACAGGTTTGGGACAGTCAACGATCTCGATATATGTTGACGAAAGACAAGCCGACCCTCAGCAGAAAGAGCTATAACAAGCTCAGCGATCAAGGAAAAGATTTGTGTACGTTTTTTCGATACAGAGATCCGATTACTAGAAAGTACAAAGGTAGGTTTTATGTGAATCTACCTGTAGGCTGTTACAAGATTCGATACAGAAGATCATACATCACACATTATCGAATTATTGATCCAGAGATTGAAGCGGAGTTAGATTGGTTGAGCAGTCAGTGGTTAAGACCTGGCTTATTTGAACTCACCAGCAGAGGTAAATGGAATTCATGGAATTCAATGTTCAAGTCTTTCGAAAATAAAGTGGAAGCTCATAGAGTAAAAGAGCGCTTATCACAATACAGAAATGCTGTGATCAGCCAAGATTTAAAAGAAAATATATCATGGGAGCGAAATTAAAAGGGAAAGACTTAATCAAATTAGGCTTCCCAAAGAATAACAGTGTCAATATTGCTTTAGGCTTATTGAATAGATATCGCAAAAAAGAAAAGAAAGAACGGATTCTATTAGAAGCCAAAGAGGTATTGAAGAACCCAGAAGATTTTAAAAATGATCCGATCTGGGGAAAAGTTGTAGAAGGATTGATCAAACCAGTGGAAGTGAAGTTTCACGAGTTGATGCACACACGAGCACCGTTTTCCATTTTTGGTGAAAACGAAATTGATGAGAAAGCAAAGTTTCAATTGTTTGATGCGTTGAAACTTCCTGTAGCAGTTGCTGGAGCTTTGATGCCCGATGCACATGCAGGATACGGTTTGCCCATTGGTGGAGTTTTAGCAACGGAAAACGCTGTGATTCCTTATGGAGTAGGAGTGGATATTGGTTGTAGAATGTGTTTGACCATTCACCCAATGAAAGCGAATTATATCCAAGGAAATCAATTGAAGTTGGAAAAGATTCTTTCGAATCACACCAAGTTTGGAATGCGTGAAACACACGATAAAAAGCACGATCATGAGATTTTCAGTCGATCTGAATTCCAAGACATTCAAATCTTAAAAAGTTTGAAAAGTAAGGCTTACAGACAGTTGGGAACCTCAGGCGGAGGAAACCATTTCGTTGAGTTTGGAGTGGTGAACATCACAGAAGAAAACAACGAATTTGGAGTGAAACCCGGCGAATATGTGGGTGTGTTATCACACAGTGGTTCCAGAGGTTTAGGCGCAAACATTGCGAGACACTATACAGATATGGCAAAGAGACAATGCCCTTTACCAAAGAACGTACAGCATTTGGCTTGGTTGGATTTGAATACACACGATGGACAAGAATACTGGATGGCCATGAACTTGGCAGGAGATTATGCAAAAGCTTGTCACGATGATATTCATGCACGAATTGCAAAGTTGATTGGTTCTCAACCCATCGTAAAGATTGAAAATCACCACAATTTTGCTTGGAAAGAGCAAGTGAATGGTGTAGAGCGAATCGTTCATAGAAAAGGAGCGACTCCAGCATCTGAAGGTGTTTTGGGAATCATTCCTGGGTCCATGACTGCGCCAGGATACATTGTTCGTGGATTAGGAAACGAAGAAAGCTTGAACTCGGCTTCTCATGGAGCTGGAAGAAAGCATTCTCGAAGAGCGAGCAAAGAGAAATTCACCAAAAGTGATATGCAACACATGTTGAATATGAACAAGGTGAGTTTGATCGGAGGTGGAATTGATGAAGCGCCAATGGCGTACAAAGACATTCGTAAGGTGATGAAAAACCAAACCGAATTGGTAGAAGTTTTGGGAACCTTTACACCGAAGATTGTACGAATGGACCGTTGATCAGTTTTCAGTGAACAGTGATCAATTGTCAGCTATCAATGAGTAATGATTGAATTGAGTTGTCTTTGCGAGTCCCGAAGCATCGGGAAGAAGCAATCTCATAAAATGGAGTTGACTCATTCAATCATTCACTCATTAAGTTATTAAATTATTGAATTATTAAAGCTATGGGAGCAAATCATAATAAAAAAAGATACGGAGAAGTATGGCCATCTTTCAGAATTGAGCTAGGATTAGCAGTCTTAGAAGAGATCAAAGAATGGGCAATTATCTCAGGTGGTTGGGCATGGCATTTTATGTCGCCAGAAAACCACACCGAATACAAACATGCACACGATCATAAAGACATCGACATTTTTGTGCACCCGAAAGACGTTGCACAAGTCATGATGAAACTCCTGGAGTTGAATTTTGAAAAAGTGTGGACTCGATATGATCATCTGCAAAGTGATGAAAATTTCCGTCGCTACGAACGCTTCGATTTCTTGGAGACAGGAAGACAAGTTCGTGTGACCATCGACTTTTTTGAATCAAAAACAGTTGATTTTATTGAAGTCAATGGGTGGAAAGTTGTAGCACCAAAAACACTGTTAAGTTACTATTCAAACATTCACTCAAGTGATAAATGTTGGGCAGTCAAAGGAGCAGTCAAATTATTAGCAATGGAACAAGAAGTAGTTGGAAATGAACTATTGATTAAGAATCCATTGAACCATTAAGTTATTCAATTATTGAATTATTAGTTTATTAAAAATGAAAACTAAAATAATACAAATCACCGCTGGAACTGGGCCTGCAGAATGTACTTGGGTTGTTGCAAAGGTTTTGAAGGAGTTGTTGAAATCAGCGACTTCAGACAAACTGAAATACGACATTCTGAACCAAGAAAAAGGCGAAGAAAACGGGACAGTACAATCTGCAACGGTTCAGTTAAAAGGTGATAAGAAAACAATCGATAGGTTCTTAAACGAATGGATAGGCACCGTTCAATGGATTGGACAATCAACTTTCAGAAAGTTTCACAAGCGGAAAAATTGGTTTGTGGGGATTTTTGAAATGGAAGATCGAAAGGAAGTTGAACTCAAAGAGCATGAGGTCAAATATCAAGCGATGCGAAGTTCAGGTCCTGGCGGACAGCATGTTAACAAAGTAAGTTCTGCCATTCGTGCGATTCACGAGCCTACAGGCATTCAGGTGGTGGTCATGGATACCAGATCACAGCATCAGAACAAGAAGTTGGCAAAACAACGCTTGGCACAGAAAGTCGCCGAAAAGAACTTAGAAGGATTCAAAGCATCGATCAAAGATCAATGGGAGAATCATCGAGAATTAGAAAGAGGAAATCCCGTAAAGATATTTACAGGTTCCAATTTTAAAGAAAAGAAGAAAACAAAAAGCTATAAGTTAAAACGTCAACAATTGAAAAAAGATTTACGAAAGGAATTATGAATTAATGATGAGTAATGAATAATAACCTGTCTTTGTAAATGTTTACTGAGCGGAGTCGAAGTGAACATGAAGCAATCTCATATGACTTGAACGAATCATTATATCATTATCCTCCAAAGCGAGAG
>CAZTFN010000133.1:0-10518 GCA_964612905.1 uncultured Flavobacterium sp. | reverse complement strand
GTGACCCCGGCAGGATTCAAACCTGCAACCCTCAGAGCCGAAATCTGATATTCTATTCAGTTGAACTACGGGGCCTATTAGTATTCCCAACAATTAGGGAATCTATTTTCGTTATTGAAGTTTTGATCTTACAATTCCAGAAATGGTTTTTCCGTCGGCTTGTCCAGCCAATTGTTTAGATACCATTCCCATTACCTTACCCATGTCTTTCATGCTTGATGCTCCAACCTTTTCGATGGTAGCTATAACCACTTTTTCGATCTCTTCTTCAGACAAAGCTTCTGGCAAGAATTTCTCCAAGATTGCCACTTCTGCCAATTCTGGATCTGCTAAATCTTGTCTTCCTTGTTCAACAAAAATAGCCGCGCTATCCTTACGTTGCTTTACTTGCTTTTGAACAATCTTCATCTCTTGCTCGGAAGTCAAACCATCTCCTGCACCAGCTTCAGTCTTTGCCAATAAAAATGCCGATTTAATTGCTCTTAAAGCTTGCAACGCAACTGTATCTTTTGCTTTCATTGCAGCTTTCATCTCTTCCATGATTTGTTTTTCTAAGCTCATCTCTTTTATTTTTTTCTGGGTGTCAAATATACGATTCTTAGGAAAACTACTTCGTTTTTCTCAAGTATAAAACCTTCTTGTTGTAATCAATCACAGCTTTTCCTTTTTCCAACACATCGGCTCCAATAATCCCATGTACTTTCTCCGCTTCGTGCTGCTCCAAAGCTGAATTTACATGAGACAAGTCAAACAACGCTAAATCAAATTTTTTGGTCTTCCATTTCCCTATGGTCAAAGTATTGTTCTCAGATTTTTGCGTTTCCATATTGGTTGCTCCAGCTCCAGCGGCTTTGATTTCACTCTCCTCAGCTTGCAGTTTAAAATAATCGATCATATCCAATCCCACACAAGAGTTAGAGGCTCCTGTGTCCAAGATAAACTTCCCTTTTACCCCATTAAGTTCTGCATCAAATTCCAAGTGATTTGTAACGATTTTTCGCAGCTTCACCTTCAAGTATTTCTTTTTCTCCAATAATTTTTTCAAACTGCTCATTTGCGTATTTTTACGTTCTCTAAAATGGACCACAAAAATACATTTTTAAATGCTTACTGACACGCATACACACCTATATTCTGAACAGTTTGATGAAGATCGAGGCGTGATGATGCTCCGCGCTCGTGAGGCTGGAGTGAAACGTTTCTTTATCCCTGCAATAGACAGCACTTATAACGATCGAATGTTTGATTTAGAGCAACGTTTTCCAGACGAGGTATTTTTGATGATGGGTTTGCACCCAACCTCTGTTCAAGCAAATTATCAAGAGGAACTCGCAAAGGTTCGAAAGTGGATTGATCAACGTGATTTTTATGCCATTGGAGAAATTGGAATTGATCTGTATTGGGATCAATCGTTTTTGAAGCAACAGCAACAAGCGTTTCGAACTCAAATTCACTGGGCGAAGGAAAAAGGATGGCCCATCGTGATTCATTGTCGTGAAGCATTTGATGAGATCTTCGAAATCTTAGAAGAAGAAAAAGGCGATGATTTGAGAGGTATTTTCCATTGTTTTACTGGAACCATAGAACAAGCACATCAAGCAATTTCTTACAATATGAAGTTAGGAATTGGAGGTGTTGCTACGTTCAAAAATGGAAAGATCAATAAGTTTTTGGATCAGATTCATCTAGAACATATTGTCTTAGAAACGGATTCACCTTATTTGGCGCCTACACCCTATAGAGGAAAGAGAAACGAAAGCAGTTACCTTACGTACGTGGTGGACAAACTAGTGGACATTTACGGAGTTTCTTTTGAAGAAATAGCGACTATCACTACTCAAAATTCAAAGGAGGTTTTTGGAATTTAGGCTAAAAAAATCTACGAAGTTACTTTCTGGAAAAGTCATATTTGCCATTCTATTTGGAATTGTGATTATCATCTCTCTATGGAAAAATTCGTCAGAGGACAATTCGATTTCACAACATAGAAAAGTCACCATTGGCAAAATAAATAGAATCAAAGGATATAAAAATACCCATCGAATCGTATTTCGCTATTATGTTGATGGCAAAACACATAAGGGTTTCGCACCTTTGAGAGACGGATATCCAAGACGTGTTCGAATGAGCACCCCAGAAATCGGGGAATATTACGCCGTTGAATATGACTCGTTGGATCACACAAACCATAGAATTATTATTGGTGAAGCTCCCTTGAAACCATTCAGCGAATTGAAATTTACAGAAACGGTTGTGGGTTGTGTTCTCAAACAGAAAAAACTAGACAAATATGTAGATGTTTTTATTGATTATTCAACCAAAGGATATTTTCATAGCTTTAGAACTAGATTGCATAAGGACAGTCTGAATTTCCAACCGTCGGAAAAATGTACAAGTGGCCTGCAGGTAAATCTAGAGGTCTCAAAAAATTATACCTTTATAAACGATTTATTTTTTAAAAGTAGAGATCGACAATACAAAGGAGCCTATTCAACACAAGGAAAATGGAATCAGTAAAAGCATATTTAAAAACACCTATCGGAATCGCAGAAATTGTTGGGAATGAAAACGGTATTCAATCTATTTCAATGCTCGATAAAGAAATCGAATCCTCAACTAACATTCCTCCATCCTTGCAAGATTGTGTTCATCAACTTGCGGAATATTTTGAAGGAACTCGATCTGAATTTGATCTTAAACTCAATCCAAAAGGAACCGATTTCCAGCAAAAGGTTTGGAAAGAACTCCTGAATATTCCTTTTGGAAAAACAAGAACCTATCTAGAACAAACCAAACAACTTGGCGACCCAAAAGCGATTCGAGCAGTTGCTTCCGCAAATGGAAAGAATCCTATTGGAATTATCATTCCATGTCATAGAGTGATTGGCTCTGACGGCTCTTTAACAGGCTATGCCAGTGGCATCTGGCGCAAGAAATGGTTGTTAGAGCACGAGAGCCCAGTGAAACAGCAAAGCCTCTTTTAATTAGTTTATCTACTAAGGGTTTCACTTGGAGTGAAGCTCTGAGTAGATAAACTAATTTTATTATTCCTACGTTTGTAGATTATGACCAAAAGGATCTTGGTTTTATGGATGTTCTTTCTTGGAGTTTTTGCGCATTCGCAAATTACTTCCTTAGATTTTCGTTCTAAAAAAATCATCGTCACACAAGATACCATCCGTTTTGATTCGGTGCCTATCAACCCGCAACGATTCAAAGTACTCAACAATCAACAGCGTGCTATTTTTCCTACAGAATATGAGGTCATTTACAACGAAGCGATCTTAATCATCAATTCTCAGCGGTATCAAGAAATCACTATTGAATACTTTCGATTCCCCGAGTTTTTAACCAAAGTATACAGTCCTTTCGACAAACGACTCATTGTTCCTAACAATAACAACACGGGAACGCTATACAGTTTGACCACCAACAAAAAAGCTACGGAACTCAAACTCTTTGACGGATTAAAAACCAGCGGATTTATCAATCGAGGTTTGACCGTAGGAAACAATCAAAGTACTGTGACCAATTCTTCCATGGATTTGAACATTCAAGGGAAACTATCCGATAAGGTATCCATCAGAGCCAATATTCTTGACACAAATATTCCCATTCAAGAAAATGGATATACACAAAGAATCACAGATTTTGATCGAATCTTCATCGAGTTGTACAGTGATGATTGGCGCGTGAAAGCAGGTGATTTGAGCCTTCAAAATGACGAGAGTTTCTTCCTCACTTTCCAAAAGCAAGCAGCTGGATTGGAAGTGGAAGCAACCATCAATGACAACACAAATATCTTAGCTTCGGGGGCGGTCGTTAGAGGTGAATTTGCCGCCTTTAATTTTGTAGGTGTGGAAGGCAATCAAGGTCCTTATAAAATCTTCGGCCCTAACAACACCCCAATATTTGCCATTATTGCTGGCAGTGAACGTGTTTTCATCAACGGTTCTCAAATTGAACGAGGTACGGATAAAGACTATACCATCGATTACAATATTGGAGAAATTCGCTTTAATACAAGGTTCCCGATTACAAATGATATGCGTGTTCGTATCGAATATCAGTTTTCCAACAATAATTACACACGATTTGTTGCTTACGAAAAAGCAAAATATACAGGTGAAACCTTCAAAATCGCTGGATATTTTTACAACGAGAATGATGTAAAGAATCAACCTGTTCAGTTGAGTTTGACCGATGAACAAAAACAAATTCTTGCCAATGCTGGGAACGACCCAAGTTTGATGGTGGCAGAAAGTGCCTTCCCAGACACCTTTGACGAAAACAGGATTTTATACAGACGCGTACAAATTGGAACCGAAGAAGTTTTTGAATATTCCACCAATGAAAATGATGAGCTTTTCAATGTGACCTTTACGAATGTAGGCGCCAATCAAGGTGATTATGTGCTAGATCAAACCTTAGCGAATGGAAACGTATTTGCTTATGTCGGGCCGAATCTCGGGAACTTCGCCCCTATTGTTCAACTGATTGCTCCTGTGAAATTGCAAGTTGCTGTGGTAGATGCGGAATTCCAACCTTCAGAAAAAACATCCATCGCCACCGAATTGGCATTTAGTAATAACGATCAGAATCTTTTCTCCGACATCGACAATAATGAAAACACAGGGATTGGCGCCAAGGTAAAATGGCAACAAACCATCCTTGATCAATCGTGGAAGTTGCAAAGTGATGTGGATTATTTATTCATTCATGAGAATTTTAATACAGTGCAACGTTTTCAAGCAGTAGAGTTCAATCGAGATTGGAACTTATTCAATCCACAAGGAAATCAGCAACAAATTGGTGTTGGGCTCACACTGAAAAAAAGTGAAGATGATTATGCTTCCTATTCCTTTCAACAACTAGAATTCTCCAATAATTACAAAGGAAGTAAGCATGTTTTAAATGCTAAAATGAAACTAGATAGCACCTATATTTTCTTGCGATCGAGTCTATTGAACAACGATTCTGAGATTCAAGACAATCGCTTTTTGAGAATTCGAGGTCGTGTAGAACAAAGTTTCAACAAGTCTTGGGCAGGTATTTTTACGAATATCGAATCAAATGATGGTGAGATCAAAGCCACACAACAAAAAGTATTGACCAATCATCAATTTCAGGAATACGAAGGATATTTTGGTGTGGGTGATAGCACGAAAGTCTTTGCAAAGGTTGGTGTCAATTATCGAAATAATGATAGCATTCGCGCAAACGCTTTTACCGAAATCAACAATAGGAAAACCTTCTATGTAGATAGCAAATTGGTTCAAACCGACAGAACCAATCTTTCTTTGTATGCAAACTATCGAATTACACAAAATGCCTTTTTAGAAGATGAAAAAGCGCTGAACTCGAGAGTGGTTTACAATCAACGATTCTTTAATAACTTCTTAGCTTTAGGAACTCGATACGAAACCTCTTCAGGGAATGTGGCACGACAAGACTTCATCTATATCGAAGTAGAACCTGGACAAGGTTTTTATACTTGGATCGATTACAATGAAAACGGTGTTCAGGAGTTTGATGAATTTGAAATAGCAGTATTTCAAGATCAGGCGAATTACTTGAGAGTTCCGCTTCCCAACCTTCGGTTTATTCCTACTCAACGAGCTTTGTGGAATCAGTCCATTACATTGAATGCAAAGCAATGGGAACAAAAAACAGGATTGAAGAAATTCTTATCGCACTTTTCAAATCAGTTCTTTTTGTCCATCAATAATGAACAGGAGCGTGCTGGGAATTCATTCAATCTGAATCCTTTCGATTTGGATGAAAGCAAACAGATCAGCTTAAATTTCAGCATTCGAAATAGCTTTTATTTTAATCGGGGATTGCAAAAATATAGTACTACCTATACGTATGGAACTTCAGAAAATAAGCAACAATTCTTAATTGGGAATCAAGATGTAGACACTAAGACACATCAAATGGATTTTGTGCATCGCATCGGAAAATTATGGCTCTTTGAGTTTTTAGGAAAAGTCTCTGAAAATGATTTGACCACAGAAAACTTTGCGAACCGAAATTATGAAATTGACGAATTGGAGTTTCGGCCAAAAATCAGTTATGAGTTCAATACAAACAATCGATTTTCCGCATTCTATCAGTTCAAGAACAAAGAAAATCAACTTGAAGATTTTGAAAAACTACGACAACAAAAATTAGGTATCGAATACTTCTATACTGGAAAGAAGAACGCTCAGTTCAATGCAAGTTTTAATGCATTCTTTAATGACTTCACTGGAAATACCATTTCTCCTGTAGCTTACCAAATGCTAGAAGGTTTGCAAGAGGGAACCAACTATACCTGGAATCTTTTATGGAATCAAAAACTAAATTCTTTTTTAAACCTCAACTTGAACTATAGAGGGCGAAAAAGTGAAAACACACGAACCATTCACACAGGTAATATTGTACTTCGTGCCATATTTTAAAATTCAACTCAGCATGAAGCAACCCTTTCATAAAATTCGCATCTATTGGGTAAGAAATAAATTACTATTTCATTGTATTTATTAATTCGGCATCATAATTGTTATGTTATGCCATAACCACAAAAATCAACATGAAAAAATTCCTACCAATTCTATTCCTATTCCTATCTATCGGAAGTTTTGCTCAAGAAGAAAATCAAGATCCTAAAAAACACGAACTCACTATGAATGCACTCACTTTGATTGCTAGTGAGTGGATTGACGTTTCTTATGAATACTTAATTGATCAAGAATCTTCTTTTGGAGTAGACCTTCAATTTGGTCTAGATCGTGATGCCAACGCAGACGGATTTAGAAAGTTCTCTTTGACTCCAAATTACAGACGATACTTCTCTGGGAAGTATGCAAAAGGATTTTTTGTAGAAGCGTTTGGAATGATTCACACGTTTGAAGAATTTGTTTTCATTGATAGTTTCTCCGCTTCTGAGTTGAGAACAAATACGGATTTTTCTTTGGGAATTTCAGTTGGTGGAAAGTGGGTTACTACGAAAGGGTTTGTGACCGAAATATTCCTAGGTGTAGGTAGAAACCTTTTCAACAATGACACTGATATTAATTTCTCCGATGTTGCAGGTAGAGTTGGAGTCTCTATCGGATATCGATTCTAAAACCAAAACCATGATTAAAAAAACTGCATTCGCTCTACTCGTATTATTCACAGTATTTGCACAAGCTCAAGAAAAAGAACAAGAAGAAACACAACAGAATTTTAACGAACTTAAACTAAATGCACTCTACGCAGTGGTAGGAGCATTTGAAGTTACTTATGAAAGAACTCTGAATGCAGAATCTGCTTTTGGTACATCTGTTTTGATTCCTTATGAAAATGAAGACAGCTCCCTTAATTATTACCTATCTCCTTATTACCGTTTTTACTTCGGAAAAAAGTATGCAGCTGGATTCTTTGTAGAAGGATTTGGTTTGTTAAGTTCCGAAGATCGAATCACTGGATTTTTTGACACTGGAAATAACTTTTTGACTCAAACAGAATCAGTTACTGATTTTGCTCTAGGGATCGGACTGGGTGGAAAATGGGTTAGTAAAAAAGGCTTTATTGGAGAATTGAACTTAGGAGTGGGTAGAAATCTTTTCAACGCAGATGAAACCGGCACTGAGTTGATTGGAAAATTAGGGATCACCGTTGGATGGCGCTTTTAATAGCGAATCATCACACTAAATTCCTGAGTCTTTTCGTTACATTTGTAGCAAATCACTCGCCATGAAAAAATTATCGTTTCTACTTTTGCTTTTTGTTTGTAGCGTTTCTTTGGCTCAACAAGAAGCAAAAGTTAACATAACCGATGCTTTAGCTCTCAAAACACTCACAGTATCTTACGAACATTACTTGACAGATCAAACATCTCTAGGAGGTTCTGTATTGTTAAATTTTGAAGGTGAAAGCTCTAACTTTCGATACAATGAAGACCAAATGTTCACAGCATTCGGGCGTCATTATTTTTCTACCGAAAGTCTGTGGAACTTTTTTGGCGAAGTATTCGTTGCCTACAATCATGGTGATGACGAAAATGGCAATACTATCACCGATTATTCCGACATTGCTTTGGGATTGGCTGTAGGATATAAGTATATCTCTTCAGGGGGATTCACAGCTGATTTTCATGTTGGATTGGGAAGAAACCTCTTTACCGATGATTCACCAACACTTGTTCCTAGAGCGGGGGTAAATATTGGATTTCAGTTTTAGGAATCACCTATTTTACTCATAGTATTCATACTTCATAACAAACTCCATCCCATCTACTACATGAGTTCGTTTGACAGGATAATCATTTGAGTTGTATTCAAAGCTGTAGGAAAAAGAACTTTGATAATCTGAAAGGTAATTGGTGTAAGAACGTGTTACTACGTTGTTAGAAGATCTATAGATTAGATTGAACTCATTCCATTGCAATATCATCATTTGTTGAAAGTAGCTGACCAAGGCAATTTGATTGTGTCCTTGTTGATAAGGATTCCGCTTGTTATCATACGTGTATTCTGTTTCATGAATAAGCTCTAACAATCCTGTGGTATCATCAATACGTTTTCTCTGAATAAAAACTAGATTTCCTCCATCATAGGTGAAATTGGTCTGATGTGACACGGTTGGATTGGTGCTCACATCTCGAATGTATTCAGCTTTTAAAAGTTGATCATAGTTCTGGTTTGAGAACTCATATACTGTTCTCCCATCCTGAGATAAATGAAGTTCTGTAATGATATTTCCATCGTACTCAAGCGGATTTCCATTCAATGTAGTTAAGACGCCATTCTCATACTCTAGAAATGGATAGCAACCAGGCCAATCAGATGAACTAAATCCAGGAATGCATTCCAAAAGATTGTCTGTTGTGTAGCGATACTCACGCTTCACATCATCAAACTCCGTGGTAGAAATATTTCCTAAAATGACATTTCTTATTTTTCCTTCTTCCGTAAAAGAGGCTTTTCGTACGATATCGATGCTTTGAACCTCACGTCTGACATTCTTCAATGTGAGTTCATTTGACAGAGTAGGAAGCTCTTGTTTTTCGCAATTTGAAAAGAGAAGCGCAATCATTAGAAAAGGAAGGGCGGCGTAGATTTTTTTCATAGTCATCTCATTTAGTACCTCTAAGGTAATAAAAATCAATTTTTTAGTAACAAATAGTACAGTTATGTAGTCTATGATATAGACGAACCATTCAAACATACATTATGAAGAGAATAATTCTATTGCTATTCGTGGCAGTTTTTACCTCCAATGCAATAATTGCTCAACAAACAGAAAAAAGAAATCTTGCCAATTTTGATGAAATTTATGTCAAAGGAAGAGTGGAACTTCACTTGATAAAAAGTAAAAAACCTTCCATAGAAATTAAAATAGGAAATCGATATGATTTGGAACTTGTTGTTTCTGAAGTAGAAAATGGCAGACTAAACATATACTACGACAAGAAAACTAGAAGAAAGAAGAACCCAAAGATTGTTGTAAACTTATACCATGATGGTATTAAAGAAATGGAATTTGATGGGTTAATTCGAATTGATTCTGAAGACATTATTAAAGAACGTGAATTCGCGATTGATGGCAATGGAATTGTAAGGGGAAAACTCGAGATTGATGTAGAAACACTCAAAGTGAATATGAATGGTATTTCCAATATTACAATTTCTGGAAAAGCTGAAGATGCAAGACTTAATATTGATGGTTTAGGAAAAATTAACGCTTCCTATTTGGACGTAAAAAACTTGAACAAAAGAGCCAATGGTATCGCAAGAATACGAATCTAATTTGCCTTCAATAAAACAAAAACCTTGCTTAATAGCGAGGTTTTTGTTTTTGTATTGTATCCTTATTTCTTACATTTTCATCAACCAAGAACGAAGGTCTACTTCTTTCTTGATGATCTCGCGTAAGTCGTCAATCTTTACACGTTGTTGTTCCATGGTATCTCTATGTCGGATCGTAACGGTTTGATCTTCTAAGGTATCGTGATCAACTGTAATACAAAACGGCGTTCCTGCCGCATCTTGTCTTCTATAACGTCTACCTACAGCATCTTTCTCGTCATAAATCACATTGAAATCCCACTTCAAATCTTCAACAATTTGTCTTGCAACTTCTGGCAATCCATCTCTTTTGATCAATGGCAATACCGCAGCTTTGGTTGGTGCTAATACTGGTGGCAAGCTCAATACAGTTCTTGTAGAACCATCTTCCAAGGTTTCGTCTTTCAACGACTTTGAAAATACTGCCAAGAACATTCTATCCAAACCAATGGATGTTTCTACCACATAAGGAACATAACTTGCATTATCTTCATGGTCAAAGTATTGCAACTTCTTCCCAGAGAATTCCTCGTGTGCATTTAAATCGAAGTCAGTTCTCGAGTGGATTCCTTCCAATTCCTTGAATCCAAATGGGAACTGAAACTCAATATCAGCTGCTGCATCTGCGTAATGCGCTAGTTTTTCATGGTCATGGAAACGATAGTTCTCTTCACCCAACCCAAGGCTTAAGTGCCATTTCAAT
>CAZTFN010000132.1:0-10551 GCA_964612905.1 uncultured Flavobacterium sp. | reverse complement strand
AACCAAGCCATCGGAAAAGGATTGTTGAAGATTATGAACAAGATCGGAATCTCAACCTTGCACTCATACAGAGCATCTCAGATCTTTGAGATTCTCGGATTGAAAAAAGCATTTACAGACAAATACTTCCCAGGAACTCCATCTCGTATCGGAGGAATTGGATTGTATGTTTTACAAAAAGATATTTACAAACGTTGCAAAGCTTCTTACAGAGATCAGGAAATTGACAACGTACTCGACTTAGAAGTTGGTGGCGATTATCGATGGAGAAGAAATGGAGAACGACATATGTTCAATCCAACCACAGTTTCTAAGTTGCAACAAGCAGTTCGCTTGAAGAGCAAAGAAAGCTATAAAGTCTACTCAGACAAGATCAACAAACAATCCAAAGAGTTAATGACCCTAAGAGGATTGTTTGAATTCACCAATCTCGATCCCATTCCAATTGAGGAAGTAGAACCATGGACAGAGATCGTAAAACGTTTCAAGACAGGAGCGATGTCCTACGGATCTATTAGTGCAGAAGCCCATGAGAACTTGGCGATTGCTATGAATAGAATCGGAGGAAAATCCAATTCGGGAGAAGGTGGAGAAAATAAGAACCGATTTAAGAAATTGTCCAACGGTGACTCGAAGAACAGTGCGATCAAACAAGTAGCTTCAGGTCGATTTGGTGTCACCAGTAACTACCTAACCAACGCCAAAGAGATTCAGATCAAAATGGCACAAGGAGCCAAGCCCGGTGAAGGTGGACAATTGCCTGGAAAGAAAGTATTGCCATGGATTGCGGAAGTGAGAAATTCTACGCCTTATGTAGGATTGATCTCACCACCACCGCATCACGATATTTATTCGATTGAAGATTTGGCACAGCTGATCTTCGATCTAAAGAATGCCAATAGAGACGCAAGAATCAATGTAAAATTAGTATCCAAAGTTGGGGTAGGTACGATTGCTGCTGGAGTTGCCAAAGCAAAAGCAGATGTGATTTTGATTTCTGGTTTCGATGGTGGAACAGGAGCGTCTCCATTGACTTCTTTAAAGCATGCGGGATTGCCTTGGGAATTAGGGATTGCTGAAGCACAGCAAACCTTAGTATTGAACAATTTAAGAAATCGAGTGGTTGTTGAATGTGACGGACAATTAAAAACAGGTCGTGATGTAGCGATTGCTTGTTTGTTAGGAGCAGAAGAATTCGGATTTGCAACAGCTCCATTAGTGGCCTCTGGATGTATTATGATGCGTCAATGTCATTTGAATACTTGTCCAGTAGGAATTGCCACTCAGGATCCAGAGCTTAGAAAGAACTTCAAAGGAACGCCAGAACATGTGATCAACTTCATGTATTTCGTTGCAGAAGAAGTACGTCAGATTATGGCATCACTTGGATTTAGGTCGATCAAGGAAATGGTCGGACAAGTTCAGAAAATCAACGCAAGTCCAGCGGTAGATCACTACAAAGCCAAAGGAGTGGATTTATCAGCAATCTTGTACCAACCTAAAATTGATCGAGATCCAATTCTACACAATACCGAAGTTCAAAATCACAATTTGGACAAAGTATTGGACCTAAAGATCATTGATGATGCAAAAGCATCCATTAAAAACAAGCAACCATTAGAGTTGAACTATTGGATTAAGAATACAAATCGATCTGTAGGAGCCATCACGAGTAATGAGATTTCAAAACTCCACGGAGAAGATGGATTACCAGAAGATACACTGACTTTGAATTTTAAAGGCTCGGCAGGACAGAGTTTTGGAGCTTTCGCTACTAAGGGATTGACGATGACCGTGGATGGTGAAACCAATGATTACCTTGGAAAAGGATTGTCTGGAGCCAAGATCATCGTAAAGAAACCCAAAGAGGCCGATTTCAAAGCCGAAGAAAACATCATCGTTGGAAACGTTTGTTTCTACGGAGCCGTGAAAGGTGAAGCTTATATCAATGGAATCGCAGGTGAACGTTTCTGTGTAAGAAACTCAGGGATTACTGCAGTTGTCGAAGGAATTGGAGATCACGGTTGTGAATATATGACCGGAGGAAAAGTAGTTGTCCTTGGAAAAACAGGAAGAAACTTTGCTGCCGGAATGAGCGGTGGAATCGCTTATGTATACGACCCTTCTCATCAGTTCAGAAATGAGTTGTGTAACCTTGAAATGGTGGAGTTGGTGCACTTAGAAACCAAAGATCAATATGAGTTGAAAGACTTGATCAAGAAACACACGAAATATACGGATAGCGCTTTAGGACAACACATCCTAAAGGATTGGGAAGTGAACAAAATGGACTTTATCAAAGTGTACCCAACTGATTATAGATTGGCACTCGAGAGAATAGAGAAAGAAGAAAAAACAAAACAAAAGTTAACAGCATAGTCATGGGAGAATTAGGAGGATTTAAAAAATACGAAAGAAAGCAGGAGACCAATGCTGCTGTTGTAGATAGAGTAAAGAATTACAAGGAGTTTACTTCTCCTCTGTCGTTAAACGAACAACAAAAACAAGGTTCGCGTTGTATGGATTGTGGAATTCCATTCTGTCATAGTGGATGTCCACTAGGAAATTTGATTCCAGACTTCAACGACATGGTACACCAAGGTGAATGGGAGAAAGCGTTGGAGATTCTACATTCAACAAACAACTTCCCAGAATTTACGGGAAGATTGTGCCCAGCTCCTTGTGAGAAGGCTTGTGTGTTAGGAATTATTGATCAACCTGTAGCCATTGAAAACATTGAGAAGTATATTATCGAAAAAGGTTTTCAAGAAGGTTGGATCAAAGTGAAGAAGCCTGAAAAAAGAACAGGAAAAACTGTGGCGATTATTGGTTCTGGCCCTGCGGGATTGGCTGCGGCACAACAGTTGAATCGTGTAGGACATTCCGTGACTGTCTTTGAAAGAGACGATAAAGTGGGAGGATTACTTCGATACGGGATTCCAAATTTCAAATTAGAAAAGAAGATCATCGACAGACGTTTGGTGATTTTGGAAGCCGAAGGAATCACGTTCAAAACCAATGTGAATGTTGGGGTGAACTACGATGTTGCCAAACTCAAACAATTCGATGCTGTTTTATTGGCTGGAGGCGCAACCATGGCAAGAAACATTCCAATCCCTGGGAAAGATGCCAAAGGAGTGGTGCAGGCAATGGATTTCTTAACACGACAAACAAAAGCTTTATTCGATAAGAAAGCAGAGAAAGATGTGATCAGTGCCAAAGGAAAAGATGTAATTGTCATCGGTGGAGGAGATACTGGTTCTGACTGTATTGGTACTTCCAACAGACATGGAGCAAAGTCCGTAACCAACTTTGAGATCATGCCAAAACCTCCTATGGTTCGAAGCGAGTCTACACCTTGGCCATTCTGGCCGTTGCAGTTGAAGACAAGTTCTTCACACGAAGAAGGCTGTGATCGTAATTGGTTGGTGAACACCAAAGAGTTTATGACCAATGAAAAAGGTGAATTAACAGCTTTAAGAACTGTGGAAGTTTCATGGCAAACCATTCCAGGTCAGCGTCCAAAGTTGATTGAGAAAGAAGGTTCAGAAAAAATTTGGCCTTGTGATTTGGCTTTATTAGCACTAGGATTTACTGGTCCCGAAAAGACTTTACCAGAACTACTAGGATTAGAGTTAGATAGGAGAAGCAATGTAAAAGCATCTACCTCAGATTATGCAACCAACGTTCCGGGAATCTATACAGCAGGAGACATGAGAAGAGGTCAGTCTTTGATCGTTTGGGCAATTTCAGAAGGACGACAAGCTGCACATCATATTGATGCCTATTTGATGGGAAGTTCGCGCTTACCTTTGAAGGATAGCAATGACTTGTTAAGCGCGTAACAGACTTCTTTATTCTGTATCTTTGATCATCATTAATTTCCAAGAATGGTTATGAGAGGTCATAGAGTGAAGACAACGCTTTTTGTTATTCTAGTTTTACAGCTTTTAAGTTCTTGTATAGATCCTAAAACCGATAAAGACGGAATCCTATTATTTCAGAAACTGGAGTCCAAGTCCAATAAGGAACCTTTTTATTATGATGGAGAGCTTTACACTGGACCTGTGGTGAAATATTATCAGAGAGGTCTTAAAGAGTTTGAAGGTTCCTTTAAAGATGGTGTTAAAGTTGGTCCTTGGAGGTATTACCACCCCGATGGAAAACTAAAAAGAGAAGAAACAGCTCAGCCTTCTGAAGGAGATTATCAGGTAAAAACGTACAGAACTAACAGCGGCAGACTCTACACCGAAACCATAGGTCGTTATGAGGATACTATTCACTATAAGAAGTATCATCACAATGGCAGATTGGGGCAAGAACTCATTCAAAAAGATGGCAATCGAATATTCCAAAAATGGACATCCTTCGGAAATCTCTATTATTATTACAACAACGATTCTTTGGTGCTTGTAAGGGATTCCAAAACAAAGGAGATTACACACAAAGGAAGGTTTGTCAATCGAAAACGAGATGGTTATTGGTTTAAAAATCGCAAGAACGGAAACAAGGAGTACGAGAAGAATTACAAGTTGGGTGAATTGGTTGGAAAATCCATAGACTATTTTAACAATGGAAATGTGGATATGATTAGCAATTACAACAGTAGTGGTCTTTTGGAAGGCGATTACAAAAGATACCATTTAGAAGGAGGTCTCTGGGTTGATGGTGAATTCGATTCCTCGGGAAAAAGAACAGGTACTTGGTTGTATTACAATGAAGAAGGAAAATTAACTGGATTGTCAAGTTATTTTGAAGGAGAACTTTATGGCTATTATGAAGAGTATAGTTCTGAAGGTAGAATACGACAGAAAGGATATTATGAGAAAAATAGAAAAGTAGGGGTTTGGTTTTACTATGATACCTATGGAAAATTCTTGCGCAAAGAATATGAAGGTCGTAAAGCTTCAACTAACAAAGTCAGTGTAGATAAAGTTCTGTAAGGAAGGAAAAAAAACGCATAAACAAATAAACAAAAAGCCACGACTTAGTCGTGGCTTTTATTTCAAATATTTTCATTCGTTACTGCTTCGTATAAACTACAGTAACATTCTGGTCTAATGTAATCAAGCCTCCATTTCCATCAGGGATGTCAATTGAAAATCCTGCAGGAATGGTGAATGTAAGGGTATCTCCATCTAGTGAAGCGGTAATAAAGAAACCATCAATGGTAATAAGGACAGTGCTTCCTGTTTGCCCCCAAGTAAAGGCTTGGGTAAACAATTCATCAACACATTCCACAGTATAAGTAACTTCATCTGTAGTTCCAGTTACAATAGTTACTTGAATATCTACATAAGATCTATTTGTAGATAGACCAGAGTTGTCTGCATTGAATTCTAATGTTTCATTTTGATAACATCCAGTTTCAACAATCACATCACTATTTGCAGTACCATCTCCATCTAAATCGTATGCTTCGCCTACATCAAAAGAGGTCATAAGCCAAGTTCCTTCCAAACCAACAGAAGTGTCTCCATCATCATTGGTAGTACAAGAAGCTACAGATAGTAATAAGGCAAGTGTCAGAAGTCGAAGTAAATTTTTCATGAGCTATAGGGTTAGAATTGAGCAAATGTAACCAAAATTGAGAGGGGATGAAAATTTTAAAAAATAGTTTGGTTCCTACAAAAAGAATTTTAACATTTGTAACTCAATGCAAAAGCAAGTACAAAATATCATTTCTATTATTGTCATTACGAATCCGTAACGATAGGAAAGGATATGTCATTATAACATCAAAAGCTTTCCTAACGGAAAGCTTTTTTAGTTTGTAAGAATGAAAAATAGAAAAGTCATTATTAGCATTATTGTCATTATGAACTCATCAACGAGTTGATACAAGGATGCTATATGTCTGAAAAAGCCCGTATCAACAAGTGATGCGGGCTTTTTTTGTAAAGAAATTTAGGGTTTTGAACATCAAATAAAAATGGAGTTAAATAATTGAATATCAATAAGTTAATTAAAATTGTAAAATATTGACTTTAAGCAGTTTAAAAAAGCAGTCAATTCCTAATAAAACCTAGGAATTACTTTAGAATTCCGAAAAAGAGTCGGTACAACAAACAACGAATGAACGAATTAAACAAACATAGTAAAAGATTAACTCAAGACGAGTCGCAACCAGCTTCTCAGGCAATGCTCTATGCAGTAGGATTAACAGATGAAGACATGAGCAAGGCACAAGTAGGTATTGCGAGTACAGGATACGATGGAAACCCATGTAACATGCACTTGAATCGTTTGAAAGATGAAGTGAAGGTTGAATGCAAGATTGCCAATATGGTAGGTCTTGGATTCAATACCATTGGTGTTTCTGATGGAATCTCCATGGGAACTTCGGGTATGAATTACTCTTTAGTTTCTAGAGATATCATTGCTGATTCTATTGAGACTGTGATGAATGCACAAAGCTACGATGCATTGATTGCTATTGTAGGTTGTGATAAAAACATGCCTGGTGCCGTGATTTCCATGCTGCGTCTGAATCGCCCTTCCATTATGATGTATGGAGGAACCATTGCTTCTGGAAGTTACAAAGGAAGAAAGCTAAACATTGTTTCTGCTTTTGAAGCCTTAGGTCAGAAGGTAGCGGGTGAAATTGATGAAGAAGAATACAAGGAAATTATCCGTAGAGCCATTCCTGGAGCGGGAGCTTGCGGTGGTATGTACACGGCAAATACCATGGCTTCGGCCATTGAATGTATGGGATTTGCATTGCCATACAACTCATCCATTCCTGCCGAAAATCCAAACAAATTATCCGAAGCAGAAAGACATGCATTAGCGATCAGAAATCTACTTGAGAAGGATTTAAAACCTTTAGACATCATCTCTAAGAAGTCTATTGAAAATGCCATTGCTTTAGTGAATGCTTTAGGTGGATCCACCAATGCAGTATTGCACTTCTTGGCTATTGCACATGCAGCAGATATCGAATTTGCCTTGGAAGACTTCCAACGTGTAAGTGATAGAACTCCTTTGATTGCTGATTTAAAGCCTTCAGGAAAGTACCTGATGGAAGATGTTCATGGAATCGGAGGAACCCCGGCCATCATGAAATATTTGTTGGACAATGGATGCTTGCATGGCGATTGTCTTACGGTGACAGGAAAAACATTGGCGGAAAATTTAGCTGATGTAGAAGCCATGGAGTTTGAAGAGCAAGATGTAATCTTCCCAAAAGACAAAGCCTTAAAAACCTCAGGAAATATTCAAATTCTTTATGGAAATCTAGCATCAGAAGGAGCTGTTGCCAAGATATCAGGAAAAGAAGGATTGCTATTCGAAGGAAAAGCAGTGGTCTATGATGGAGAACAAGCGGCTAATACGGGAATCTCAAATGGAGAAGTCAGTAAAGGTGATGTGGTTGTCATTCGTTATGTAGGGCCCAAAGGTGGACCTGGAATGCCAGAAATGCTGAAGCCTACTTCCTTGATTATGGGAGCAGGATTAGGGAAATCAGTAGCCTTAATAACAGACGGACGTTTCTCAGGAGGAACCCATGGGTTTGTGGTAGGGCATATTACCCCAGAAGCACAATCTGGAGGAGCCATTGCCTTGATTCAAACAGGAGATAAGATTAGAATTAGTGCTGAAGACAATACCATCAATGTATTGTTATCAGAGGAAGAGTTGGCACAAAGGAAAACCGCATGGACAGCACCAGAGCCAAAACATAAAAAAGGAATTTTATATAAATATTCAAAAGTGGTTGCCTCAGCCTCAAAAGGTTGTGTAACCGATGCATTTTAAAACAGCTTAAAGCCAGAAGCTAGTAGCTAAATGCTAACAGCCAAAAGCCAAGAGCCAAAAGCTTATAAAAATGAAAACAGCAGCAAACACATTAGAAAAAGAAACAAACAAAGTTACCGAACGCATCACAGGAAGCGAAGCGGTCATTAAATGTTTGTTAGCTGAGGGCGTCGATGTATTGTATGGTTATCCTGGAGGAGCTATTATGCCAGTTTACGACGAACTATACAAGTATCAAGACAAGTTGCATCATGTCTTAACCAGACACGAACAAGGAGCAACACATTCTGCACAAGGATATGCAAGAATCTCTGGAAAGGTAGGAGTAGCGATTGCTACATCTGGACCTGGAGCGACCAACTTGGTTACGGGTATTGCCGATGCGCAAATCGATTCAACGCCAATGGTCTGCATTACAGGACAAGTGCCTTCGCATTTGTTGGGAAGTGATGCCTTTCAAGAAACAGATATTGTTGGAATCTCCACGCCTGTAACGAAGTGGAATCACCAAATTACAAGAGCAGAGGAAATTCCTGAAGTTTTTGCCAAGGCATTTTACATTGCCAAAAGTGGAAGACCAGGACCGGTATTGATTGATATCACAAAAGATGCTCAGTTCGGAGAATTGGATTTCTCGTACGAAAAATGTACCGGAATCAGAAGCTATAAACCTGTTCCAAAGACCGATCCTAAGAAAATTGTAGAAGCTGCTAAGCTGATCAATAACGCAAAGAAACCAATGATTGTTTGGGGTCAAGGTGTGATTTTGGGTGAAGCAGAAGCAGAACTGATCAAAGTGATTGAGAAAGCGGGAATCCCAGCAGCGTGGACCATCTTAGGAGCTTCGGCAGTTCCAACCTCGCATCCTTTAAATATTGGAATGGTGGGAATGCACGGAAACTATGCGCCTAATAAATTAACCAATGAATGTGATGTTTTAATCGCTATTGGAATGCGTTTTGACGATCGTGTCACAGGAAACCTTGCAACCTATGCAAAGCAGGCCAAAGTCATTCACTTTGAGATCGATCCTGCTGAAATTGACAAGAATGTAAAGACAGATGTAGCAGTTTTAGGAGATGCCAAAGAAAGTTTAAAACAATTGATTCCATTGCTGGATAGAAACTCGTATCCAGACTGGCACCAACAATTCAAAGATCTTTATGAGATCGAGTACGAAAAAGTCATTAAGAATGATTTGCACCCCACCAAAGAAGGTTTGACCATGGGTGAGGTATTGAAAGAAATCAACATTCAAAGTGAAGGAAAGGCAGCCATTGTATCCGACGTAGGTCAGCATCAAATGATTGCCTGTCGCTATGCTGATTTCAATGTGAGCAAAAGTAACATCACTTCCGGTGGATTGGGGACAATGGGATTCGCTTTACCGGCAGCTATTGGAGCAAAGATGGCAGCACCAGAAAGAGATGTGGTTGCCATTGCGGGTGATGGAGGATACCAAATGACTATCCAAGAATTAGGAACCATTTTCCAAACCAAAGTACCAGTGAAGGTTGTGGTATTGAACAATGATTTCTTAGGAATGGTGCGTCAATGGCAACAGTTATTCTTTGATAGAAGATATGCATCCACAGAATTGGTGAATCCAGATTTTGTAACGATTGCAAAAGGGTATCATATTGAAGCTAAGAGAGTAACCAAACGTTCAGAATTGAAGGATGCTGTCAAAGAAATGATGGAATGTAAAGACGCCTATTTCTTAGAAGTATGTGTGGAAAAAGAAGACAATGTATTTCCGATGGTTCCTTCAGGAGCCTCTGTGTCAGATATAAGACTGGACTAGGTTTAAAGGGTGAAAGTATAAAGTTAAAAGTGAAAAGTATCAGCTAAAGACTAACCGCGAAAAGCCAATAGCTTAAAGCCGAAAAAAACATTCGTGCATTCGTGGCAAATAAAAATAGATAACGGCGAGAAGCCAACAGCCAAGAGCCAATAGCTAAAAGCATACAGCCAAAAGCCAAAAAAACATTGGTGTATTCGTGGCAAAAAAATAAATAACGGCAAGGAACCGACAGCTAATAGCTTAAAGCCAAAAGAAAATGGAAGAAAAACAATTATACACCGTTTCGATCTACACCGAAAACAACATCGGTTTATTGAACAGAATCTCAGCGATCTTTCAACGTAGACACATCAATGTGGAGAGCATCAATACATCTGCCTCCGAAATTGAAGGAGTTTCAAGATTTACTTTGGTGGTGAATGTCACCGAAACACAGATCAAGAAAATTATTGGCCAGATTGAAAAGCAAGTAGAGGTCATCAAGGCCTACTATCATACAGATGATGAAACCATTTATCAAGAGTCCGTATTGTTCAAAATCAAGTCAGATTTGCTTTTTGAAGAACGTCAGATTCAGAACATCATCAAAGAAAGCAATGCACGCATTGTTACGGTAAACAAAGAATTTTTTGTACTTGAGAAATCAGGAAGAAAGAGCGAAGTAGAACTATTATACAGAGAATTAAGTGTCTTTGGAATCATGCAATTTGTCAGATCAGGACGAATTGCTGTCACCAAAGACGAAATGAAAATATCACAAATGTTAGCCGCATTTAACTATTAAAAACAAACAACATGGCAAATTATTTTAACACATTGAGTTTAAGAGATCAGTTATCTCAATTAGGAAAGTGTCGATTCATGGAATCTTCAGAGTTTGAAGGTGGAGTAGATGCCCTAAAAGGAAAGAAAATTGTAATTGTAGGATGCGGAGCGCAATGCATAGGCAATATCCAATCCAGAATCTCTCATGTTCAATCCTTGATTCA
>CAZTFN010000131.1:0-10555 GCA_964612905.1 uncultured Flavobacterium sp. | reverse complement strand
ACAAGAATCAAGACTTGAAAGGTCAGACTCGAATCCTAGTCATTTGTGAAAAGGAATCAGCTTTTCATTATGTGAATCCGATTGGAGGACAAGAGTTGTACGACCATGAATCCTTTGGAAAAAGGAATATGTCGCTTTCTTTTTTGAAAACTACTCCTTTTGAATACAAACAATTCAAAAATGAGTTTGTTCCTTGGTTGTCTATCATCGATATTTTAATGTTCAACGACAAAGAAACCATCCACCAAGCCTTGGACGGATATGAACTGATATGAGCGAGATGAAGGCAACATACAATCTGGGTCAAGCATTTGCACTGTTAGCCAAAGAGAATGATTCAATAGCGATCAAGCATGTGGATGTAGAAAACTGTTCATTCTCAACCTTAGAAACACGCTCCAATCAAATTGCAAATAATTTGATTCAAAGAGGTGTTCAAAAACACGATGTCATTGCCATTTTGAACAATAAGTCGAATACGTCTTATGCCATCATGATTGCTTGTTTGAAAATCGGCGCTATTTATACCAACCTAGATCCCAAAAGCCCAGAAGAGCGATTCGAGAAGATGTTGGGCATCTGTCAGCCGAAACTGATCTTTTACTTTGAAGATCAAAAACTATTACATGAAGAGTCCGAAAATGCTGTCAATTACGAAAGTAAAGACTTCTTAAATCAGATCAATAAGCATGAGGATACTTTGCCATCGGTGAATGTGGGTGTTCGTGGAAAAGACCCCGCATATATCATGTTCACCTCTGGATCCACGGGATTTCCAAAAGGAGTTGTGATCAGCCATCAAAATATTTTAAACTTTATTGAGTGGGGAAGAGATACCTATCAGGTAACTGGCGAAGATGTTTTTACGAACATCAATCCAATGCACTTCGATAATTCAGTATTTGATTTTTATGTGTCTTTGTTCAATGGAGCGGGCTTAATTCCTATTGGAGATAATCTTACAAGGAATCCAAAGCGAATGATTGAAGCACTCAACAAGGTATCACCAACCATTTGGTTCAGTGTGCCTTCTATGTTAGTCTTTGTGTTGAATATGCGAGCCTTGACCACTCAAGACTTACCAACGCTAAGAACGGTAACTTTTGGAGGTGAAGGTTTTCCAAAGAATCAACTCAGAAAACTTTGGAGTTTTTGGGGTGAGCGCGTACGATTTGTCAATGTATATGGACCTACAGAGTGCACTTGTATTTGTTCGTCCTATGAGGTGTCAGAAAAAGATTTAGAAGATGATGACTTACTGCCTTTAGGGCCGATTGCACAGAACTTCTATGCTTTGGTATTAGATGAAGACAACAACGAAGTTGGAGTGGATACAATTGGCGAATTAGGAATTGGAGGTGAAAATGTAGGGATTGGCTACTACAACAATCCTGAGAAAACAGTCAATGTGTTTGTTGCCGATCCAACTGAGGAAAGTTCAGATAAAATCATCTATAAAAGTGGAGATTTAGTCAAGCGAAATGCCGATGGAATGCTCTTCTTCGCTGGGAGAAAAGACAATCAGATCAAGAAAATGGGCTACCGAATTGAGCTAGAAGAAATTGAGAATGCCTTAAATTCAATTGCAGATGTTTTTGAAAGTGCAGTGATTTATGTCAACAATGAAAAACATCGCTCAAAAATCGTTGCATACGTGAAGTCGGAAATAGATACTAAAGAACTCAAAGAAAAGTTAAAAAAGAAATTACCTTTGTATATGATTCCTGATGTTTATCAGTATGTTGATGTTTTGCCGAAGAATCAGAATGGTAAGATCAACAGAATCGCACTGAAAAAAGAATTTGAAGCATGAGCAAACCCTTAATCATATTTGGAGCAGGTAAAATAGCAGAAGCAGTAAGTTATTATTTCAACAGAGATTCTGATTTCGAGATTGTCGCTTATGTTGTGGATGATGCATTTGCAGTGAACGAGACTTTTTTAGACAAGCCGTTAATCAAATTGTCCGATGTTGAAAATACTTATTCAAAGGACACCCATACAGCTTTTGTTGCTACAGGATATCAAGGAATCAATTCTTTAAGAAAATCAAAATACCAACACTTTAAGAACTTAGGATATTCTTTTGCAAGCTACGTAAGCCCTTATGCCCATGGTGATTTCACTTTGGGCGAGAATAGCATCGTTATGGACAACGCTATCATTCAACCTTGTGCAAAATTCGGAAACAATGTCTTTGTTTGGGGTGGTGCCATGGTTGGACATCATGCCGATATTAAAGATCATTGCTGGTTAACAGGTGGTTGTTTGATTGGTGGAATTACAGTCCTTGGCGAATCTGCCTTTGTTGGACTTGGAGCAGCCATTGGAAACGAAATTACTATTGGAGAAAAATGTATGATCGGAGCACAAACACTGGTTACCAAAAGTTTAGAAGATAAAAAAGTAGTTATTAAAGAACCTACAAAACCTCATAGATTGAATGCAGATCAGTTCGAAAGAATGTCTGCATGCTTTCGAGTGAATTCATAATATGGAGAAAATCAATCAAATATTAGTAGAAGTACTGAATGTTTCAGAAACTGAAGCTTTGGAGAACTTGGGAATGGACGATGTAAGCGATTGGGATTCATTAACACACATGAACCTAATTGTGGCTATAGAAGATGAGTTGAATATAGAAATATCAGGAGATGACATCGCAGAAATGATCTCTTTTGATGCCATCAGAACAACCGTCGCAAAATACAGTTAACACTTGAAGATTCAAGACGCACATATCATTATTACTGGAGCAGGTTCTGGATTCGGAAAGGCAATGTCCTTGCACTTTGCATCGCATGGAGCCAAAGTACACGCTTTCGACATCAATGAAGAAGCTTTAAGTGTCTTACAAAAGGAAAACGAAGACATTTCCATTTATACATGCGATGTCTCTAATCAAACTCAAGTAGAACAAACCGTAGAAGCGGCTTTTGAAGCGGATTCTCAAATCAATGCGTTGATCAACAATGCAGGGATTATGAAGAATGCTCCATTAATCAACCTTTTAAAAAGACCAGACAGCAAACATGACTTCGATCTTTGGGACCAAGTGATCAAAGTAAATCAGTACAGTGTGTTCTTAATGACACGCTCTGTGGTGGAGAAGATGATTCGAAAGCGAAACAAAGGAGTCTTGTTGCATATGAGTTCCATTGCAGCTCAAGGAAATGCAGGTCAAACAGCCTATGCGGCCAGCAAAGCTGCTGTAGAAGCCATGAGCAAAGCATGGTCCAAGGAGTTTGGAAGTTTTGGAATTCGTTCTGTGTGCATCGCTCCAGGATTCATCAATACTTTAGGAACGCATGATGCTTTGGAAGAAAAAATGTTAGCACATTGGGTGTCTCAAACTCCATTGAGACGCACAGGTGAGATTGATGAGATCGTACACGCAGCAACCTTTGCCATTGAAAATGATTTCTTCAATGGAGAAACCATTCATCTAAACGGAGGACTTACAATTTGAAGCAAAAAGCAGTCTACATAGGAACTTCTCACACGATTGTAGAAAAAATTGTGAATCACCCTTCCTTTGATCTTCAGCAAATTATTTGCGAGTCGAAGCGGGTAAAAGAGATTCATCTCCAAACTGCTCAGCAATTCAATTTATCCTTAACTCGATTTAATGACAAGTCTCACTTCTCGGAAATTATTGAGTCTATTGGATCGGATGAGATCATTTTTATCATTTACCAGTTGGATATGATTGTTCCAGGAAGTTTGACGAACCAATTCCGATTTTTCAATTTACACGCTGGAAATATTGCCACAAATCGTGGAGCACATCCCATCATTCGCTCAGTATTGAATGGTGATACGCATACAGAATTGACTTTCCATGAGATTGATGCAAAGATTGATCAAGGAATGATTGTTTCTACCTTTCCCGTGGGAATATCCAAAGAGGACAATCCTGCAACCATCAAAGGAAATATGGAATCGGGAATTCCAGTTTTATTGAATGCCTTGGATCAATATCTCAAAGGAGACATAGTTGGTACACAAGCAGATGGGGGAAAATACTACAAACCTATTGCAGAAATAGACTTTACCATTGATCTGTTCTCTGACTCCAAAGAAACCATCACAAATAAAATACGATCCCAAGCACAGTATTTCGGTGCGGTGGTCTATCATCAAGAAGTGAAATACAACGTGAACGACTTACTAGATTGGATTGAGAATGAAACACAACGTGAAAACGTTGATGTTTCTGAAGGATACATGAAAGTGACTCGAAAAAATGAATCCTTCAAACTTAAAATTAAGTAGTCGTGAAGTGGATCAAGAGAGGCCATATCTTCAAACCAGATGGATCATTTGATTGGTCAACTTCTCATGCTCAAATTCCACGAGCAATTGTATTAGAAGATCGAATTCGAATTTTTTATGCCACACGGTACTTTGATGAGAATAAATTGCCCTTAAGTCAAACCTCTTTTATCGATGTAGATAAAAACGACTTGACCAAAGTCCTATCATTGCATGAAGAACCATCTCTCGAATTAGGAAAGGAAGGGAACTTCGCAGAACATGGAATCCACCCCACAATGTTGATCCAAGATCAAGAAGAAGTAACCTTCTTTTATCAAGGTTGGCAAAGAACAAAGCCATATCCATATACTACGAAGATTGGAATCGCTAAAAGTAAAGACAACGGAGTATCTTTTGTAAGAGAAGGAGAGGAGCCTATTTTAACAACTTCTGAGGAGAATCCATATTTCGTGAATGGTGTTTTCGTCTATCAGAGTGATGATGCTAATCATTTGTGGTATTCTTCAGGAACCCAATGGATCGAAGATGAAGGAAGATTTGAGTCCGTGTATAAGATCAAACATGGAACTTCTAACAGTTTAACTGGTTGGGAGTTAGACACTGGATTCTGTATTGAAGAAAAGGAAGAAAATGAATGTCAGAACTCGGCAGTGGTGATAGAACTAAATGGAAGTTATCACATGTGGTTCTGCTATCGACCTGGATTGAATTTCAGAAATAGCAACAGAGGATATCGTATTGGATATGCCGCTTCAGATGATCTGATCCATTGGAAACGAGACGATGCAAAAAGTGGTATTGATGTTTCAGAAAACCCTTTGGATTGGGATCATGAGATGGTATGCTACCCATTTGTATTTAAGGTAGATAACCGAGTACTGATGTTATATTGTGGAAATTATTTTGGAAAGTCGGGATTTGGATATGCCGAATTAGAATTATAGAAAAAATCAAGTGAAACCGAAAGTTAGTATTTGCTGTCAGACTTATAACCATGGAGCATACATTGCTCAAACATTGGATGGGTTTTTGATGCAAAAAACCAACTTCCCGTTTGAAGTGTTGGTTCACGAAGATGCCTCAACAGACAATACTGCGGAGGTATTAAGAAGCTATGAAAAGAAGCACCCAGACATTGTAAAAGTGGTGTATCAGGTTGAAAATCAGTTTTTAAAGCAGAACACCTTAGTTAATATTTTATTTGCTAATGCCGAAGGAGATTATCTAGCATTGTGTGAGGGAGATGATTATTGGACAGATGAAAACAAGTTGCAAAAGCAAGTCGATTTTCTAGAAGCAAATCCTGAGTATACTATCACAGGACATGGTGTCAAAAAAATGAATTCAGACGGGAGTTTGATTGCTGAAGTAAAACGAAAAGGAGAACTTGATTTTTATAGTTTCCTTAATGGGAAGAATTTTCCCACACTATCCTTACTTTTTAGAAATTACAAAGGGTGTTTTGAGAAAGTAATAGATCCATATCCTGCAGGTGATTTCTTCATGAAAGCTTTCATGCTGAATCAGGGTAAAGGTTATATTTTTGAAGAAGTAATGGGCATTTATCGCATTCACGATACGGGATTTTGGTCCACAAGAGCTTCTTTTGATGTACATAAAAAGACATTGTTAGCATACCGATATTTCCTCAAGTCTTTTCCTCACCGAAAGAAAGAAATTTTAAGAGCTACGGTAAAATATAAAGCGAAATATGGTATTTTTTGGAAAACCTTAGACCGATTTTTTTATGCAGATATTCCAATGTACCTCGGATTGTCTTTAAAACGAAAGATCAAATAGTTGAAGCTTCAGAATAAAAATATCGTGATTCTTTTAAAATCCTTCGTCTTGGGAGGAGCAGAAAAGCAGGCACTATATTTAGCTGGTGAACTACAAAACCAACGAAATTGTCGCGTCTTTATTTATTCCTATATCCCTTCGAAAACAAGAAGTCTCTTTGATGCTGAATGTCAAAAGTATCAACTAAAGAACTTGTACGTTGTAGCAAATCCATTGAGTGCTGCAGGAAGCTTCAAATATGTTAAAAGACGCATCAAGTTATTTTTGTTTGGCAGAAAACTGAGGAAACACAGTCCTGATCTGATCATTCCATATTTGAACCCACCATCCATTATTGCCAATGTTTGTTACAGAATAGCGGGTGCTAAAAAAACATTTTGGCATCATAGAGGAGTAGACTATTATCGCAAGGATGCCATAGAAAAACTCGCTGCGAACAGAACACAATATTTTATTGCCAATTCTCAAAATGGTGCCGAAGAGTTGATGAAAGAATTGCAACTTCAAAAGAAGACACCTTATTCACTGGCAAATTTCTCTACCATTGAGAATATCAATCGTGCCAATAAAGAAGATGTAAAAAGGGAATATAGTATTCCTAAAGATGCCTTGGTGATCGGAATGATTGCTCATTTCCGTGCTGAAAAACATCAAAGAGTATTGGTAGAAGCTTGTTTTTCTTTGTTTAAAAGCAACGCAAAAATACATTTGGTGTTGGTTGGGAATGACTATTCAACGAATGAAGAAGAATCAGAATTCAAGTCGATTGTCGCTATGATTAAAGCCTCAAAGCATGAAGATCGCATAACGATACTACATAACACCAATTCTCAAGACGTTTTGTCAATGTTCGATCTTGGTGTGTTATTGTCAGCCAATGAGGGAATGCCGAATGTCATTATGGAATATATGGCCTATGCACTACCAATCATTACCAACCCACATGCGGGTTGTACAGAATTGTTAGGAGAAGACTATGAATATTTCGCCCAAAGTAAAACCCATGAAGTTGCAGAAAGAATATCTCAATTCATCAACAATCTAGATTTGAGAAGTACTGTTGGTCAGAAAAATGAAAAACGATTGGACGAACGTTTTTCTATTGATCGCTACATTACTAATTTAGAAGCCATATTGAATAGCTAAGACTATGTGCGGAATCTCCGGAATGATATACAAGGATAAAACGAGACAAGTTTCAAAACAGGAACTTGAGTCTATCACCGATGTGATTGCACATCGAGGTCCTGATGGTTCTGGTTACTGGAAACATGAGAATATTGGCTTTGGTCATCGAAGACTTTCCATCATCGATTTGGAAGGAAGTTCACAACCGATGAAAGTGAATAACGATCAACTCATACTCACTTACAATGGTGAGATTTACAATTTCATTGAGATTAAATCGGAATTGCAGCGCCTAGGGCATACCTTCAAAACCAGTGGAGACACAGAGGTCATTTTAAAAGCCTACGATCAGTGGAAGGAGCAATGTGTGACGAAATTTCGCGGAATGTTCGCTTTTGCCATCTGCGATCTAAAAAAACAAGAAGTCTTCATTGCACGTGATCACTTTGGAATCAAGCCCGTCTTATATTATTTAGGAACCGATTACTTTATGTTCGGTTCAGAAATTCAACAATTCACACAATTGGAAGGATTTCACAAAGCAGTAGAAATCAATGCACTTTCCGATTATCTCAAGTTAGGATATATTCCCGCTCCTCAAACGATTTACAAGAATCTCTACAAATTACAACCTGGGAATTACTTACGCATCAATTTTCAAGGAAAAATTCTCGAACAAAAAGAATACTATGATATTCAATTCAAACCCAACAATTCTGTAAAGTATCAGGATTGGGTTGAACAAGTGGAAGAAGCCATTCGAAGTTCCGTGGAATATCACAAAATTGCGGATGTACCCTACGGAACCTTCTTGTCAGGAGGAATTGATTCCAGTTTAATTGCCTCTGATTTGGCCGCTTTTGGAAAGAATGTAGATGCATTTACCATGGGATTCCATGAGGAAAAGTTCAATGAAGTTCCTTATGCGCAGCAGGTCGCTAAAGCTTATGGTTTGAAACATCATATCGAATACATTGATATGAATGATATGGAAAGTATATTTCCAAAATTGGTGCAGCATTATGGAGAACCTTTTGCTGATAGTTCAGCCATTCCAACCTATTATATTACCAAGAAAATTAGAGAGCATTTGCCCGTGGTCTTATCAGGTGATGGAGGTGATGAAGCCTTTGGAGGCTATTGGAGTTATCAAAACTTCCTAAAAATGGCAAAACCCAGTCCTCCTAAACATGAGTATAAGAATCAAATAAAAACAGTACTCAAATACCTTGGTAAGACCTATAAAACTACACCCAAGAATCCTAAATTGAAGGATTGGTTGGATGTTGTAGCATGGATTAAAGAAAAGAGGGTGAAAGAGCTTCTACATCCTGAATTAAACAAACAGATTCATCATGAGTCTGTCATGAGGTTTTGGTATAAAAAGGCCAAAGAACAAAAACTAGATTTGTATTCCACTGCGAGTTACTTGGATTACAAAACGTATATCCATAGTGATATTCTCACCAAGGTAGATGTGGCTTCCATGATGAATAGTTTAGAAGTGAGAACGCCTTTAATTGATGTTGAAATCGTTAATTTAATGGCGCAGATCCCTTCCACGCATAAGATCAGTAGGAATAGAGATGGAAGCTTTCAAAAGAAAAAGATATTGAATAGCATTGCTGAAAAAAGATTTGGCAAAGAATTCGTACAAAGAAAGAAAAAAGGGTTTAGTGTTCCTTTGAATGATTGGTTTGGGAAAGAAGCTCCCTTTGGTATTCAACTAGATCAAGTTTTGCAGGATAAAAACTCAAAACTTTATGATTATATCAATCAAGATGTTTTGATCCAGAGTTTCCAAACAGACAACAGAAATGTGAATCAATCCTATCAAATCTTGACACTTGAGCATTGGCTCCAAAATCAATAACGAATATGAAGATCTTATTTGTTTGTCAACAATACATTCATTCGGCTCGTTGGATCAACCAGCTGAAGAATTCTCATCATGAGATCTATGTATTTGACTGTCTAGATCGACCTGTTCATAAAGAATTGAAGTGGACCAACTACTTCGGAAACTGGGGCAAACGTAAACTACCATATCTCAAGGGAGAACACTTTTTGAAGAAAAGGATGCCAAGATTCTATGCCTTGTTAGAACCCTTTTTAAAAGTAACTCCTTCAGAAAAATTAAGTGACATCATTCGAGAGATACAACCCGATTTGATCCATTCACTTGAAATGCAAAGTCAGACCTATGAAGTTTGGAAAGTTCGAAAGCAATTCAAGTTCAAATGGGCTTATTTCTGTTGGGGGAACGATTTGTTTGCATATCAAAATAGACGAATGGACAATAAGATGATCAAAGGTGTGATGAAACACATTGATTTTCTTTTTGCCGATACCTACCGAGATATCAAACTGTCCAAGTCAGAAGGATATGCCAAGTCTTTTTCAGAGGTTTTTCCTGGTGGCGGAGGATATCACATAGAATCCTATCAACCGTATATAAAACCCATAGAAGAGCGTAATTTGATCATGATCAAAGGCTATCAACACAATTATGGGAGAGCATTGTTTGTACTAAGTGCTTTGGAGCTTATCATTGATGACATCAAAGACCTTGAAATTTACGTCTATTCTGCACACAATGTAGTCATTCAAAAAATTGAAGAGCTCAATAGTACTTACGGATTGAAAATTGAATACACACCGAGAGCAAAAGAATTATCACATAAAGAGCTCTTAGAAAAGTTTGGTTCTGCTCAAATTGCCATTGGGAACAATGTCTCGGATGGGATTCCTAATACATTGTTGGAAGCTATGATTTGTGGTGCCTTTCCTATTCAGTCCAATCCAGGAGGAGCTACGGAGGATTACTTGGAAGACGGAGTGAATGGTTTATTAATTCAAAACCCAGAAGATACCCAAGAAATAGCCGATAAGATCAAACGGTCAATTGAAAACAAAAAACTAAGGGCAAAAGCCTTTGACATCAATCAAAAAAAGGCAGAAGCACTCGATTACAATGTTATTCAAAAGAAGGTTTTGGAAGCTTACGATAAAATAGAAAAAAGTATATGAAAAGAATTCTTTTCATAGTAAATGCAGAGAAGATTTCACCCAATGCCAATGGTGGAGCGGCTGTGCTATCGAGTCATTTGGAACTTTTGCACAGCATTGGATACGAAGTTGTGCTCCTAGCGGTGGAATGGAGTGATGTCTATCAGTTTAGAGAAAGTGATTATGAGGAAGTTCAAGAGTTTGTTTCTGAGATTGTACCACATAAAATCCACAAAGGGCAAAGAAAACGAGGATTCAATTGGTTGTACCATGCTATTTTTAAACCTGTTGAGTTCGAGTATAGCATGGTACAACCAATTGAATCCTCGTTTTCTTTGGT
>CAZTFN010000130.1:0-10630 GCA_964612905.1 uncultured Flavobacterium sp. | reverse complement strand
TTTGATCGCCACTCTTCCGCGAAACTGCGAACTGAGACTATTGACTGGCCCCGTCCACTTAGACTTGTAAATAGAATCGAAAACTTTAAAACTTTATAACTCACAAACTTTGCTCCTGAGAACTGGATTCTGTAACTTTGCATTTTTCCGATTTTGACTGAATTGAAAGAGCAAGAATACATTGAAGTTTTTGGGGCCAGAGCGCACAATCTAAAAAACATTGACGTTAAGATTCCACGTGAAAAACTAGTGGTTGTAACTGGTTTAAGCGGAAGTGGAAAATCGTCTTTGGCATTCGACACCATTTATGCCGAAGGTCAACGTAGATATATAGAGACTTTCTCCGCTTATGCTCGTCAGTTTTTAGGTGGATTAGAACGACCTGATGTCGACAAAATTGATGGTTTGTCTCCTGTGATCTCCATCGAGCAAAAGACCACAAACAAGAGCCCAAGATCTACCGTAGGAACCATTACTGAGATTTATGATTTCCTTAGACTTCTCTTCGCTCGTGCTTCGGATGCCTATTCCTACAATACTGGCGAAAAAATGGTTAGCTATAGTGATGAGCAAATCAGAGACTTGATTCTTTCCGAATTTGATGGAAAACGCATTGCAGTATTGGCTCCATTAATCAAATCCCGAAAAGGTCATTATCGTGAACTTTTTGAGCAGATTTCCAAACAAGGTTTCTTGCGCGCTCGCGTGGATGGAAAAATTGTAGAGATTGAAAAAGGAATGCGACTGGATCGATATAAAACACATGACATTGAAGTCGTGATCGATCGATTGGCAGTAAATGCAGATTCAGAGAAAAGATTAGACGAGACCATTAAGACGGCTCTATACACTGGAAATAATATCTTGATGGTGATTGATGTTGACGATGAGAAACCCAGATATTTCAGTAGAGAATTGATGTGTCCAACCACAGGAATTGCTTATCCAAATCCTGAACCCAATACGTTCTCATTCAACTCACCCAAAGGCGCCTGTCCAAAGTGTAATGGGCTTGGAATTACAAATCAGATCAATTTCAGCAAAGTTATTCCTGATAAATCCATTTCCATCAAAAATGGAGGAATTGTTCCTTTAGGTGAACAAAAGAATAGTTGGATCTTCAAACAAATGCAATTGATTGCAGATCGATATAAATTCAAATTAAGCGATCCAATCAGTGAAATTTCAAAGGAAGCTTTGGAAGTGATATTGAATGGAGGGAATGAGAAGTTCTCCGTTGCTTCAAAAGCTATGGGAGTAACGCGCAACTATGAAATCGACTTTGAAGGAATTGTTTCCTTTATTGAAAACCAATACAAGAATTCAGATAGCAGTTCTATCAAACGTTGGGCAAAAGGTTTTATGGACGAAGTAACTTGTTCTACCTGTAATGGCGCTCGACTCAAAAAAGAAAGTCTTCACTTCAAAATCGACGGTAACAACATTAGCGACCTTGCCAAAATGGACATCTCAGAGTTGGCAGATTGGTTCATAGATATTGAGAAAAGATTGTCAGAAAAGCAAATCGTGATTGCTGCTGAAATCTTGAAAGAAATCAGAGCAAGAATTCAGTTTCTATTAGATGTAGGCCTTGATTATTTAACACTTGACAGAACCTCAAAATCACTCTCTGGTGGTGAAGCGCAACGAATTCGATTGGCAACTCAAATTGGTTCTCAATTGGTCGGAGTGCTTTATATTTTGGATGAACCTAGTATTGGACTCCATCAACGAGACAATCAAAAACTGATTGACTCTCTGGTAAAGCTTAGAGATATTGGAAACTCTGTGTTGGTTGTTGAACATGATAAAGACATGATAGAGCATGCCGATTATGTTCTAGACATTGGTCCTGGCGCTGGAACGCATGGTGGAGAAATCGTGAGTAAAGGAACCTATGACGATCTTAAAAGTCACCAAACACTCACGGCGGATTATTTGGCTGAGAGAAAACAAATTGAAGTCCCCAAAAAGCGTAGAAAAGGAAACGGGAAATCCATCAAAATTACAGGAGCGACAGGAAACAACCTAAAGAACGTAAACGTTGAATTTCCTCTTGGAAAAATGATCTGTGTCACTGGAGTTTCAGGAAGTGGAAAATCTACTTTGATCAACGAAACACTCTACCCGATTCTCAACAAACACATTTACAGAGCGGTTAAAGAGCCCATGCCTTATAAAAAAGTGACGGGTATTGAGCATGTTGATAAAGTGATTGATATCGACCAATCACCTATCGGAAGAACACCAAGATCCAATCCTGCTACCTACACTGGCGTCTTTAGTGAGATTAGAAGTTTGTTCGCGAAAACACCTGAAGCTTCTATTCGAGGGTATAAACCAGGACGATTCTCTTTCAATGTGAAAGGTGGACGCTGTGAAACTTGTCAAGGTGGAGGTGTTCGTGTTATTGAAATGAATTTTCTCCCTGACGTTCATGTGGAATGTGAAACTTGTCAAGGAAAGCGCTTTAATAGAGAAACATTAGAGATTCGATACAAAGGGAAATCCATTTCGGACATTCTAGAGATGACAATCAATGAAGCGGTTGACTTCTTTGAGCACATTCCTAAAATCTACAAGAAACTCAAAACCATCAAGAATGTTGGTTTGGGCTATATTACTTTAGGGCAGCAATCTACCACGCTTTCTGGAGGGGAAGCACAACGAATTAAGCTCGCAACAGAATTATCGAAAAGAGACACCGGAAATACCTTCTATATTCTTGATGAACCTACAACTGGACTTCATTTTGAAGACATTCGCGTGTTGATGGAAGTATTGAACAAACTTGCCGACAAAGGAAATACTGTTCTAATTATTGAGCATAATATGGATGTGATTAAACTCGCAGATCATATTATTGATATTGGAATGGAAGGCGGAAAAAAGGGAGGTCAAGTATTGTGCACGGGAACTCCAGAGCAAATTGCTCAACATAAAAAAAGCTATACGGCAAAGTTTTTGCAGAAGGAATTGCAGTAACTTTGTATACTAAACATACCAGAAATGACGAACGACGATAGAAAAATTAGAGAGAAACTCCAACAAAAGACATGGAATGAAATCAAGACCAATGACTCTTGGGCAATCTTCAAAATCATGTCTGAATTTGTAGAGGGTTATGAGAAACTGAGTAAAATTGGACCTTGTGTTTCCATCTTTGGATCTGCAAGAACCAAGCCTGGTGATAAATATTACTTATTAGCTGAAGAGATTGCGCAAAAATTGACACAAAACGGTTACGGAGTAATTACAGGTGGTGGTCCTGGAATCATGGAAGCAGGTAACAAAGGAGCCCATGGAAATGGTGTATCTGTTGGATTGAATATTGAACTTCCTTTTGAGCAACATGACAATCCTTGGATTGACAAAGACAAAAATCTCAACTTTGATTACTTTTTCGTCCGTAAAGTAATGTTTGTAAAATACTCACAAGGATTTATCGTAATGCCTGGTGGATTTGGAACTTTAGATGAACTTTTTGAAGCGATTACTTTAATTCAAACCAAAAAAATTGGTCGATTCCCGATCGTATTGGTTGGTTCAGAATTTTGGTCTGGCTTGCTAGATTGGGTGAAAAACACATTGCTTGCAGAAGGAAATATCAGTGAAGCCGATTTAAAACTCTATCGAATTGTTGATACTGCTGATGAAGCTATCGAGCACCTGAACAAGTTCTACGCGAAGTATCAGTTAAAACCGAATTTCTAATGCGAATTTTCAGTTTATCTTTCAAAAGAGCAGTCTTGTTCTTCGGTATTTGTTTGCTTTCCTTTCAAGGATTCAGTCAAACGCGCATCAAAGCCATGATGTACAATTTATTGAACTATTCGAATGACGGAGTAAGTCAGCAAAAGACTACATATCTACAGACTGTTTTGCAAGAAGTGAATCCAGACCTATTCATGGTGTGTGAATTGCAAAGTGAATCTGGATCGGACTACCTATTCAACAATGCATTGTTACCGCTAAATCCAGATTTTGAAAAAGCGGTATACCAACCCAATCAGTCTAGTGGGTCCAATTTGCAGCAAATGGTGTATTACAATTCGAATAAGTTAATTCTGGAGAATAGTAGAGTCATCAACGCAGATACTCGAGATATCAATCAATATACCTTTAGACTCAACACGGAAAACTCAGCGACTGATCCTATTTTGATTCAGGTATTCGTTACACATTTAAAAGCATCTACAGGTCTGACGAACCGACAACGAAGATGGTCTTCCATCAATGATTTTGTTGATGAGCTAGATGATTTAGATCCCAACAGCTATGTAATCTTTGCAGGTGATTTCAACTTCTATACAAGCAACGAAGAAGGATATCAAGCATTGATTGATCCGAACAACTCTATTGTAATGATTGATCCAATAAACAGACCTGCAGAACCTTTCCCAGATGACCCGAACGTAACGGATCCTTTCGAAGAGTACTCTTCAAGCTCTGTATATTTTTGGAGAAATAGCTCCTATGCAGATATTCATACACAATCTACCAGGACTACAAATAGCGGTTTGGTTGACAACAGTGGTTCTACTGGTGGAATGGACGATCGTTTTGACTTCATCATGCTATCAGAAAATTTCAATACAAGTTCAGATTTGTACTATGTAGATGGAAGCTATGAATCCATCGGGAATAACGGAAATTGCTATAACTCTTTCATCAATAGCACGGATTGTACAGGAATTTATAGTCAGAATTTACGAGATGCTTTGATAGAGTTTAGCGACCATACTCCCGTAGTGATGGAAATTGAAACTCCAGAAAATGTGCTTTCAACGGAAACCTATTCACAAGCGATTGGTATTTTGAATTCGAACATTGTGAGCAATTCGTTGTCCGTTTCTGTCAACTTCAATTCAACCATCAAAAACCTAAACATATACAATGCCAACGGGCAATTGATAAAATCTATCGATCTTACAAACCAAACTGAAAACACCATAAATATTAATGTAGAAAATCTTTCTCAAGGGATTTACTATCTTTCGGCACAAAACTTGAGTGCACCACTAAAGTTTGTGAAGATTTAATTGAAGAGATTTATTTCCATACCATTTTTTCTTGTCCTCTTTTTGACTCAAATTCATGGGCAAGAACATGCTATTTCGATAGAAGCCCAGTTAGACGACAAAAACGATATTCTCAAAATTCAACAGACCATTGTTTTTGTTAATGAATCAGATTCTATACTCACAGAAATATATCTTCACAACTGGCCGAATGGTTATCGAGATAAGAATTCACCTCTATCCCAAAGGTTAATAGAAGACTACGACAAGTCATTGTACTTTGCAAAAGACAAAGATCGAGGCTTTGTCAAAATTAACAATCTCACCGTAGATTTCACGAATGTTACTTTTTCAGAATTGGACAAAGACCAATCTGATGTCATCAAGGTTGTCTTGAATAAGCCTTTAAACCCTAATGAGTCTCTTACGATCAATGCAGCTTATGAATTAAAAATTCCCAACAGCAAGTTCACGCGATATGGAAAATCAAAGACAGGATATCACTTGAGATATTGGTATTTAATTCCTGCTGTTTTTGATGGCGAATGGAAGCTAATGAGCAACTTGAACATGGATGATCTCATGACCAATTTAAGCAGTTATGAGGTAAAACTGAAGCTCCCAAAATATTACTATTTAAGCTCCAATCTCTATGAATATAGAACACAAAATGAAGATTATATAGACTATTATCTTATTGGAAAGAATAAGGCTGAAGTTCTGTTAGATATTGATGTTCGCAACAGTTTCCTTTCTTTTAAGACAAAGGATATCAACATCAAAACCAATATTCACAGAAAAACGATTAGTCCTGAACTCAGTAGAGACATTCTAAATAGACAGTTGCTTTTTGTGAAACAATACATGGGAGAATACCCTCATAAAGAGATGTTGATTGATCTTGCCACTCAAAGTAAGAATCCAATTTATGGACTGAATCAATTACCAAATTTCATCCGACCTTTTCCTGATGTTTTTGAGTGGGACCTGACCATGCTAAAAGCGATGACGAAGAAGTATATTGAAAACACCTTGTTTCTTGACAAACGAAAAGATTATTGGCTGACAGATGGGCTTCAGACGTTTTTGATGATGAAATACGTCTCTACCTATTATCCTGAGATTAAGCTGGCAGGAAATCTGGCCAATGTTTGGGGGTTTAGAAACTTCAACTTTTCGAAGTTAGATTTCAACGATAAGTATCCTTTTGTTTATCAGTTTAGCGCACGACAATTCTTTGATCAATCACTCACAACAAGATCTGATTCCTTATCCAATTTCAATCGAAAAATTGTTAATAAGTACAAAGCTGGAATTGGTCTCCGGTATCTATCCGATTATGTGGGAGACACCATTATCAAACAATCTTTTCAAGAGTTCTATTTGAAAAATAGCTTAAAACCTTCTACCAGCGAAGAATTTGGAAAGATTGTAACCTCAAAAACCGATAAGGATTTGAGTTGGTTTTTTGGCAACTACATCAATACTGATAAGGATATTGATTACACAGTGAAGAAAGCAGTTCGTAAAAATGATTCTGTACACGTAACGATAAAAAACAAACGGGACTTTGTAGCTCCCGTAGCTTTGTATGGAGTAAAAGATCGAAAGATCAAATACAAACGTTGGTTAGAAGGAATTGATAGCACCACTACTGTAGTCATTCCTGAAGGTGATTTTGATCGCATCGCGCTAAATTTCGAAAACTCATATCCTGAATTTAACTCTCTAGACAATTGGCGGAAAATCGGAAAGCCTTTATTAACAAAACCACTTCGATTGAAGCTGGTAAAAGATATGGACGATCCCTATTACCATCAATTGTTTGTGCAGCCGCAGATCAAGTACAATTTCTACGATGGTGCTTTACTAGGATTGAAGATTCACAACAAGCCTATTCTCAATAGAGACTTTCAATTTGTCGTTACACCTCTGTATGGAACAAAAAGCGGCTCCTTAGCTGGAACATTTTCAACTCGGTATACGCAGTATTATGAAAACTCAAAAATCCTGCGAATGGTTTACGGAATTTCAGGAAGTAATTTGAACTATGCTCCTGAACTTTCTTACAATACATTCAATCAGTCGGTGACCATGCAATTCCGCAGAAAGAGTTTGAGAGATGTAGGTACAAGTTTTGTTCAAGCCCGATTGATTAATGTGAATAGAGAGCTCACCCCAGGAACAACCTCTACAGATTCCGACAAGTACAGCATTTTCAAACTCCTATATTATTACAACAAACCCGATATCATTCGTGAGTTTCAATATTCCTTAGGTGCAGAAATTGGAAGCGAATATTCCAAAGCCATTGGACAAGTCCGTTTTCGAAAGTTGACCGCCAGCAATAGACAATTAGAGTTTAGGGCCTATGCTGGAGCTTTCTTACAAAACAATACCAACTCTGACTTCTTTAGCTTCGGATTGGACAGAGCGAATGATTATCTCTTTGAACTCAACTACATAGGGCGATCAGAAAGCTCAGGATTGTTCAGTCAGCAATTTATCATGGCGCAAGGTGGTTTCAAATCTATTTTGGAAGAACGTTTTGCCAACCAATTCCTCGTTTCGTTTAACTCAAGTATTGGGCTTTGGAGATGGTTTGAATTGTATAGCGGAGTGGCTTTTTTGAAGAACAGTGGCGACAATATGTTCTTTGGATATGAAAACGGAATTCGACTCAATTTCATCAATGATATTTTTGAATTTTACTTCCCATTATACTCAAACAATGGCTGGGAATTGAACAACGGACCTTACCAAGAAAAGATTCGATTTGTACTTCAATTGAACCCTAGAGCCATATTTAACTTTTTTAGAAGAGGTTTTTTATAGAATTCGTAAAATTTGTTGTTTTTACAACACTTTTTTTATGATATGTTTAACAATGGGTGATATTTTTAAATTTCATCTAAAAAAACTACCTTTGCAAAAACTTAAAAAAGCTTATTATGCCAGATACTGCAACCACTAAAAATACGCAACAGCTTTCATTTCAAGACTTTAAGACAGAAGTTTTAAATGATTATAAGGTTGCGCGTATTAGTAGAGAGTGTAGTTTGCTCGGAAGAAGAGAAGTTTTGACCGGTAAGGCAAAGTTCGGAATCTTCGGTGGAGGAAAAGAGGTTCCTCAATTAGCAATGGCAAAAGCTTTCCAAAGAGGTGACTTCAGGTCTGGATATTACAGAGACCAAACTTTTATGATGGCATTGGGCGAATTGACCGCTCAACAATTCTTTGCTGGTTTGTATGCTCATACCGATATTGAAGCTGATCCTATGTCGGCAGGTCGACAAATGGGTGGGCACTTTGCTACGCATTCTTTGGATGAAAATGGACAATGGAAAAATCTAACCGACCAATACAACTCTAGTTCAGACATCTCTCCTACTGCAGCACAAATGCCTCGTTTGGTAGGGTTGGCACAAGCCTCTAAAATATTCCGTAATGTAAACGGATTGGAAAATTTGACACAATTTTCCAGAAACGGGAATGAGGTTGCTTGGGGAACGATTGGAAATGCAAGTACCAGTGAAGGTGTATTCTTTGAAGCCATCAACGCGGCTGGTGTGATGCAAATTCCTATGGTGATGAGTGTTTGGGATGATGAATATGGAATCTCGGTTCACGCAAAATACCAAACTACCAAAGAAAGCATCTCCGAAATTCTGAAAGGTTTCCAAAGAGAAAACGGTTCGAATGGTTATGAGATTTTTGTGGTAAATGGTTGGGACTATGTTCAATTGATGGATGTCTATGCAAAAGCTGCTAAGGTGGCAAGAGAAGAGCACGTTCCTGTATTGATCCACGTAAAAGAATTAACACAACCACAAGGTCACTCTACTTCTGGTTCTCACGAACGATATAAAACTCAAGAGCGTTTGCAATGGGAAAGAGATTATGATTGTATTGCCAAAATGCGCGAATGGATCAGAGACTTCGAATTGGAAGATGGTGAAGGTGGAGTTTTGAGATTTGTAGAATCTGAAGCAGAATTGCAGCAGATTGATAAAGAAGCAAAAAAAGAAGTCAGTGCAGCAAAGCGAAGAGCTTGGGACGCATTCCTTGGCGAAATCAAAGATGAAATCGCTCAATTGGCTGGCATTCTTGAAAAACTTGCTGAGAAGAGTTCCAATGGAATGTTTATCACAAAAATCAAAAATGACCTGACAGCAATCGTTGAGCCAATTCGAAAAGACATTATGTCTTCTGCAAGAAAGGCACTGAGATATGTAAAGGATGAAAACATTGCTGAAAAAGCAGATTTACAAAGATTTATAAAATCTGCTATCTATACAGCACACGATAAATATTCAGCACATTTAATTAGTGAAACAGAAGATTCAGCATTAAACGTTTCAATGGTTCAACCTGAATACAATCAAGATTCCAAAATGGTGGATGCAAGATTGGTGATGCGTGACAATTTTGATGCGATTCTTTCAAAACACAACGATGTATTGATCTTCGGAGAAGATTCAGGTAAAATTGGAGATGTGAACCAAGGGTTGGAAGGATTGCAAGAAAAATTTGGAGAACTACGTATTTCTGATACTGGAATTCGTGAAGCCACTATCTTAGGTCAGGGAATTGGATTGGCCATGAGAGGTTTACGTCCAATTGCCGAGATTCAATATCTAGATTACCTATTGTACGCATTGCAAATTATGAGTGATGATCTAGCAACTGTACGCTATAGAACCTACGGAAAACAAAAAGCTCCGTTAATTGTGAGAACTCGTGGTCACAGATTGGAAGGAATCTGGCATTCAGGTTCTCCGATGGGTGGAATCATTCACAATGTAAGAGGAATTCACGTGTTAGTTCCAAGAAACATGACCAAAGCAGCAGGTTTCTACAATACATTATTACGAGGTGATGATCCTGCGTTGGTTATCGAATGTTTGAACGGATATCGTCTCAAAGAAAAATTACCAGCGAACTTAGGTGAATTTACAACTCCGATTGGTGTGGTAGAAACTATCAAAGAAGGAAAAGATATGACGGTTCTCTCTTATGGTTCTACGCTAAGATTGGTACAGGAAGCAGCCAAAGATTTAGCACAAGTTGGTATTGATATCGAGATTGTTGATGCACAAAGTTTGTTGCCTTTTGATTTGAATCATGACACGGTAAAATCCATCATGAAAACCAACAGATTCTTAGTCGTAGATGAAGATGTTCCTGGAGGAGCTTCTGCATACTTGATGCAAGAAGTGTTGGAAAATCAGAATGGATATCAATATTTGGATAGCAAGCCAGCTACCTTAACTGCCAAAGCACACAGACCAGCATACGGAACTGACGGGGATTATTTCTCAAAACCTTCCGCAGAAGATATCTTTGAGAAGATCTACGAAATGATGCATGAGGTAGATCCGAATCAGTTTAAGAGTTTATATTAAGATTTTTGAGATACTTTCTCATGTAAGGAGCTAACTCTTTAAAAGCCAAAGGAAACTTTTCTTTTCTGCTTTTAATTTCATAAGGTATTACTGGATCTTCGCCTAGATACTTCTGAAGTATGGAGTTTAGCATTGGATAATTAATATCTTTAGTTTCAATAATAGGTGCCACCCTCACAAACTGAATATGTTTATTATTAAGTA
>CAZTFN010000129.1:0-10773 GCA_964612905.1 uncultured Flavobacterium sp. | reverse complement strand
TGTTCATAGGGTCAGAATGAACATTTTAATAAATGATGATGGCCTTAAAATAATTATGTATTCAATGCTCAAAAGCGAAACAATAATTTTATAAATAATCTTAATCAAATTAATGCAGCATAGTAAAAAACAATTTGTAAGAATACTGGTACTTGTGGTTTTGATGCTCATATTTCTGCTAAGCAGCATCATGGTGAGCGCACAAAGTTTTAAAGTTCGATATGGAGATCATGTGAAGATGAAATCCCTCAATCAATTTTCTCAATTCCATCAAAATAATGCGAATCACAAAAAATATATAGGACAGATTGTTTACATGAACGAGCCTTTTGGAAAGACCATATTCGATAAAAATGAATCCAATTTTATCAGATCAATAACAGATGCTTCTAAGCCAATATATGCAGGGATTCCCTTAGCAGCAAACTATTTAGATTGTGAAGCATGGGAGGAAGGATACTTGCAGTTTAAGGTGGCAGCAGACCCGAAGGACTTCAGAATTTTTGATCGTCAAAAAATTGTTGTTAAGGGATATGATCAAATCCCCTTTGTTGCTTTCCCTGTAATTCCCAGTGAGGAAGACATTTCAAGGATCAAGTATAAGGACGGTGCAAATAATTACGAATATCATGCCTACAGAAATATTCTCATTAATGCAATTCAAGCTGCAACACCAGTTGGGCAAAAAGTGAAACTAGGAGAATATGAGTACCCCGGAGCAGGGACGAACAAACTATTCTTTCATGTCTTCGTAGTAGATTATGTTGTTGAAAAATCGACACTTCCCCATGGTAGTGATCGATATGTAAGAGGATACATAGAAATTAATACGAGCAACATTGAACATTGGAAACACCTTTTTACAAAACTTAGATCCAAAGAAATTGGTGCTCAGAATATGAGCCCTAGGACCAAAAATCTTCCCGATCACGAAAAAGCATTGACCAAAAGATTTAAGTCTGAATATGGGCCAGAGGGGTGGCAAGCAAAAGAAGTTCGTGTCACGGGGTCCAGTTATACCATTCAAAAGAACAAATTTGATCTGCCAGTGAGAAAGTTAATTAAGATGGAAGTAGCGGCAAAGAACGCGAAAGATGGCAGATGTTACATATTTCAATTTCATTATGGAAAAGGATATTCAGGAGGTGGAAGTTATGATGGGGCCTTTAATGGTGCAACCATTGGTGGCTGGGAAATATCCTGTGATAATATGCCAAAGTAGTAAACATTCAAAACCATTCATAAATGACTAAAAACGAGAGTAAGGACGAATTAAGCTTGATATTAAAGATCGTGTCTTTTCTATTACCAATAGTGGGAGGGTACATCTATTTCAAGAATAAAAATGACCATCCCAAAAAAGCAAAACTGGCCGGTATTTTAGGACTTTCAGGCTTTGTTATAGGCTATATAGCCAATAGGGTTTTATTATAACTGTTTAGCAAATAAAGATGAGACAAGTAATTATATCTATGAAAAACGTAAAATTCCATAAAACCCTCTTATTGTATGTTTTGGCTACATTTTCCTTCATGGCATGTAAAAAAGACGCGCCTATTGAAGAGTTAAATAACTTACCATCAGATGTAGAGGTAACCATTATTGTCAATTATTTCTCTGCTTTCGTGAGTTGGACACCTGCTTCAGATGAAGATGACGATCAACTCACATATGATGTCTATTTACAGAACAGCATGATAGCAGATGAATTATCCGATACAAATTATCTCGTAGATAATCTAGAAGTTAATTTTCCATACACTGGTAAAGTTGTGGTAAGAGACGGAAACGGAGGTACTTCTGAAACTGAATTTTCTTTTGCCACTGGAACTGCTACAAAAACAATTGGAGGTTCTGGAAGTGATTTTGGGAGAATCATTATGGAGGTAGAAAATGGGAATTATTTGATCGCCTCAAATAGTACATCAAACGATGGGTTTGTCGGTTTAAATAATGGTTCTTATGATATTGTTATCTCTAAACATGACCCTTATGGTAATATGTTGTGGTCTAGTGTTTTAGGGAGTTCGCTTAATGACTCAGTATTGGATATTATAACAACAATTGACAATGGATATCTCGTTGTAGGTAGAAGTGGAAGACTATTCAAAATTGATAATGAAGGCAGCACCACATGGCGGACAATTTTACGGGAAGATCCTTCAAATAGTGAGTCAAATGAATTTGATATAAACTCTGCTATAGAGGTTAGTGATGGATATATATTTGCTGGTTCGGAGAGTGGACAATCTGCGGTATTGATGAAAACCGATCGTGGCGGTAACTACCTTTGGGATAGAAGATTTGATGGGAGTGGCACTGATATCTTTAGGGACATGATATTGTTGAATGATGGCAACCTTATGGTTGTTGGTGAGACAGGGTCCAATGATGGTGATTTTCCAAACAACCATGGGCAAGTCGATATGATTGTTGGAAAATTTAATACCAATGGAGATGCTATTTTCATTCGTAATGTTGGTGGAACTGACTATGATCGTGCTTATCAAATCCAAGAATCAAATGGTCGAATTTATATTGGAGGTGAATCTTGGTCTAACGATGTAGATTTTTCAAACAATAACGGTTTGATTGATTCATTTATAGGAGAAATTGATTCTGAAGGAAATGTCATATGGCTCAAAAATTATGGTACAGCCGTTTTCAACAGCTTTCGTACGTTTTTTGTCAATGATACTGATATCTATTTATCACTTGATGATAGTTTAGATAATGCTTGGGTTTTAAAACTTGATCAGGCAGGAAATCAAATAGATGAAATCATATTTGGCGGGTCAGGTGATGATGCAGTGTCTTCAATGGTTAATTATGCCAATGGTACGATGGCACTTATCGGACATTCCAATTCTACAGATATTGAAGGTCAAACAAATTTAGGAGAATATGATATTTTGTTTTATAAATTTTAGATAAAGAGCTAGAAGATTTCCGCCGAAAGTCGACGTTTTGTTGGAGGGGAAGCCCAGAACGCGATATGGGATAACTCGGCGGATTATTTTACCCCAAAAAACTTGCTAGGACCTGTAAACTAAAAAAGGAAAGAGGTGAAGACTCATGCTTGCATGAGTCTTTTTTTTATTGTTTGATTATTTTTCTAGTTGTAGAATGATCTTGATTTGATATTCGCAACAAATACATTCCGCTCGATAGGGAAGAGATGTCTAGTTTTGGATTGGAAGTCTCAATAGTATTCTGAAGTACCCTTTTCCCTAAAACATTGAAAACTTCAACCTTTAATTGTTCATTGTTTTTGATGTAAATATAATTTACTGAGGTTGGGTTTGGGTAGATAGACAAACCATCCCAAGTAAAGATATCTGTACTTAACGTAGTCGTATGGGACCCAATGTCATCCACTGTATCTTCAGCGTAAGAATCCCATTCATTAGTTTCATCATATGTGGTATTTGGACTACTCACCGTTGGTTTTCTTCTTAAGGTCACATTTTTTGCAAAGTCTGCGCTGTTTCCGAATACTCCAATGATATCGATTAGAACACCATTCTTGAACAACCCAACAGGGTCATTTCCATTGAAATTCAAAGGTTCACCATTATTAGGAGGCGTATTTGGCACCACAATATCAGCTTCATTAATCAACTCAGGAAGCGCAGCACTACCATTGATGATTACCACCACATCTCCTGAAGTCACTGTCCCAGAGAGCACAAAAGGATCGGACCATGAAGCTCCTCCATTTCCATTTCTTCGAATATCATAAATAGACAAATCAATATCATTGTCCGTTTCATTAGCGATCTCCAATGCTTTGTTATTGCTTGAGCCTTCTACATATTCAGAAAAGAATAATTCATTGGCCACACCAGCTCCACTGGTTGTTGTTGCATTTACAGGAGCACTTTGTGCCGACTCATTGTCCACAGCATCTTTCGCCAGGATGGTGACCGCATAGGTTGTAGAAGCCGTTAAACCGTTCGGAGTATACGTAGTGTTGGATGTCGTTGTAGTCAACGAACCATCCAGAAAAACGTCATAACCAGTCACTGCAGTATTGTCCGTACTCGCATCCCAAGTAATTTTGAAAGAAACGTCGGTCTGGTTGCTGATGACAATATTCATAGGAACCGTGGGAGCTTCTGTATCTTCTAGAGTCATTACATTTAGCGGTGAACTTTGTGCGGATTCGTTGTCTCCTAAATCCTTCGCAGAAACGGTTAAATCAAAGCTTGTATTGGAAGCAAGCCCTGTAATGGTATAGTTTGTATCAGAAGTAGAAGTAACTAAATTGCCGTCTACAAAAACATCGTAACTAGACACTCCGATATTGTCGGTAGAAGCATCCCAAGAAAGATCGATAGAGAAAGTGGTTACATTAGATGCCATTAAGTTCATAGGAACACTCGGAGCTTCATTGTCTCCAGAGGTGTAAATTCCCCAAATATCTTCAGCTTGTGGTCCACCCCAAATTCTGGTCGCTAAAATTGGGTTGTCAATGAATGGATTTCTATTTCCTTGTGCAAATGTATTGGAGGTGTTTCCATGATATGTATTTCTCTGCACTTCTATATCAGATACTGGATCTTCTGCATTCCATTGTAAAAACAAATCGATCATGTCATCTGGAGTTCCCGAGCTATCTCCAATTCCAACATTCGTCGGTAAGCAGCGTGTATCATATCTGAGGTACATATACATCATCATACGAGCCACATCACCTTTCCACTCATCACCAGGATACCAGCCTGTACTCACAGCTCCTGAGTTTCCAGAACCTGCAATGAACAATTTATTTCCACGCGAAGAGTTTCTTTGTGCATCACAAGGTCTTAAATTATGTGCATCAGCATAGGGAGGAGTATCAGTTCCAGTTTGATCCAACGGAGGTGTTCCTAGAGAATTTGCGTAGACATGCTCTCGATTCCATTGTCCTACGCTACCACCATTGTTGTTAATGTCTCTTTCACGATCGTTGGTCACATCGCCATCACTACCAGCTTCCCAACCATAGATAAGCAATACTTCTGAGGCATTTAAAGGGTTTACATCGGTCATCATACTAGCATCCCATATGTTACTATATGTTAGGATGTTTGTGTGTGTATTGATGATTTTTGTCGCTAGCTCACTTCGTAAACTCAAACCAGTAAGATTTAGGTTTACATCATCATAGTAGCTTTGTTGAGCTACTAGAAATAATGAATAAAAGGAGAGAAGGAGGAATAGTATTTGTTTCTTCATTTAGTTTCTTTGAAGTAGGGCCATGTAAAATCCATCGAACCCTGATTTGTATGCGAGTAGTTTTTGATCTTTCACAAAGGTAAAATCTTTTCCGGCTTCTGAGGTTAAGAATTTATCAACTTGTTGCTGATTTTCAGAAGGTAGGATAGAGCAAGTAGCATAGACCAATTTACCTCCCGATTTTACCATTTTAGAGTATTGTTGCAAAATGGATTGCTGAACATTCTTAATTTCATCCAAGAATTCAGGTTGAAGCTTCCATTTAGAATCTGGATTCCTGCGCAACACGCCTAATCCAGAACATGGAGCATCTATCAATACTCTGTCTGCTTTCCCATACAATTTTTTGATCGGTTTTGTCGAGTCGATCACTCGTGTTTCAATATTATGAGCTTTGTTCCTTTTGGCACGAACTTTCAGCTTTTTTAGTTTACTCTCGTAAATATCCATGGCAATGATTTGCCCTTTGTTCTTCATTAAAGAGGCGATGTGCAATGTTTTTCCTCCAGCTCCAGCACAAGTATCAACGACCTTCATTCCTGGTTCTACTTCCAAATATTCAGCTACTAACTGAGAAGAAGCATCTTGTACTTCAAAGAATCCTTGTTTGAATGCATTGGTTTTAAATACATTGGCTCTTTCTGGCAATCGTAAGGCACTTTCATAACCTCGAATGAATTCAGTCTCAATATTCTCTTTAGAAAGCTCCTGTTGCAATTTTTTCTTAGAGATGTTCAATGTATTGGTTCTTAGAATCACCTCAGCCTGCTTGTTTAAGGCAGCCATTTCTTTGTTCCAAACTTCTTCACCCAATTCACCCAAACAAATCTCATCAATCCAATCTGGAATCGATTCGCGGAACTTTCGAATCTTTGATAATTCATCGAAGCGACCTTTGATACGTCGGGTGGGAGTGGGCTCAATTTGTTTCCAGTCAGGCAACTGAATTCCTCTTAATACGCACCAAACAGAGAACAACCTCCATAAGTTTGGTCTACTATACGGTGCTTTGACTTCAGCAATTTCAGCATACAAACGTTTCCATCGAACAATCTCGTAGATGGTTTCTGCAACAAACCTGCGGTCTCTGCTTCCCCAGCGTTTGTCTCTTTTTAATGCTTTTTCTACAGCCTTGTCTGCATATACATCTTCATTGAAAATGTCGTTTAGGCTATCTATTACGGTAAATACGAGGTTTCTATGGAGTCTCACTATGAAAAAATTAAGCGCACAAAAGTAGTGTTTTTTTAGTACTTCGCTCTTTGAGCTTCGCACTATTTGTTAGTTGTTGGTGGGAATTGTAAATTGTTTATTGGTATTTGTTTATAGGTTGATTTGTAAATTGGCTGTTTTTAATTTCAAAGTCTCAAAGTCTCAGAGTTTCACCCTTCGACTTCGCTCAGGGTCCGAAGTATCGCAGTTTTACTCTTCGACCATTCTTAATCAAAACATCTTTAATAAAGTGTAAATTTATTTACAGGTCTACCAATGTACTAATTCATTACTTTAGACACCAGACATCGACTACGCTCATTCACCAGCTATTAATTTTTTAGTGCTTAGTTCATAGCCATAAGCCTATCAACCTTTTTACTTTTATTTAAACTTTGATCTAGTTCTGTTTTTTCTTCTTGGTAAAGTCTTTGAAGATGACTTTTCGTCTTTTCTCTACAATATAGAACGATACGTAGGCTCCATCTTGGTTGTTTCGGAGTCGGACACTGAGATTGTTTCGTGTGACTCTAAATCGTTCACCCAGGATTCCTTCATCCATGGTAATGGTATACTCGCCAAAAGGTAAATAGAATTCAAATCTTCCATCTGTGTTGGTAAGCGTATTGTATACCTTATCTCCTTTTACGGCACTAATCTTGATTCTAGATAGATCCAAAGGTTTGTCATCACTTACCGCAATCTTTTGACGATCTACGATAACATCACCATAGACTTTCACCCCGCGTACAAAGGGAATATGTGTAACTTCATCTTGTTGAATAAGAATAGAATCTTGAACATTTGGGAACCAGCCTTCAACCTCTTCTAGAGATAGCACCTCGAGCTTGTATTTACCAAACTTGATGTTCTTTACCAATGCTTCTCCCTCAAAATTGGTGATCACTTCGTCTCTATTAAATTTGACTACCACATTTTGCAACGAAGTTTCATTCTTTTCTTTCACCCCATTTCCATTGATATCCAGAAAAGCTTTTATACGAGTGGTAGCAGCTTCAGGCTTGGTAAATGGAATTGGAATACCAAATTCTTTACGTAAGTTAAAATTGAGGTTTAAATCGGAGTTGATCGTGGGACCAAAGTTTTGTTGGTTTGGGTTGTTAGGATCGTTAAAATCAAATACCGAACTAAAGTTACTCGTCGTATAAATGTAGTTGGCACTAATTCCAAATCTCCATCCAGTATCGTTGAAGTAATAGAATTGAGGAAACATTCCCAAAGTATGATTCTGGAAAATATTATTGAAACTGTAAATCAAACTGGGTTCAATCACAAAATGTCTATTGTTGAATACATATTGATTTTGAAGCGAGATTCGAATGGACTGTGGTGTTACGGCTGAACTCTGGTTTTGCTGCAACGAAACAGCCGAGAAAGTACCAAGGTTGTATCGTGCGGTTAAGTTCCATGTTCTATAACGAAAAAGCCCATTGACCTCAAAACTGAAATATTCTCTAATGTCGATACCATTCCCAGCGCGAGGTCTTGCATATCCCGCTCTTAAAAAGATAGAGGAAAGGTAATTGTTTTCTAAATCAAAGGTTGCATATCGAAAGTTCACACCTCTTGTAGAGAATGCATTGTTCGGAAAATCTCTGTATTCATAGAACAAACCCGGTTGGTAAGAACCGGTTTCGGTTGCTTTTGAAAAGGACACATTGGTAAACAGTGTTTCTTGATTGAATAGAAACTGATCTGTATTGGCATTGTAAATCCCAATTCTTTGGTAGTTTCCTGAGAAGATAAGCAACCAATCCTTGGTCAAATCGTAGGTGGTTCTTTGATTGACAAAGAGTCGTTGGTTGGTCCCATTACTGAAATTTCGATCACTTAATCGGAAATTAAAATTGGTTCTTAGGCTTCTATTCAACAAAGAAGATGAATAGTTGGTTCCCACTAGAAATCCGCTTCTATTCAAAATATTGTTATTTCTTTCAAATTCTAATAAGTTATATCCTCCTAAGAAGGATAGTGAGTGCTTGTTTAAAAATCGGACCGTAGGTTGAACTGTTGCGACCGTAGATTTTCGATTGGTAAAGTTGTTCTCACTTCGACCTACACTGGCGTTAAGACGAATGTTTTCATTGTATTTTAATCGATACCAACCTCCGTAACTGGTGATTCCTTCATTCAACTTTAAAAAGCCTGAAGAATTGACATAAAAGACTCCAGCTCTGTGTTGTTCCGTGAATTGATAGGAGGCCTTGATTCCTTTTCCAGCTGCGGCTGCTCCAATGAGTTCTCCATTTACTTGACCAATTTCAATGGTTTTTTTCTCGTCAAAATAACCCACATACCATGGTGCATTTCTAAAGACGTCGTTGGTAAAGAAACTATTGCTGTAGTTAAACTGTGTAAAGTAAATCAAACTTGAACTTTCGTCTAATTGTTTGAATCCTTGTAAGTTTAAAGAGAGTAAGCTTCTTTCATCCAATACGTTCTGAGCGTTTAAATCTACAATGAGTGGAAGGTACGGATATCCGTATGGATTGATCTCAGTTTCATTTGGAAGCTTCACAAAATTCACTTTGGTTCGCTTTTGTAGATCGGTTTTCTGTACTCTCGGCTCACTGCTATTAATCATTAAAATCCTTGTCAGTCTCTCTGTGTTTGTTGCTGGATCGTAATTATTTATAGAGATTCTACGTTTATTGGTTTCGTCAAATGCTGTCGTAACGGCTCGATATGAAAATTCCCGTTCTTCTCCAGCTTCTAGTGAAAATGTCCTACTAGGATCTTTTAAAGGTTGTGATAAGGTATCAGCAAGGATCAAATCTTTCCGAGGAATGGTAAAGTTCAGATAGATATCTTGTTTGTAGTTTCCGTTATTTTGAATGGAGAAGCTAAAGTCTTTGTAGTTCTCATCATTCTTAAAGTAATAGGTGGTGTTGTTTTTTAAACCAATTCCCCATGCAACTTTTTTCTTCGTAGTTAGTGTGAAAAAGTTATTCGCAATTTGTTGTCCATCTTGGTTGATGATAAATGTATTGATGACAATCTCAGTATCCCCATTCACTAATTTGGAAGGGGAGATAAAGATGGGGACCACAATGGTGTCTTTCGGGCGAGCTAGATAGACTTTACTAGCATCGTCAATTCGTGTCCATCCAGAGGGGAATAAGGCATCTACAGTAAAACGAGCTACTGCATCGCCATGATTAATGACCTTCATCACATTTGAGACAATGTCTCCTTTTTTCAGTTCAATAGAAGGCTTGATAAACTTCGTAGAGATGTTGGCAAACCGTATGTACGGAACTGTATCTTTTGTTTGGTTGTTTGTTGAATTTTGAGAAAATAAGCCCTGACTGCATAGAAGGATTGCAGTAAGTATGGGTATAAGGAGTTCAGATGGCTTAAAATAGGACAAAGAAATTCTCAATGCTATAAGTTTTCTTCTAATCGAAAACGAATATTAAGGTTATAGATTCCTGGATTGTATTGATACCCTGGATTCAAGCGAATGTCGATATCGAATGTAAATTCATCGAAATTGGTAAGGTAAGAACCAGGTCCATTAACATTTTGGGTACAACTACCAGCAGGTGTTACAGGCAGCATCTGTGCAATGATATCTAATACATCAGAAGTAGTATTAAAGTTTTGGAATGTATTATCGGAAGGAGAGGTGGCGCAAGTATTTCGAACGCGAATTTGCAAAGCACTAATTTGTGGGTTATCTGCATTTCCGTTACCATAAGTGGTTAACTCTTCCCATTCATCGACAGGCGTTCCTGCTCCTGAATTATTTTCAATAAACATTCGTAAGTTCCAAGAGCACAAAGGATCTGGAACTGTTTGATCTTCTACAGTGATTCTAAGTCGAGTTACACTATTGATAGTGATACCTCCGTTGTACTTCGTAAAGTCGTCAAAAACAACAATCTCATTGATTGAACTGTTCGGAACAATCTCTACAGAACCACAATGTACTTGACCCATTGCATTGGATGAAAACAACAGTGCAAAAAAGCACAAAGTAAAAAATTGAATCGTTGTTTTCATGAATGATGATAATTAAAAGGGATGTAACTCAGCAAGTCACATCCCAAATATAAATATTATATGATAATCTTTATTGATCTTCTAATAATACATACTGTACATACATTGTATATACACCTGGCTCTGCATAGTTACCAGCAGCATTGGTTGTAACAATATCTTGAGCGGTAGCTCCGTCAGCACTATGCGCATTTGGGAAAATAGCAGGTAATCCTGGTAAAATTCTGTAATCAATTGCGTAGTAGTAATCAGATCTTGTTCCGTTGTCAGTTGTCGTAGCTGTCAAGTAAGAACCACCTGGCATAAAGTCATCTC
>CAZTFN010000128.1:0-10807 GCA_964612905.1 uncultured Flavobacterium sp. | reverse complement strand
CCTACGTAAGGTTCGCCATGCATAAGCTCCCAACACTCGTTTCCTCCCAATCCTACCCATTGCCCATGGCATGTCTTCTACAGCATGAGCAGGTTCCATAGAAGCTATGACATTAAGTTCTGCAAATCGAGGAAAATCATCTGGATGTACTACTTGTGCGTGCTCTATTCGGTGGCGCAGATTTTTAGATGCTGGGTTTTTCTGATAGTAGTTTTCGAAAATATTCAATACATCACGATTCGCCTTATCACCAATGGCATGAATTCCCATCTGGAATCCTTTGTCCATTGCTTTAACAATCAAGTTCTCATAAAATCCGTAAGCTTCTCCTCCCACCCCTCGATGTCCTTTTTGATCGGAGTAGTCTTCTAAAAACTCAGCTCCTCTAGACCCTAAAGAACCATCATAATAAGCCTTGAAATTCTTTACTTGTAAAAATGACTCATCGTCATTTGTCGGACCTTTTTCCAACCATTCATTCACCAAATCGATGTTATACATTCGTGCTGCAACAAAAGCATGTACTCGCATCGGCAGGGAATCTTTCGCTAACAAACTTTCATAAACGTTCATATGGTTTTTATCGACTCCTAAATTATGCGTGGTCGTGAACCCCAATCGCAATAGCTCTTGGAATCCATAATTCATGATCCGAGTTTGTTGCTCAAGGCTCTTTTGTGGAACTTTATCAAGCAATAACTTCTTTGCACTGTTAAGTAAGACATATTTAAAATTCCCTTTGACATCTTTTAAAATTTCACCTCCATCTTTCGCTTTGGTTTCCAATGTAATTCCCGCTTTTTCAAAAGCCAATTGATTTCCCATCGCTCCGAATCCTCTCAATCCGACCAATACAATCGGGTGATCTGGAGTTTTTTGACTCAGTAATTGCATATCAGGATAGTCATTGGCAAATTCGGCTTCGTCCCAACCGGAAGCAATGATCCATTCGCCTTTGGGGACTTCTTTGCTTCGCTGAATCATCAACTCAACGATTTCCTGTTTGCTCAATCCTTGCAGTTTGATCGCTTCTTTCTTTTCTCCCAGTTCTTGCAAATGCCCATGAGACTCAATCAATCCTGGAATGACCACAGCTCCTTTTGCATCAATCATCTTTGTGTATTTGCCGAGATAAGATTCGATTTCTGATCGACTGCCTACCTTTAAAATTCGTTGATCTTTGATCGCAATGGCTTCTGCATCAAAACTCCATCGTCCATCTTGGTAAGGCGCATTATCTGAAGGAATTCCTTCCAAAGAAGGATCATCCCAAGATAAGGTGTACACCTTCGCATTTAGTATTACTGTATCGGCAGAATCTTGGTCATTGGCATCGTTGCAGGAGATCAACATTCCAATTAGCACTAGGTAAACAATTCGTTTGAGCATAAAGCAATTAACTTATGCCTGTGAAATTACATTCTTTTGAACAAATCATAAAATGACAGGCTCTTACTTTATTAAATAGAAAACTCTATTTTTATAATCTAACCAATTACTCATGTATACAAGACGAATATTTCCAGTCAAAGGCGTGATCAAATGGACACGTCGACATATCTTTCTTTTTCTTATTCTAGCAACCATTCCAGTGATTCTATTTGATATACTCGGGTGGAAATGGCTCCATCTTCCTTGGTTGCCCTTAGGTGTTTTAGGTACAGCCGTAGCATTCATTGTTAGTTTTAAGAACAATGCCTCTTACGATCGTTTATGGGAAGCTCGTAAAATCTGGGGCGGAATCGTCAATTCTTCTCGTTCTTGGACCATTATGGTGAAAGACTTCATCACGAATAGAAATGTAAAGAATCAGTTATCGGATGATGAATTACAAGAAATCAAAAAAGAGTTGGTGCACCGACATGTGGCTTGGTTGACAGCTTTGCGTTATCAGTTGCGAAAGGACAAACCTTGGGAAATGCATTTAAAAACGAAAAAATCAAACAAAGAATTTCGTGAAACACAATATACCGTTTATGAGAGTACAGTCGATGTTCAAGAAGCGATCAAACCCTACATTTCCGATGCAGAGCGAAAAGAGATTTTCGCCAAGGGGAATCAAGCTTCACAGCTTTTAGGAATTCAGTCGAGACGACTCAAAGAACTTATGGATCAAGGTTTGATCGAAGATTTCCGACACATGGAAATGACCAATATGTTGGTTGAATTTTATACGCTACAAGGAAAATCTGAACGTATCAAAAACTTCCCTTACCCTAGACAATTTGCTACGTTGAACTATCTTTTTGTTTGGAGTTTTATCATTTTATTGCCGTTTGGAGTGATGGAAGGATTTGAGTCTATCGGAGATACTGTTTTGGAACAACTCTCTGAACACGATTTTAGAACAGAGATGATGCCTCGTATTCAGGACTTTATTGCCCGACATTTTGTTTGGGTATCCATTCCTTTTAGTGCTTTACTATCTTGGGTGTTTCATACCATGGAAGCCATTGGAGAAAATACAGAGAACCCTTTTGAAGGCGGGCCCAATGATGTTCCTATTACTGACCTAAGTAGAGGAATCGAAATTGATATTCGTCAACTTATTGACGATACCGATATCCCAGCACCTTACGAGTGGAAGAACGATATTGTCATGTAAATGAAGCTGTACATAATTCTTAAAGAATTCGGTTCCATCGAACAAATTTTTCAGTGAGATCAATCGACATTGTCAGATTAGAAATTACCCTCATAGTTTAAAGGTTTACATTGAACAATATTCAATGGATTTCCTTTTTTTTCAGGAATCTTCAACCGTAACAAACTTTCATCTCAGCTACTTTTTAACTTGAGAAGAATGTTCTATTTTTGATCTTTATCTTACTCATATGCTAACCAAAAAAAGATACTCAGTTAAGGACATGTTTCTGTGGTCCAGATGGGAAATTCTGGTCCTTCTCGTTTATGCAGGAATCATTACAGTTCTTTACGCAATCTTTGACTTCGAGTTTTTAAACGTACCATGGACACCCGTGGCATTGATTGGTACTGCAGTAGCATTTTTGGTCGGTTTTCAGAACAATGCAGCCTACGATCGTATTTGGGAAGCCCGTAAGATTTGGGGTGCCATTGTAAATACGTCCAGAACTTGGGGAATGATGGTTCAAGATCTCATCAGCAACCATGACGTGAAAAACCCTATGTCCGAGGAAGAATTAAAAGAACACAAGCGTGTTTTAACATATAGACATATTGCTTGGCTAACAGCACTACGTTATTCCATGCGTCAAAAGAAAAGCTGGGAAGCTGCCATGGAACACACCACCAATAGGGAATGGTCCAAAATGATTCATATTCCTGAAAAGGTATCTGCGCTAGAAGACAATCTATTAATGTATTTGTCTATTGAAGAAGAAGATTACGTTTTGAGCAAAGGCAACAAGCAAACGGCTATTCTCTATCTTCAATCGAGACATTTGAAAGCATTGCGGGATAAAGGATATATCAGTGAATTTGCTTTTATAGAACTAGAAAATATACTGGAAGAACTCTTTACACATCAGGGAAAATCTGAACGCATCAAGAATTTCCCATACCCAAGGCAATATGCAAGTTTGGCCTTTTACTTGGTGAAGCTATTTGTAGTTCTTTTGCCTTTCGGGATTGTGCACGAGTTTGGTGAAATCAGTCAAACTTTTTCTGAGCATTATCCTTTGATTAGCAAATACTTTGTTTGGTTGGCAATCCCATTTTGTGCCTCGGTATCGTGGGCATTTCATATTATGGAACGGATGGCACGTGTGGGCGAAAATCCATTTGAAGGAACGGCGAATGACGTGCCTATTTCGAATATTTCAAGAGCAATTGAAATTAATTTGCGTGAGATGTTGGACGAAAAACCTGAAGACATTCCAGCTCAGTTCCCGATTGAGAAAGATGTACAGATGTAGACAACATGATGAAAGAAGAAACTTTAGTACAATTGCGAAGTTCTCTTACTGGGGAGCTTTTTTTTGATGACTTACACAAAGGTATCTATGCGACCGATGCTTCAGTTTATCGAAAGATTCCAACGGCAGTTGCCTATCCCAGAGACATCGTAGATATTCAGAAATTAATTGAGTTTGCGAACCAAAACCAATTAACATTGATTCCGAGAACCGCAGGAACCTCCCTGGCTGGACAATGTGTGGGTGATGGAATTGTGGTGGACGTTTCTAAGTATTTCACGAAGATTCTAGCCTTTGACGAACAGCGAAAAACAATTACTGTTCAACCTGGAGTGATTCGCGATGAACTGAACTTATTCCTAAAGCCATTCGGATTGTTTTTTGGTCCGAATACCTCTACCTCTAACCGATGTATGATTGGAGGAATGGTGGGAAACAACTCTTCAGGAAGTACATCTATCCGTTATGGAGTCACACGAGATAAAGTTTTGCAGATTGATGGCTTATTGAGTGACGGAAGCGAAGTCTCTTTTGGCGAAGTCTCTTCAGAGGAATTCAAGATGAAAGCTAGAGAGCGATCTTTGGAAGGAAGAATATACAGAGCTTTGCTCGATGAACTCTCTCAAGAAGAAGTTCAGCAAGAAATAAAATCGCAGTTTCCAAAATCGACGATCCATAGAAGAAATACAGGGTATGCCGTTGATGAACTGTTGGACTCTGATTTGTTTGGCGGGAAAAGTGAAACCATCAATGTGGCGAAATTGCTTTCTGGAAGTGAAGGAACTTTGGTGTTCTCTACAGCGATTACAGTTCAATTAGACACCATTCAACCCAAAGAGAGTGTCATTGTAGCATCGCATTTCGAGAGTATTAACGAGAGTTTAAGAGCAACTGTTCTAGCCATGAATCACGAGTTATATGCTTGTGAATTGATGGACAAGGTGATCTTAGATTGTACCAAAAATAATCGCGAACAAGCGAAGAATCGATTCTTTTTGCAAGGCGATCCTGAAGCAGTTTTACTACTAGAAGTGTCTTCCGATACTGCTGAAAAAGCAGCTCAATTGGCAGATGATCTGATCAAAGATTTAGAGAACAACAACTTCGGGTATCACCATCCTAAAGTGACTGGCGATAAAATCAAACGGTTGTTCGATTTACGAAAGGCAGGGCTTGGTTTGTTAGGTAACATGATTGGCGATCCAAAAGCGGTTGCTTGTATTGAAGATACTGCAGTCGATTTAAACGATCTTCCCAACTATATTGAAGAGTTCACACAGATTATGGAAAATTATCAGCAGAAAGCCGTGTATTATGCACATGCTGGAGCTGGTGAATTACACCTCCGTCCTATTTTGAACTTGAAGAAATCGGAAGATGTAGATTTGTTCCGAAAGATTACCACAGAAACAGCTGAATTGGTCAAGAAGTATGGTGGTTCGTTTAGTGGTGAACACGGAGATGGAATTGTTCGTGCAGAGTTCATTCCTTTGATGATTGGTGAAAAGAATTACGAATTACTGAAGCGAATCAAAAAAGCTTTCGATCCCAATAATGTATTCAACAAAGGAAAGATCATAGATGCTTTTGCCATGGACGAAAGTCTACGTTATGAAGTAGACAGAGATGAACCTGAGATTGAAACTATTCAAGACTTTTCTGACAATCAAGGAATCTTACGATTGGCTGAAAAATGCAACGGTTCTGGTGACTGTAGAAAACCTGCTGCTGTTGGGGGTGCCATGTGTCCAAGTTATCGAGCCACTAAAGACGAAAAAGACACCACACGTGCACGTGCCAATATGTTGCGAGAATTCCTAACGAATTCTGAGAAAGTCAACAAGTTTGATCACGAGGAACTCAAGGAAGTTTTTGATTTGTGTTTGAGTTGTAAAGCCTGTGCTTCCGAGTGCCCGAGCAATGTAGATGTGGCTGCCTTGAAAAGTGAATTCTTGTATCAATATCAGGAAGAGAATGGATATTCTTTTAGAAGTAAGTCCTTTGCTACGTCAACGAAGTTCAATCGAATGGCTTCCAAAGTTCCCGGATTGTACAATGTTTTTGCCAGAAATCCGATTACAGGATCATTGATAAAAAGTGTGATTGGAATTCATCCAAAGAGAACGATTCCAAGAGCGACGAAAAGTTATTCAGCGGTATCCAAGCAAAAGTCTTCAACGAATAACAAATCGATTCAAACGGTTTATTTGTTTGTTGATGAGTTCACCAATTATCTAGAATCAGAATTGGCCGTAGATGCAGAATTCTTATTGCAAAGACTAAACTACAAGATGATTCCTGTGGATCATTTAGAAAGTGGACGTGCTTATATTTCCAAAGGTTTCTTAAAAGAAGCCAAAGAACTCGCCAATGAAAATGTGGCCTACTTCAAAGAATTGGTTACGTCAGACTCTCCTTTGATTGGAATTGAACCTTCTGCCATCTTAACTTTTCGAGACGAATACCTTCGCTTGGCGGATGATCAAGAAGCTGCGAAACAAATTGCAGCAAATACTTTCACCATTGAAGAATTCTTAAGTAAAGAGTTTGAGATTGGGAATATCAAATCCACTCAATTTACAGATCGCGAGAAGTCTTTAAAAATTCATGGACACTGTCACCAAAAAGCATTGTCAAGTACGCATGCTAGCTTTCAAATATTGAACATTCCAAAAAACTACAAACCAACGATTATGAATACGGGGTGTTGTGGAATGGCAGGATCCTTTGGATATGAAAAAGAGCATTACCAAGTAAGTATGCAAGTAGGAGAAGATACCTTATTCCCAAAAGTGAGAAATTGCTCTACTGATACCATCATTGCCGCTGCTGGAACTAGTTGCCGACATCAAATCTACGATGGAACGAAGAGAACAGCGAAACACCCTGTGACGATTTTGCGTGAAGCACTTATTTAATAATTCAATAAGGGAATAACTTAATTATAAAATAAATCAATATTGATGTATCTTGTGGCGAACAACTACAGGAACATTTAATTATTACCTTATTAAATTATTCTATTATTAAAAATAAAGCTCTTTCCATTTTCGCGCTCATCATTGCTGGTGAAGCAGTCTTTTTATTACCTTTTATTCTGGTTCGAGTCTTCCGACCGATCATACGTGAAGCCTTTTTAATCTCCGATTTTGAAATTGGAAAAGCACAAGCAGTGTATGGAATCACAGCCATGGCATCTTATATTGCAGGTGGATTCTTTGCAGATAAATACGAAGCTCGAAAACTATTATCAGCTTCCTTGGTATTAACTGCTTTGGGAGGCATCTGGATGGTGACCATCCCTTCTTTTCACAGTCTACAAGTCTTATATGGATTCTGGGGTGTTTCTACCATTCTATTGTTTTGGGCGGCCTTGTTAAAAGCCACTCGGCAATGGGGAAATGCAAGCAATCAAGGATTGTCCTTTGGATTGTTGGACGGTGGACGTGGAGCATTTGCAGCATTGATTGCCACTTTTGGAGCACTGATTCCAGGATTGTTCTTTCCTGAAGATGTGACGCAAGTGACCTATGAAGACAAGGTCAAAACCATGCAGTTTATCATTGGCTTTGTGACGGTAATTGTGTTGTTGGTGTCGGTGTTTGTGTGGTTTGTTTTGAAGGACGAGGGTAAAAGTGCAAAGGTGAAGGGTGAAAGTAAAAGGGTAAATGTAGAAGGCTCTTTGTTTGATTTGAGGAAGGTGGTGAAAGTGATTATCCAGCCGAAGGTGATTTTTCATGCCATCATTATCATTTGCGGATATGCTGCTTATAAGATTACAGATGTGTACTCAACTTATGCAAAAGATGTTTGGGATTATACCTTGGAAGAAGCTTCTTACTTTGGGGTATTGATTCAGTGGATTCGCCCTATTGCCGCGGTAAGTATTGGTTGGGTCGCGGATAAGTTCAAAGCATCCAAACTGATTATGGTCTGCTTTGTAGTCATGATTCTCTGTGCCGCTTTGATTGGATTTGGATTTCTTGAACAAGTTCCTATTCTAATTTCTATCTTCACTTTTGTGGTGATCGTGACGGGAACCTATGCCATGCGTGGACTTTACTTTGCGATTTTGGAAGAAGCCAAAACACCCATTGCGATTACAGGAACCATTATTGGAATCATTTCTTTTATTGGTTATACGCCCGATATTTTTATGTCGCTCTTATCGGGATATATGTTGGGCGAGAATCCAACTGTGGTTGAATACCAGAATTTGTTTCAGGTGTTTTTGTTGTTTCCGACGGTGGGGTTGTTGGCGACTTTGGGGTTCAGGAAATACTTACGAATACAAAGTAAAGTATAAACCTCTCGGATTTAGCACCAAAATCTATCCAATTATCAGTCATAAATTGGTCAAGTTTAATTTTAAAAAATTAAAAAAACACTTCCAAACAAAGTTTAATTATTTGGCTATCAAATATTTAAATAGATGGTAAAATATGATAACGTTCTGATTAAAATAGTTACCTGATTTGGTATTTATTTGTCCTCGTAATAATGAATTAATAGGCAACTACCATTTCCACAATTGGGAGTAATTGGAAATAAAGATTACGATTAATCAAATATTGATCATAGCCCAAAATCGAAATGAATATTTGATTACTTTTTTTCTCCTTATTAACTCTTTTATCAGACTCCAGTTCTTGCAACTTACTAGGTTGACTATAATGAAGTATCATAAATGGCAGAGCACTGAGATCATTGTCTAAACTATTAATTTCAATAGTTGTTAAACCTTCTTTTTGTCTTTGATAAAGAAGTTTTTTCGCCAGAAGATATCTGTAGTAAAAAATCTTGACTTCTCTTGGTGTAATTTCAGGAACATTTTTTAATACTCTTTTTAAATGAGCTTTTTCATTATTACTTACTGTAGTGAATTTCTTTTTCTTTTTTACTTCCGACAATTCATCTGTTGTATTATAATCATTCTCTTGTTCTATAACTTGATTTGAATTTTGTTCTTCAGTAAACTTAAGTTTCAAATCAGCTTCAACATCTCCATGCTCTTTAGATACTTCATCAAAGATTTCTTCAACTTCCTTTTCTTGTAAAGGAGCTAAGCGAATGGAAGTGATAAATAGTTTATCCATATACTCCTTAATTAAAACGTCTTGTGTAAGTTGGTTGGTTGTTAATGGCTGCCCTAATCTGTTGTATTTGTATCTGATCGCAAGCTTTAATATTCTTGCATCTATAGCAGCTATTATAATCAGTTTTTTAGAAATTTCTTCATTATCCAATAAAATCCTTAAGTTATCGATAATCTCAATAATTTTTACCTCTTGACAACGATCAATATCATCAACGAATAATAAAATCCTTTCTTTAGATTCTTCACTGAGCCACGCCTTAAGAAGAAGTATTAAATCATTTTGTAACTGAGATTGGATTCCCAATAGATGAGAATATGACACCCTAGCTGTGTATTTTTTATAAATTTTTCTAGCGGTATTACCATATCGAAAGTATATTATGATCAAGTTAAGTATTACTCCGATCGAGACAAAATTAGCTATTCTCACAAACCAATCAAGTTTTTGATTGAACGGAACCATAAATGCCCATATGGAGGAGAGGGTAAAAGATAAGATGAACCATAAAACATTGGACCAGCCTAACCTTACAATGTTGAGCCAAAGAACCTTTCTAATTCTGCCAACACCTGTTTCTGCGGTTGAGTAATAAGCGTTTACAAACTGTTCGAAAAGATAAGCCCACAAAGCTGGAGTATCTTGAAATTTCCAAGCATGAAACTCGATGGGTATTAATTCTTTATCTTTCTTTTCAATTAATTGAGATTTTATTTCCTTCCATAGCTTAGTTTTTCCACGTCCCCATCTCCCAAAAATCCCCACCATATCACCCAGCTCATGATTCATTTCTTTAAGTAAATCAATTATCTCCGTCGCTAAACTTTTAACTCCAATTACACCTAACAATTCGTGTTTGATAGAAAATGACACAGGGTTTTTTACTGCTGAAAATCCTATTCTTTTAATTCTTTCATAGTTTTCTTTACTCACGAAGTTTTTGTTGGCTCCAATTTGTACTTGATTCGCTCTATTTAAAGAGTTCGCATATTCATAAAAGCTATTGAAACCCAGATATTCTGCCAAAATATCTTTAGTTGATAAATTAAAATTACCCGTTCCCTTTGCATACCTGAATAACCTCCTTATCGTAGAAATCCCCATATTAATGTCATATCCAAAATTTCGAATATCTTGAGAGCTCAACCAATCCTTTTGACCATGGGTGAATTTTAAAGAAACGTCCTGTAATAATTGCTTTAATGTCGGGTCCAATGGTTGCTCGTTTTCAACTCTATCAATTCTTTTCGCGAAAGAAGAATAATTCTTATGTCCAATAAAGACAGCTAATTTATCAAGAGTTGATAAGGCAGGAATAGAATTAGAATTAGTATTATTCTTGTCATATATTCTTTGTAAAGTCTTTTGATTAAGACCTATCATATTCGAAGCTCTCGAGAAATCATTCTTAATCAATTCTTTTCGATCGTGATTCGAATATTTGAGAGCAACCTCTTCAAATAATTTTTGCTGTATTTGTAAATCATTCATTTCTATCAAATTCAATAAATTCTCATAGAAACTGAAGTAAATCAGTCTTATATTATGATGAAATCATTTTATCTCAAAATTTAAACTACTTTTTTCAATAACAAATACAGAAAACCACATCTCAAAATGCAGATTTCCGCATTTACACTGAGCGAAGTCGAAGTGCGAGAGCCTCAATGCAGGCATTTTCAATAAACTAATAATTGAATAAGAGAATAAGTCAATATTTGAATCACCTAATCGGTATTCACCTTGATAACTTCAAAAAAGTATATGTCAAAAAATTAGGTGGTAAGTACTACACCTGCTGCATCAAGGGATCAA
>CAZTFN010000127.1:0-10812 GCA_964612905.1 uncultured Flavobacterium sp. | reverse complement strand
AAGATGCTCTATCGAGAAATCAACTAGAGCAGCTTTCCAGGAATTGCGAAGAAAATGGGATTACCTTATATGAACTCGGACACAAATACAATGGAATTGTGCACGTGATGGCTCCTGAATTGGGAATTACACAACCAGGAAGAACCATGGTATGTGGAGATAGTCATACCTCTACACATGGCGCCTTTGGAGCGATTGCCTTCGGAATTGGAACCAGTCAAGTAGCACAAGTATTTGCCAGTCAGTGTTTGCTATTGAAAAAGCCGAAAAGTTTACGTGTCACTGTCAACGGAACCTTGAAAAAGGGTGTGCTTCCGAAAGATGTGATCTTATACATCATTTCCAAAATTGGAACCAATGCTGGAACAGGATACTTCTGTGAATATGCGGGCGATGTGTTTGAAAATATGAGCATGGAAGGACGAATGACGGTTTGTAATATGAGTATTGAAATGGGGGCTCGTGGTGGAATGATCGCACCAGATCAAACCACCTTCGATTACATCAAAGGAAGAAAGTTCGCTCCTCAAGGAGAAGAGTTCGACAAAAAAGTAGCAGAATGGAAAACATTGCCTTCGGACAAAGATGCAGTGTTTGATAAAGAATATTTTTTCGATGCAGAGGACATCGAACCGATGATTACCTATGGAACCAATCCGGGAATGGGAATCAAAATCACTGAAAATATCCCTGTGGAGGATTCAATGTCGTTCAAAAAATCTTTGGAATACATGAATTTTGAAGCAGGTAGCTCGTTGATTGATCAACCAATCAACTATGTCTTTATTGGAAGTTGCACCAACTCTAGGATCGAAGATTTTAGAGTTGCTGCCGACTTCATTAAAGGAAAGCAGAAAGCAGACAATGTTACGGCTTGGTTGGTACCGGGAAGTAAGCAGGTTGAAGCTCAGATTGTGGAAGAAGGATTGAAAGACATCTTTGAAAATGCTGGGTTTCAATTGCGTCAGCCTGGATGTTCTGCATGTTTGGCGATGAACGATGATAAAATTCCAAAAGGAGAATATTGTGTGTCTACGTCGAATCGAAATTTTGAAGGTCGACAAGGACAAGGAGCACGTACCATTTTGGCGAGTCCCTTGGTAGCGGCTGCAACTGCAGTAGAAGGAAAGATTGTTGATGTGACGAAGCAGTTGAATTAGAAATAGATTTATTAAAAGTCATTTCGAGAACCTCAATGACCAAAATTTAGGTGACTGAGGCTCTCGAAGTCACCATAAAACATAAGAACAAAGTGGAAAAATTTACAACATTAAATACCACAGCGATTCCATTACCGATTGAGAATATTGATACGGACCAGATTATTCCTGCTCGTTTCTTAAAAGCGACGGACAAAAAAGGATTTGGTGATAATGTATTTCGCGATTGGCGTTTTGACAAGAATGGAGAGCTGAATGCAGATTTTGCATTGAACAAAGAAGAATACTCAGGAACAGTCTTAATTGCGGGCGATAATTTCGGTTGCGGATCAAGTCGTGAGCATGCAGCTTGGGCCTTGGTTGGATACGGATTTAAAGCGATTGTATCTAGTTTCTTTGCCGATATCTTCAAAGGAAATGCTTTGAACAACGGATTGTTGCCTGTGCAAGTATCAGAAGGATTTTTAAAGACCTTGATGGAGACCATTCAAAAAGATCCGTTGACCAAAGTAAAGATCGATTTAGAACTGCAAGTCATTTCTGTAGAAGGAAGTGAGTTGTTTGAGAGTTTTGACATCGATCCATACAAAAAGACCTGTTTGATCAATGGCTATGACGACATTGATTACTTGGTGAGTAAGAAAAAAGAAATTGAAGCTTTTGAAGCTTCTCGAGTATAATATTAGTCAAGGTTTCACTTTGAGTGTAACCTTGACTATCAAACGAAACATATGAAACTAGAAATTGCTGTATTATCAGGAGACGGAATTGGTCCAGAAGTGACCAACGAAGCCATTAAAGTATTGAAAGCCATTGCGCTTCAATTTGATCATACATTTACGTTCAAGCCTGCGAAAGTAGGTGCCATTGCAATTGACGCGACAGGAAACCCACTACCAGACGATACCTTGGATCTGTGTAAGAATACAGATGCTGTGTTGTTTGGAGCCATTGGTGATCCGAAATACGACAACGATCCAACCTTAAAAGTTCGTCCAGAACAGGGATTGTTGAAGTTGCGTAAAGAATTGGGATTGTATGCGAATATCAGACCTGTAAAGGCCTACGATACCTTGGTAGATAAATCGCCCTTACGTAAAGAGCGTATCCAAGGAACTGACATTAGCATCTATCGTGAATTGACAGGTGGAATCTACTTTGGAAAGAAAGCATTGAGTGAAGACGGAAAAACCGCTTCTGATCTATGTGAATACAGTCAGTATGAAATTGAGCGTATTGCTAGATTAGCATTTGTCGCAGCACAAGCAAGAGACAAGAAAGTTACTTTGGTGGACAAAGCCAATGTATTAGAAACTTCAAGACTGTGGAGAAAAGTAGTTGGTGAAATTGCCAAAGACTATCCAGATGTGACCTTGGATTTCTTGTTTGTAGACAATGCAGCGATGCAGATGATACTGAATCCGAAGCAGTTTGATGTGATCTTAACCGAGAACATGTTCGGTGACATCATTAGTGATGAAGCTTCTGTGATTGGAGGATCTATTGGTTTGTTGGCATCTGCATCAGTAGGTGACAAATACGCCATGTTTGAGCCAATTCACGGTTCCTACCCACAAGCCACAGGAAAAGGCATTGCCAATCCGATTGCCTCTATCCTATCCGCTGCCATGTTGTTGGATCACTTTAAATTGTACGACGAAGCCGCGATGATCCGTAAAGGAGTTGACAAATCGTTGAAGTTAAAAGTGACTACGCCCGACTTAAACGAAAGTAATTTGAACATTACCACCTCTAAGGTTGGTGACTTTATAGAAGATTTTATTCATAATCCAGACGATTCCAATTTGAATTTCAAGAACATTCATTTGGGACAGTCGACGATCATTTAAAATATAATATCCGCGATATCCGATGTTTCGGATGCAAGGATTTTAGTTTAGTTTGTTATTTGTAAAACCCTGAATCAGAAATGGTTTGGGGTTTTTATTGTTGGTCAATACTAATTCTCTAAAACCAAAGGTCTTGTTGTAGATTAAAAATATTTTCTGCAACCTCATCATAATCAGATTTTTGAAGTAGACTATATTTTTCTTTTAATTCAATCACTCTGCAATCAAAATCTTCTCCATATGTCTCTGCAAGACCTAAAATCATTTGACTTCCTTTTGGTTGGTTATTATTGATGAAACTCATTATTTTATCAATATGTTCTACATCTTGATCCTGCTGATTGGGAGAATCTATTATCAATGGGCAATAAGTGGTACTAGAATATTTCCTCATTAAATGGAAAAAAGCGAAGTAGTATGCGATTAAAGCCCTCGGTCTTGAACTTCCAGTCTCCTTATTCTCTATTGCAATCGAAATGTTTCTATAATTTTCTTCTGTCATATTATCAACATCTAATTGTTTCAGAAAACTTTTCATTCTCAACTTATAGAAATCAACAATTTCTGTTTTTCTTTCCTTACTCTCGAATGCTTTTAATTTCTTTTCAAGTCTTTCTTTTTCTATAGCGTTTTCGACTAAAATCTTATTAAGCGTGTTATTGCGTTCTATAAATATTGATTTGACTTGGTTCTTACCAACATTATCTAAAATGTCTTTTAGCTTCAAGTCTCCTTTTTTCTGTTCTAAAATCTCATTTATGCGAGAAACCTCAGAAGATACTGAAGTCAGTTTTTCTTTTTCCTTTGAAATCTTCTCATCAATTTCTTTTGAGTCTTTTTGAAGATCAATTAATAAATCCTTACTCTTCCTTTCATCTTGCGCTATTTCAAATCTTTCTGCGAAAGAATTTTCGTACTCAGCTCCACATGTTGGGCAATCTATAACTGCAGGAAGATTTTCGGTAGCAAAATTCAAATCTTTGTTACTTTCTAAAATAGCCTGTTTAACAATGTTTATTTGTGCATCAAGTGATGCTTTTAAGTGATACAAGCTATGCAGATTATTTTTCAATTTTTCTTCTAAGCCCATTAATTTTTTTGATTCGGTGAGTAACTCTGTAATCTCTTCTTTGAATGCATCGATATCAATATTGAAATTTGTTTGAGACATTTTCTCACTAACATCTGCTAAAATTTTCGAAGTAATTTTTCTTTCCTTATCGGTTTCTTCAATGATTTGAATATAATCCTGAACTTCTTGTTTAGTCAAATAATACTCGTTCGGTCGAATACCTGAATGGTAGAAGACACATTGGTTTCTGTAAGATTTAATCTGTTGTAATTTTTTGAAAGAAGACCAACTTTTATTCCAACTAGAATCTTGATCAACATAATATGGGAGGAATAAAAATGCAGGTGGCGGGGTTATAAAATCTAACCTATTTGTTTGAAATAAGGGTTGAAAGTCAAACATTTCGCCAAGAAATGGACCCAATTCTTTTGTAACAGAATTAAACTTTTGAATTAAGTTATTTTGCTCATCATAAAGTCCAAAAAGCCCTCCATCCCTCAACATAGAATAATTGACTCCTTCTAAAGAAAATTTCAACAATGATGATATACGCGTGTTTTTGAATCTAGGGTTAAACAGTGGTTCAGCACCCAAGGTCCAATAAATACTTTTTATTAAAGAGGATTTCCCCGTATGATTTTTACCATATATTAGGGTCCTATCCTTATCAAATAGAACTTTTCTTGCTTTTTTTTCCTTTTGAGAAAGCAATTGAATTTCCGATATGTACAAATTTTTCATTTTCTCCTTTTCTTATATTTCTCACCAAATTTTTTAGATTTCCTTTACGCTTCATTTAATTTTTTTATTATTAAACACTTTACAAAATACTCATCATAATTAGTATCATAAAGCTTGCTATAAACATGCTCTATTATACCTATCAATCCCAGTTTAGATATATAATTAATCTCTAAATCTATTATATCTGCTATCTGATTGCTCAAACGTCTAAGAGGTATACTTGCAGAATCAGCTATTATTCTAGCATTAATATCTCTCCAAGCTTTTTTATACTTTATTAAATCTCCATATTTAATCCCATCCGACTCTAAACTATTTTTAACTTCTATCCATTCATCATTTACACTCTTGTATAGACCCGCTTTCTCTAGAAATGAAGTAAATTCACTTTTGGAAATCCCTTTTATTTCTATTATTTCAGAAATATGATTGAAATCCTTGTCTCCAAAGGTTTCATTAGTCTTTCTTGAAATTTCCCTAATTACTTGTTCATATGCTAATTGAGGATTAATTTCATTTGATGGATTAAGTCCATTAATAAGACCTGCTAACGCCCCAACACAGTGAGTCGAACTATCCTCATTGCTCAAAGAGGTTACTTGAAATATACCTAAATTCTTGAATTCACTATTTTCTACTGAGTTTTCCTCTATAATACACTTATCGCATAATTTTAAGTCCAAATCATTGAGATTCATTGCAGGGATTACAGATAATAATGTTGAGTTTTTACCATTTTTAAGAACTCTAAAATTAAATCGTGCATTGGTAATAAAATTCAATGATTTAAGGTCATCCCCGAATACTAACTTATTGTTATATAATTTACCGATTATTGATTTTTTCTTGTTAGACCTATTCGTTAAATTTTTAATGGTCCAATTATTTCTATCTTTCGACTTTATCTGATAACATTCAAGTTCTTTTAAAAACTCACTTGAATTAGAGATTAATAGATCCTCATGGAAATCAAATAAAAAAGCATAATCCTCCCTTTTATTATGCTCTCTTAATAGTAAATAAAGAGATAGATCCTTTTGAAATTGATATTTTCTTGAAGTTTTAGAACCAGATTCTTCTCTTGGTTTATGCGTCAATATTTTCACATTAATATCCATTCTGTTCACTATTTAAACAAAGAATTATTATGAATATTTATTTTAATGTGCTAAAGATCAACTAGAAAAGTAATTCTTTTCAGAGACTTATCTGCTTGTTGCTTTGGGGACGCAACACATATATTCAATAAATATAGAAAAAAGTACCGAAAGTCAGAAAGGAATCCCGTAATGGTTGACTTCGAGAACACTTCGACAAGCTCAGTGTGACACCTCAGTCACCCTTAATAAGATGAAGCGATCTTTTTGAATGGAGTTACTTATTATGTGCAGGGTTAGGTTTGGTGAGATTGCCGCATCGTTACACTCCTCGCAAAGACAAGTTCAATTATTTTGTACGTTGGGACCAAATCTCATACATCGCATCGCCTTTGCTGGAAAAGCCTTTGTGGTGCCAAGCGCCATCTCGGATGCTGTAGTCAAATTCGAGGCTCTTGCCTACTTTGGTATTGTCGCGCGAGAAGAACTCGATATTCTCCGTGTATTTCCCATTCGTGGTCCCATAGGTTCCTCCGCCTGTTCCTTTAAACTCTTTGGTTTTTGTATTGTAAGCGATCCATTGGAATCGGGTTCCTGAGAGAATCTTCATGGTTTTTCTGGGTCGGTCTGTTTTTCTCAATTGAGTCACTCCGTCTTTCACTCTTCCCGACATCAACCAAGCGCCTTGTAATTTGCCCGGAGTTCCGTCATCAATACGTCTCCAAACATTGTCCAATCCTTCTATTGAAAACTTATTTCCCTTCACCTCTATTTGATATTCCTTTTGAGTTCCTACGTTTACAGGGTTCTTATAATCAAATTCAATGAGTTGAATGATCTCATTTCCTATTCGTTTCCATGAACCACCGTAAGTCGATACTAATTTTCCAGAACTCTTAAAAAATGAAGTGGTCACCATATACCCATCTGTAAAAGTGATAACGGTTCTTATGTTCACTTTGCCGTTTCCTGTAACGGTTTCCCATGCGCCAATGAGGTTTTGGGAATACGTAGTTATTGTAAAACAAAAGGCTACGAAGAGTAAGATGGACTTTTTCATGATGGTGGTTGTTTTCTATAAAGTTACAGAAAATATTGAGTAACTTCGTTCAAAAGCCCTTCTATGACAAGAGACCACATCGATATCAATGATTTTACCATTCTGGTGGAGGAATACAATTCGGATGTTCCTGCAGTGGATGCCTGTTCTTTTGAAGAACCTTCTATTGGTGTAGCTTTTTATGGTGAAGGAGACGTAGATGTGTCTATTGAATACCGAGGGAAGAAAATTCCCTACGATCACACCAAAGGTCTGGCCCTTTCATTTTATGCAGATGAACATGTTCGTTTTGTGCATCATGTGTCTGCTAACAAACCCTTGAAGTGCATTGTGATCGTCACAGCTTTGAAAAACTTGGAAGAACTACCCAATCAGGAAGGGGAAATCTTTTCAAACCTACTCAATGAATTGGTCAATCCGAGTAATTCTTATGTGGAAGGTCCGCGCTTTTTTATGTCGCCCGAAATGCGAGCAATTGTAGACCAAGTATTCAACATTCAATACCATGGAAAAACCAAGATGATGTTTTTTCGATCGCAAATGACCGTGCTTCTCTCCCACTTCTTTGGTCACTTGGCACAGATGGAAGATTCTAAAATGCAGCAACCTGAACAAGAGAAGTTATACTTAGCACAAGAAATCCTTCAGAAAAACTTGGACAATCCACCGTCCTTGTCGGAACTGTCCAAAGCCATTGGTTTGAATACTTTCAACCTAAAGAAGGACTTCAAAGCTTTGTTCGGGGTTCCGGTTTTCAAATACCTTCAAAATCAACGATTGGAAACAGCCAACAACCTAATTCGGAACGAGAATGCTACGGTACAAGAAGCGGCTTGGCAAGTTGGCTATGATAGCTTGAGTTCTTTTTCCAATGCCTTTTCGAAGAAGTTTGGGTATCGGCCGAGTCAGATAAAATAGGGCTTCGAGTGCACTTCGACACTTTGGCTCTGCTCAGTGCAGGCCGGCTCAGTGTAACACCTCAGCCCCCTTTCTTCACTACAAGGGAATTTTACTTTATAATTATCACAAAAGAACTGATTGCTTGCAAGAACATCATTCTCGATACTAATTTCACTCATTTCAATCGTGAAATTCACTCGAATTGACAGACATCAGTCTTCATTCCATACTTGAAACAATATTATTCTTTTTATCATAACAATGCTTCGAAGCCTCTGGCGAAGAAGCATAACTTTTCGAACAAATCATACTCCTTTTCGAATCAATCTTCTGGTTGATAGCGACCTAGCTTTGTGTCATTATTAATTGTTAAACCAACGACACATGAAAATTATGACCGCTATCTTCATCGGAATTGGGATTTGGATTCTAGGAGTATTCACCTACATATTCTCTTCCTTTCTTCCCATACTAGACAACCTTGAACTGCAAGGAGACCTCAGTTTGGCCGTTACTTTTATTCCCATTGTAGGAACTGGCGCCAGACTGTACTTCAAGAAATATGCAAACACAAATGCATTTTTAGTCGGAACGATCTTTTTTGGTATTGCCTTCACCTTGGATGCCTTGATCACCGTTCCGTTTCTTTTGGAACCTTATGACGTAACACACTCAGACTTCTTCTTGGCCATTCCTTTTTGGCTATTGATGATTGAACTGTATGTCATTGTCTTTCTCGTAAAAAAATCAACGATCAAGTCTTAATCCAACGAATATGCAACTGACTTTAAATCTTACATCGTTATTCATCACAACCTTTTTAACAGGATTGACAGCTGGATTGTGTTTCACATGGGCAAATGCCGTGACTCCAGGAATTGGAAGACTAGACGACTTGGGCTTTCTACATGCCTTTCAGCAAATGAATAGAGCCATCATCAATCCCATTTTTATTGTGGTCTTTATGGGGCCAATGATCACGCACATTGCGAATATCTTTTTATTCAAATCGGCAAACTCAACTGTCTTTTGGCTAATACTTACTGCAGCAATCTTATACATCATCGGACTGGTGCTGATGACAATTCTGGGGAATGTTCCATTGAATGAAATGATCGACAAAGTGGATTTGCTATCGGCAACACCTCAAGAACTTGCGTCTTTAAGAGAGCAATTTGAAGTTCGGTGGAACCGATTTCACATGGTGAGAACGATTACAACGAGTCTGTCTTTTGGGTTGTTGATTGTGAGCATTGTAGTGCACAGTAAATAGTAATCAATTATCAATTATCAATTATCAAGATTAATCATTTAACATAGAAACATCATGAAAACAGAAAATTTTTTAATCACAGGTGGAACTGGAAAAACAGGAAGAAAAATCGTTGCCAGTTTACAACAACTGGGACAGCATGTTCGAGTAGGATCTAGAAACGCAGCCATTCCATTCGATTGGCAAAATCCAACAACTTGGGATGCTGCTCTGGAAGGAATCAACAAAGTGTACATCACTTTTCAGCCCGATTTAGCGGTACCCGGAGCTTTTGAGGCGATTCAAGGATTGACACAAAAAGCCAAAGAAAAAGGTGTGAAGAAACTGGTCATTTTATCAGGGAAAGGCGAAACCGAAGCAGAGAAATGTGAAACCCTTGTGATCAATTCAGGATTGGATTACACGGTCATCAGAGCTAGCTGGTTCAACCAAAACTTTAGCGAAAGCTTTTTCTTGGATCCAATATTAAGTGGACATGTAGCATTGCCATTTCCTGAAGCGAAGGTACCTTATGTAGATACTGGAGATATTGCAGCTGTTGCCGTGGAAGCCTTATTACACAACGAACATAACGGTCAAACTTATGAGCTAACTGGACCTAGATTGTGGACCTTTGAAGAAATCACCAAAGAGATTTCTAAAGCTAGTGGAAGAGAGATTCAGTTCACTTCAGTTTCTTTGGAAGAATATCTTGGGTTTATGAAACAGGCAGGTGTTCCATCTGATTACATCTGGTTGATGGAGTATCTATTCTCTCATGTATTAACCAATCCAGCGAACTCAATGGTCACTGAAGATGTAGAAAAGGTATTGAAAAGAGCAGCCAAAGACTTTTCCGAATACGCTAGAGAAACTGCGGCATCAGGCGTTTGGAATGTTAGTTTGGAAACTTCAATCTAATTTCTCGTAAACATAGGTTGTGTATACTTCCTAAATGAGTATGCTTTTTAGAAGTATCTGGCAAATAGATGCCTCTCTGAACTTCAGAGCCTATTTGCTGGTACGCTTCTCTGAAACTCATGCCTTCGGTTACTAAGTTGTTGATATTATCTACAGTGAACAAATACTTGTACTTGTCGTCTTTGATATCAAACTCATGCACTTCCATTTGCTGAATGCTGTAATCGAAAATCGATAGAATACCTTTCATCTCCTCTATGGCATTGATCATGTTCTCCTTCAACAGTTGAAAGTCTCTATGATAACCACTTGGTAGATTGTTCGTGATCAAAATCATTTCGGTTTGCAAGGCTTGAATCTTGTTGCACTTCCCTCGAATCAGTTCAAAAACATCAGGATTCTTTTTGTGCGGCATGATGCTACTTCCTGTGGTCAGTTCATCCGGAAAAGAAACAAATCCGAAGTTCTGACTCATATACAAACAAATGTCCATGGCGAATCGTGCCAAGGTATTTCCAATACTTCCCAAAGCTGCAGAGATGGTTCGTTCACTTTTCCCTCTGCTCATTTGGGCTGCTACGACATTGTACTTTAAAGTTTCAAATCCGAGTTCCTTGGTCGTGAAACGTCTGTCGATTGGAAAAGAGCTTCCATACCCCGCTGCAGAACCCAATGGATTTTGATCCACGGATTTCAAGGCTGCATTCAGTAAATGAACATCATCAATCAAGGTTTCTGCATAGGCTGATAGCCACA
>CAZTFN010000126.1:0-10831 GCA_964612905.1 uncultured Flavobacterium sp. | reverse complement strand
CGTTGTTGCAGATCCTCCTAAAAATCAACATTTTACATATAACTTCATTGCTTCAGTTGAAAAAAACACGATGTATCCCAATGATATTAGTAATTGGGTTAGCAATAATTATTACAGCTATGTACTCTTAAAAGAGGGTCAGGATTATAGGGCTTTACAAGATAAAATGTCGCGTTATGAATCTGTCACAAAGCCAGCTTATAAAGCCAATGGATTTCAATTTTATCCACAATATGCATTGCAGCCAATTGAAGATATTCATCTGAATTCAAAAATGAATATAGAAATAGCACTTAATGGGGATATGACATATGTGTATTTCTTTGCGCTATTGGCCATAATCATACTTCTTCTAGCGTCTATAAATTATATGAATCTAGCAACATCTAGGTCAGCTCATAGAACTAAAGAGGTTGGAGTTTTTAAAGCCTTAGGAGCGGGTAAACGAAATTTGGTTTTTCAATATCTCAGCGAATCTATATTGCTTACACTATTTAGTTTTGCTATTGCATTGTTTCTAGTTGTTTTATTGGTGCCAGAGTTCAATAAACTCTTAGGTATAACCATACCCTTAAGTATTGTTGGTAATAGCTGGATTCTTATAGGCATGTTGTCAATAGCCATATTAGTCGGGTGTTTATCTGGTTTATATCCTGCAGTATTTCTGTCTAATATCAACCCAGTTAAAGCACTTAAGGGAAATTTTATTAAGACCCATAAGGGTAGGTCTTTACTTCGGAATTCGCTAGTCGTTACGCAGTTCGTTGCTGCTATTGGATTAATTACAGGGAGTATGATTATTAGTCAACAATTAGAGTTTATTCAGGAAAAGAAACTAGGTTATAACAAAGAGCATATCGTACATGTTCCTTATTTCAATAGAGAAATACATCAAAAAGAATCTGTTTTAAGAAGTGAGCTGTTAGGACACCCAAATATCAATAAAGTATCAGTAAGTACACAATTACCCATAAATGTAACGAGTCAAGGACCAATAGATAGTTGGGAGGGAAATTTAAACAAACAACAGCTTTATATCTATAGAACATTTGTGGATTATGAATTCTTGGATCTCTTTGAAATGAAAATGGTTGAAGGGAGAGGTTTTTCTAAAGACATAGCTTCAGATTCTACAGAAGCATTTATACTGAATGAGGCAGCTATTAAGAAGTTAGGCTGGAAAACTGCAGTAGGTAAAAAGTTTCATAATGGAACAGTTATAGGTGTAGTTGAAGATTTTCACTTACAAACCTTTGACCTCTCAATAGAACCCTTGTATATGAGAATAAGAAGAGAATCCTGGTCTAAAAATCATGGACATGTGATATTGAAAGTTAATATTGATGATCTTGAAGGAACCAAAGCTTTTGTTGAGCGACAAATGAAATCAATAGCGCCTTTAGAACCTTTTGAAGCCAAGTTTATGGATGACACCTACTCAGAACTTTATGAAGCGGAAGAAAGATTAGGCAATGCATTTAATGTATTTGCACTCTTGGCCTTATTTATTGCAGGGATGGGCCTATTTGGCTTGGTGTCATTTCATGTATTTCAACGCACAAAAGAGATAGGTGTTAGAAAAGTATTAGGCTCTTCGATATATGGTATTGTTAAGTTGATATCGAAAGAATTTCTGAAACTAGTTTTTATTGCCTTGCTTATCGCAATCCCTATTGCCTATTATTTAATGAATAATTGGCTCCAAGATTATATATATCGAATTGAAATAGAGTGGTGGGTTTTTGCCAGTGCAGGATTAGTTGCAGGATTCATAGCATTATTGACTATAATTTTTCAAGCAGTCAAAGCGGCTACAGCAAATCCAATAAAAAGTTTAAGAACTGAATAAGAATTATTAAAACGTATAAAGTATGTTGAAAAATTATTTAAAAATAGCACTGAGAAACTTGTTGAAGAACAAGGTGTATTCTCTGATCAATATTTCTGGATTGGCTATAGGGATGACCGCTACCATACTCATCGCATTATGGATTTACGACGAATTAAGTTTCAATGATTATTTCGAAAACAAAGAGACCATTGCACAAATTTATCAACACGAATCCGCAAACGGATATGTAGATACTGGTCAAGCAGTTCCAAGACCTTTGGAGTTTCAAATGCGTAAAGATTACAGCGATAACTTTCAGCATATTATCATGTCTTCATGGAACCAACCTAGGTTTTTAAAATATGGTACGAAAAACATCAATTTTCGTGGTCAATTTATGCAAGAAGGAGCACCAGAAATGTTGACTTTAAAGATGGTAGCTGGAGTAAGAGATGGATTGAAAGAACTGAATTCTATCCTACTTTCCGAATCTGCAGCAAAAAAGCTATTTGATGATGAGGACCCAATTGGGAAAACGATCAATATCGACACGGAAAATGAAGTTGTGGTGACTGGAGTATATAAGGATATGCCTCGAACTACGGAGTTCATTGATCTGGAATATATAGCACCATGGAAGTATTACGTGAGTGCTAGACAATGGATTCAAAATGCCAAAGATTCTTGGGGAAATAATTCCTTTCAGATGTACGTGCAGATCAATGAAAACACAACCATGCAAGCTGTTACAGACAAAATATTAAATATTAAAAAAGACAACTCTCCTGAGGAAGCTGAATTTAACCCTCAGATGTTTCTATTACCTATGAAGGACTGGCACTTGCGTTCTAGTTTTGAAAATGGTGTACAAACTGGTGGACGCATTGAAAATGTATGGTTGTTTGGTATTATTGGAGCGTTTGTATTGTTACTCGCTTGTATCAACTTTGTGAATTTAAGTACTGCTCGTTCGGAAAAAAGAGCAGTAGAAGTAGGAATCAGAAAATCGATTGGATCAAAAAGAGGACAATTAATTACACAATTTCTGAGCGAATCTTTCTTGATTGTTTTATTCTCCTTTGTGGTTTCCATAGGATTGGTTCTCTTGTTCCTAAATGGGTTTAATGATTTGGCCAGCAAGTCTATTGTTTTTCCATGGGCAAATATTGGATTCTGGACCGCCTCTCTTGTTTTCATTGTATTGACGTCTTTTTTAGCAGGAAGTTATCCAGCATTGTATTTGTCATCATTCAACCCAGTTTCGGTGTTAAAAGGAACATTCAAAGCGGGTCGTTATGCAGCTTTGCCGAGAAAGGTTTTAGTTGTGACGCAGTTTACTGTCTCTATCGCTTTGATCATAGGAACGATTGTGGTGATCAATCAAATCGATTATGCCAAGAACAGACCTTCTGGGTATGAGAAAGAAGGATTGGTTCAAGTTCCTGTAATGAGCTTAGAATTTATAGGAAAAGCAGATTTCATGAGAAATCAATTCATAGAATCAGGCGCGGTAACGGAAATGGCTACAATGAGTAGTCCTACCACCAGTATTTGGTCCAACGTAAGTGGTTTCGAATGGGAAGGAAAGGCACAAGGATTTCAAGAAGATTTTGCAGTTGCATCTGTTTCTTATGAGTTCGTAGAAAGTTTAGGTTTGAAGGTGATTGATGGTAGAGGTTTTTCTCGTCAATTTGCCACAGACTCTATGGCTATAATTCTAAACAAAACAGCGGTTTCCTACATGGGAATCAAGAATCCGGTTGGTAAGATCTTAAAAGATGGAGGAGGAGAAAACTCCGTTGATTTTAAAATTATTGGAGTGGTAGATGATATGCTCATGCAGTCGCCATACGAACCTGTAAAACAAACCATTTATTTCTTTGATAGAGAAAACAATGCCAACTTTTACAATTTGAGGTTGAACCCTGAAAAAAGTGTAGCCGATAATCTGGCCACAGTTGAGCAGGTCTTCAAACGTAACTTTCCAAACATACCCTTCGCATACCAGTTTGTAGATGAACAATACGGAAGAAAGTTCCGAGCGGAAGAACGCGTTGCCAACTTATCACAAGTATTTACATTACTCGCAATTTTCATTAGTTGTTTAGGCTTGTTTGGATTGGCGTCATTCGTTGCCGAGCAAAGAACCAAAGAGATCGGAGTGCGAAAAACACTGGGTGCTTCCGTAAGTCAATTGTGGATGCTGTTGTCAAGAGATTTCGTAAAACTCGTTATTATCTCCTTATTGATTGGCTCTCCGATTGCATACTTATTGATGAGTCAATGGCTTCAAAAGTTCCCTTACAGAACAGATATCTCATGGACCGTTTTTGTCATTGCATGTTCAGGAGCATTGTTGATCACTTTAATCACAGTGAGTTTTCAGGCAATTAGAACCGCAACTACCAACCCAGTAGATTCTCTACGAACAGAATAAAATTATAGGCATGTTTAAACATTATCTTAAAATAACAGTGAGAAGCTTGATAAGGGATAAAATGTATTCTCTAATCAACATATTGGGATTAACGATAGGTATTACATGCTTCATCTTTATAGCACTTTATGTGAAGTTTGAGTTGAGTTATGATCAAGATCACGAGCATGTTGATAGAATCTATAGAGTGTTAACCAAGGAAGAAGGAATTGAATCTCAGGATGCAGATGCAGATGTTTATACCCTTTCCCCCGTACCTCTATTTACATCAATGAAGGAAAAATTTCCTGAGGTAGAAAAGATCACGACCATAACAACACGCGAAGCGACCCTTTCTAATAATGGAGAACTGTATTTAACGAATGGGCTTTTCTCCGATGAAAATCTGTTTGACATTTTCACCATAGAACTGCTAGAAGGACAGGATAGAAAAGCGCTGAAGGACAAGACATCCATTTTGCTCACTCAAAGTACTGCTCAAAGAATCTTTGGTAAAGAATCTCCAATAGATAAAACACTCAAATACAACAATGATGAAGTATTGGTTGTCAAAGGTATTGTGGCTGATGCTCCAGAGAATCAGCATTTTAAATATGATTTCATAGTGTCGAGACAACTCTATCCTAATTGGGAAAGAGATGTAAATGACTGGTTTACTTGTGAGCAACGAGGTTATCTCTTGTTGAAAGAAGGACAAGACTATATGGCTTTGAATCAAAAATTGAGCAAGTATGAGAAGCCACTCAAAACTGCTTATAAGAATGGAGGTTTTTCGTTTTATCCAAAGTTTTCGTTACAGCCTATGAATGATATTCACCTGTATTCACATTTGGATGACGAATTGGAGTCAAACAGCAGTGTTACCTACGTATACTTCTTCTCATTTATTGGAATGATTATTCTTCTTTTGGCTTCTATGAATTATATGAACCTTGCAATATCAAGATATTCAGGGAAATCCAGAGAAGTAGGAGTTCACAAAGTTTTAGGGGCGAAGAAAAGTAACTTACTCTATAAATATGTAGGTGAGTCTTTGGTATTATCTGTTTTCAGTTTTTGTTTGGCCACCCTGCTAGCGTTTTTATTACTGCCATTCTTTAATGACCTTTTAGGTAGAAATATCACTTTAGGTTTTGGTCAAGACCTTTGGTTTTTAGCATGTATGTTTCTAGCTTCTATTGTCCTAGGCTTCCTGTCTGGAGTGTACCCATCTTTATTATTGACCAAAGTAGACCTTGTAAAATCTCTCAAGGGTAATTTATGGCAAACCAAAGGAAGAAGATTTTCACTTAGAGATGTGTTGGTAACTGGTCAGTTTGTTGTTGCCATTGGATTGATGATTTGCAGTGTTGTTGTATACAAGCAACTGGAGTATTTCACACAAAAAGAGTTGGGATATTCAAAAGAAAATATTCTTCATATGTCATATACCGGTAAAGAGATTATGGCAAATGAGAACATCATTCGCAATGAACTATTGAAACACCCTAAAATCAATCAAGTTTCTATCAGTTCTCAATTGCCCATAAAAATAACGAGTAACGGACCCGTAGATAGTTGGTCTGGTAACCATGAGAAAAAATCAATTCGCTTTTACAGATCTTATGTCGATTATGATTTCATCAACCTCGTAGATATGAAGATGATAGAGGGAAGGCCTTTCTCCAAAGAATTTGCTACAGATTTTTCAGAGGGATACATCATCAACGAGACGGCTATGAAAAAGTTAGGATGGAAGACCGCTGTGGGAAAAGATTTCTTTAAAGGAAAGATCATTGGGGTTGTCAATGATTTTCACTTACAATCGCTTGGATTTTCTATCAAACCGCTTTTCATGACCATGAGACGAGGTCCCAATCGACGTAAAGGACAAATATTAATAAAGACCAATGATAATGATGTTGCTAATGTGAAATTATACATAAAAGAAACAATGAATGCCATTGCTCCATCAGAATACATTGAAGTAAAATCCTTAGAAAATACGTACAATGAATTGTACGAAACTGAGAATAAACTCGGATACGTTTTTAACCTATTTGCGCTGATATCAATGCTTATTGCTAGCATGGGACTGTTTGGACTTGTTTCTTTTCATGTAATGAAACGAACCAAAGAAATAGCGATTCGAAAAGTCCTTGGATCTCCATCATTAGGAATCTTGTGGTTGGTTTCTCAAGAGTTTGTAAAGCTTGTCATGATTGCTTTAATCATTGCAGTTCCAATCTCATATTATTCTATGCACAATTGGTTGCAAAACTATGTGTATCGAATTGAAATGAATGCGTCAATTTTTCTATTGGTAGGGTGCATCGTATTGTCGCTATCTCTCATCACCATCTGTATCAAAGCTTATAAAGTAACTATTTCCAACCCTGTGAATAACCTTCAAACGGAGTAAATTAATAAAAAGAAAAAATGAACAATACACTTTTAAATATATCACAAGCCTCTAAAACAGTGAAGTCAGGAGGAAACCAAATCCACATTTTAGATAAAATAGATTTTAATGTACAAGAAGGAGAGTTCATCTCATTGATGGGGCCTTCAGGATCTGGAAAATCTACCTTATTGAACTGTATCGGAATGTTAGATGGATTCACCCAGGGAGAATATATGTTCTTGGATCAAAACGTGCACAAAATGAAAGAACGAAATCGATCCAAATTGTACAAAGAATACATTGGTTTTGTATTTCAAGCGTATCACTTAATTGATGAACTCACGGTACAAGAGAATATTGAGACTCCGCTGCTTTACAAAAAAATAAAGTCTTCAGAGCGAAAGGCCAAGGTTGCGGACATGTTAGATCGATTTAATATTGTTGGAAAGAAAGACTTATTTCCGCAGCAGTTAAGTGGAGGACAACAACAATTGGTGGGAATTGCAAGAGCTTTGATTGGCGAGCCAAAATTGATCTTAGCAGATGAACCCACAGGAAACCTCAATTCAAAACAAAGCAAAGAGATCATGGAACTTTTTTCTGAACTCAACAAAGAAGGAGTGACCATTATTCAGGCTACACACTCTGAAGAAAATGCATCCTATGGTTCGCGAATTGTGAATCTATTGGATGGAAGAATTATTACAGATTAACGATCAATCATGACCACTAGAATTTTTATCTATATCCTTGTTTTCACACTTGGTTTTTTGGGAGTTGCTCAAGGCCAAACCAGTAAAAAATACACCTTAGAAGATTGTATTCAGGTCGCTTTGGATAACAATTTGAATTTAAAATCAGCCAAAATTCGGAAAACAACTGCTGATGTGAATTTCAGTCAATCCAAGGCAGATTTACTTCCATCGTTGAATGGAGGTTTTGATGCTGGGGTAAACAATGGTCGTAGTATTGATCCGTTTACCAATGACTTTATCAATCAGCGTTTGACCTTTTCAAGTGCAAACTTGAATGTTAATGCTGTACTCTTTAATGGCTTCCGATTGCTCAATAATTTTAAACAACAAAGACTGAATGCCAAAGCTGCCGATATGGAAGTCGAGCAAGCAAAACAGGACTTGGTACTATCTGTAACCTTAGCATATTTACAAGTATTGAACAGTAGAGATATTTTGTTGTTGAGTCAACAACGATTAGACGCCACCAATGATCAGCTAAAAGTTCAGAAGCGCATGTATGATGAAGGTCAAAATAACCCAGCCGATTATACAGATTTGGTCGGGCAGAAGGCCTCGGATGAAACTAGTGTCTTAAGTTCTCAGATCGCTTTGAATAATGCAAAGTTAGAACTTAGTCAGTTACTGAATTTGGACGGAGATATTGAAATTGATGAAAGTGCGATACTATTGGATTTATCTAAATACGGATTCTCATCAGAGCAAGTATATCAAGATGCATTATCGAGTCTAGCAACTTTTAAGGCAAGAGAATTACGCGTAGAAGCTGCTCAAAAAGGTGTCAACATTGCGCGAGCTCAGTATGTTCCAGAAATCTCTATTTTTGGACAGTTAAACACTAACTACTCCAGTGCTGCTCAGACTTTTTCGGAAGTAGGGAGTTCTATTGTGGAAACGGGCGACTTCGTGACAGTAAACAATCAGAACTTTGCAGTCTTTACAGAACGAACTCAATTTGAAGCACAGCAAATTAAGTATTTCGATCAGTTTGAAAACAACCTAAATTCGGTTATTGGAATTTCTATGAGAATTCCACTTTTTAACGGGTTTCAAGCCAAGAATAACGTTGCTTTAAGGAAAGCTCAAAAGGAAGAGTCGCTGGTGGAAATGGAACGTACACAAGTGCAGATCAAGAATGCGATTAAGCAAGTTCATTTCGATATGGAAGCAGCTTATTCTCGCTATCAGAGCTTCCAAAGACAAGTAGAAGCTTTTGAAAAATCCTTTGAAGTGAACGAAACCCGATTCAACAATGGAGTCTCCAATTTTCTACAATACATCACTAGCAAGAACAATTTAGAAAATGCTAAGCTGAATATGTCCAATGCTAAGTATGCGTATTTACTTCGTGTGAAAGTGTTGGAGTATTATCGTGGGAATAGTATTTAGTTATGCATAGTTAGTTTTACTATATTTAAGTGCGATTAAAAATTTTTTGCATGAAAAATACAGGAATACTGCTTTTTGCCATTACACTGATTACTATTTTCAGTTGCAATAAGTCAAATGAAAAACCCAAAATATTTGAAAATCTTCATGGAAAATCCATCAAACACAAAGATATAGATAGCTTTATTGTCAAAGCGATGGATAGTTTGAAGTTGCCAGGTCTTACAATGGCATTAATCAAGAACAATAAGATTACTTACACGGGTTATTTTGGTGTGGAGAATACCAAAACGAAAACACCTGTTACTGAGCAAACCATTTTTGAAGCAGCATCCTTATCAAAACCTCTGTTTGCCTATTTTGTAATGAAACAAGTGGACAAAGGAATTCTGGATTTGGATACACCTTTATATGAATACTTTCCTTATAAGGATATAGACTATGATGATCGTTACAAAAAGATCACTGCGAGAATGGTTTTGAGTCACACTTCTGGGTTTCCTAATTGGAGAGAAGGTGATAGCTTGAAAATCTTTTTTGAACTAGGTTCTCAATTTGGGTATTCGGGTGAAGGATATCAGTATTTAAAAGATGTAGTGGTTCATTTATTAAAAACAACTGATGTTGGTTTGGATAGTATTTTCCAGTCAGAGGTTTCTGAGGTAATAGGCGCCAAATATTTACATTACACCAGAAGTGAGGAAAGAAACAGACTCAAAGCCATGGGGCATTATGAAGGGAAACCTACTGAAGATTGGAATGATGGGGATCCAACATTATTTGGTTCGGCATATAGTGCGCAAACCACAGCAATTGATTATGCGAAATTCTTGATTGGAGTCATGGAGAAGAAAGTACTTTCGGAAGAATCCTTGAACGAGATGTTGAAAGCCCAATCCAAAACTCCCGAAGATTGGGACGAACCGAATTGGACGCTAGGTTTTGGATTGCTACCAACCGATGATGGAACCAAATATACGCACACTGGTAGCAATGCTGATTTTCAAGCATACTGTCACTTTATTCCGGAAAAAGGATACGCGATTGTGATGTTCTGTAACTCAGACATGTTATTCGAAGAGGACTTTGTTGAGATGACAGTAGATTTTCTAGAGAAATAATTTTCTTATAAGTTCAATGAGTATTGAACTTCGCAGGATCACGGTAAATATATCTTAATTGCAGATTACTGTGAATAATGAATCTTTTATTCCGAAAGGCAATTCCCGTGCCAGTTTGTAAGTAACGTTTGAAGTTATAAGCTTTCTTTTTGTCAGTAAACAAGGATGTATGGACCAGCTCAACGGGTAATCTCGATTGAGTAGACTTTATTTTGCCAGCTTGATGTGCTTTGATGCGATTGTGAATATTCGTTGAAAAACCAGTGTAATAAGAACCATCACTACATTTGAGGATGTAGACTGCATAAGGTAGTAGCATGTTTTTATTGAATGTATCAATACACTAAATAATGTTACCCTGCAGAAAAAAATAAAAGGCTCTCCTTCGCCATAAAGGCTTCGGAGAACAAGCACGTGTGTACCGAAACTGGTGATCCAATATTTCAATATTCTTCTATTAATCGCTTATTCCGAAAAGCAATTCCTGAACCTGATTTTAAATACCTCTCAAAATCATAGGCTTTCTTTTTATGAACGAATAGTGCCAAATGAACTAATTCAACAGGTAATCTTGTTTTAGTGTACTTAACTTCTCCAGCTTGATGTGCTGCGATCCGATCGTGAATGTTAGCAGAAAATCCTGTGTAGTAAGTATTGTCAACACATTTTAATATGTAGATGGCATAAGGTAAAATCATCTTTTTCTATGATGTGTGAGTAGAGTGAATGATGTTACCCTTTAGAGGCAAAAAAAGACTTTTTTGAATGAAGAAAAGCTTCTGCTTCGCCGAGGCTGCTTAGAACGAGGACGTGTCCACCGAAGCTCAGAACATTGATAGAAAAATAATGGTAGTATTAGTTGAAAACATAAAAGGCTCTCCTTCGCCATAAAGGTTATGTAGAATAATAGGACGT
>CAZTFN010000125.1:0-10834 GCA_964612905.1 uncultured Flavobacterium sp. | reverse complement strand
GCAAGGGTACTTGGTTGTAGCAGTGTGATGTAGATAGCTTGCCATTTTTTGTGCCCTGAATTTACCTCAGTCTTTTTCTCAAAACTTTTGCGTTCACCCTAATTTTCTCATCTTTGTGACAGAATCATTTTTATGTCGAAAGTAGTACTCATCACAGGAGCCTCATCCGGAATTGGACAATCAACTGCAGAACTTTTAACTGGCAAAGGTTATCGAGTTTACGGAACCAGTAGAAAACCGAAAGCCAATTCTATTGATGGATATCAAATGATTGCATTGGATGTGATGAATGTTAATTCTATCAAAAAAGCAATTGCAACCATCATTGAAAAAGAAGGTCGAATTGATGTTTTGGTGAACAATGCAGGAATGGGAATTACAGGTCCTGTAGAAGACACACCTACCAATGAGATGAGAAAAGTATTCGACACCAATTTTTTCGGAGCTATTGATGTGATCAAAGCGGTATTGCCTCATATGAGAAAACAAGGTTCAGGTGCTATCATTAATGTGACCTCTATTGCAGGGTATATGGGATTGCCTTATCGCGGAATCTACTCAGCCACCAAAGGTGCTTTGGAACTCACAGTAGAAGCCATTCGTATGGAGGTGAAAGAATTTGGAATACAAGTCACCAATGTTGCACCAGGTGATGTTGCTACCAATATTGCGGCGGGACGTTATCATACTCCAGTTTTTGAAGATTCAGCATACAAAGAAAAGTATCAAGCCAATTTAGATTTGATGGATGCGCACGTAGATAGTGGTATGGATCCTTTGATCATGGCAAAAAAGATCGAACAGATTATCAATACAAAAAGCCCGAAAGTACATTATAAAGTAGGTGGGTTCATGGAAAAGTTTTCCATTGTTTTAAAGCGACTTCTCCCAGATAAAATGTACGAGAAATTATTGATGAATCATTACAAAATTTAAGGAGTAAACTACTTGTTAGACAAGTGTTAATAACTACTTAAAGGTTTGGGTAATTTCGGGTTTCATTCTCTTTAGATTCACTCTATATTTGTGGCGTAAATCAAAACTACTGGAATGAAATTTTTTATCGACACAGCCAACTTAGATCAAATTAAAGAAGCACAAACTCTTGGAATTTTAGACGGAGTAACCACCAACCCATCTTTGATGGCAAAAGAAGGAATTACTGGAGAAGAAAACATCATCAATCACTACAAAGCAATCTGTGATTTGGTAGATGGAGATGTATCTGCTGAAGTAATCTCAACAGACTTTGAAGGAATGGTTAGAGAAGGTGAAGCATTGGCTGCGTTGAACCCGCAAATCGTGGTGAAACTTCCCATGATTGCAGATGGTGTAAAAGCTTGTAAATATTTCTCAGACAAAGGAATCAAAACCAACGTGACTTTGGTGTTTTCTGCAGGACAAGCGTTATTAGCTGCGAAAGCTGGTGCAACCTACGTGTCGCCATTTATTGGTCGTTTGGATGATATTTCTACCGATGGTTTGAACCTAATCTCAGAAATCCGAATGATTTATGACAACTATATGTTTGATACTGAGATCTTAGCAGCTTCTGTGCGTCACACCATGCACGTGATTGATTGTGCAAAAATTGGAGCAGATGTAATGACAGGTCCTTTATCAGCAATCAAGGGATTGTTGAAGCACCCATTAACAGATATCGGTTTGGCAAAGTTTTTAGCCGACTACAAGAAAGGAAACTAATAACATTCAGAGTTTATTAGCGTAAAGTCAGAGAAAGATTTAAACCTTTTTCTGACTTTCTTTTTTATTAAAAAGTGGCCAATAAGACGTAACTTTGCCCTCTGAGCGAGCACAACTTTTGCAGTCAGTTTGAAGTGACACGAACTTTGCAACTTTGAGACTCCCCAACTTTGTAACTGAAAAGCATGTATCCTAAAAAGGAATTAGCACAAATTATCATCTCTGCTTGTCGTCAATTTGAAATTGAAACTGTAGTCATTTCTCCAGGTTCAAGGAATGCGCCTTTGACCATTGGTTTTGCAAATGATCAAGATTTTGATGCCATCAGTATTGTAGATGAACGCTGTGCTGCTTTCTTTGCATTGGGAATTGCTCAACAACGACAAAAACCCGTTGCCATTGTTTGTACCTCGGGTTCTGCTTTGTTGAATTATTATCCAGCAGTTGCTGAAGCATACTATAGTCAGATCCCTTTGGTGGTAATTTCTGCGGATCGACCGAAACATTTGATCGATATTGGTGATGGACAAACCATTCGACAGGAGAATGTGTTTCAGAATCATATTTTATTCAATGCAAATCTTCAAGAGAAACAAACAGAGAAGAATTTCGAATTGTTGACAGAAGCATTTTCAATGTTAACACAGGTGAAAGGGCCCATTCATATCAATGCACCGTTTGATGAACCTTTATATGATACAGTTCCTACCATGAAGGAGTTTCCATTCAAGGTAGATCAACAGATTCAAATGGATGATGTGGATTATGAATCCTTGGCGAACACGTGGAACAAGGCAAAGAAAAAAATGATCTTAGTAGGAGTTCACTATCCAGATGTCGAATTGGAAATCTTATTGGATAAAGTTGCAGACGATCCTTCCGTATTAGTATTGACAGAGACCACGTCCAATTTGCACAATCATCGATTTGTAAATTGTATTGACAATCTGATCTTTAATCTGACTCCCGAAGAGTTTTCATCATTGCAACCAGATATCTTGCTAACCTTCGGAGGGTTGATCATTTCTAAGAAAATCAAAAGGTTTTTACGCGATTATCAGCCAAAAGAACATTGGCATGTGAACGAATTAAGAGCGTTGGATACCTATTTCGCGTTGACGAAGCATATCAAGATCGATAGCAATACCTTCTTCACTCATTTTAGCAAGCGAACTCAATATGAAAATGGAAGTGATTACGAATCGAAATGGATTGGTTATCGAAACCACACCAATGAGAAACATACAGATTACTTACAAAAGGCTCCATATTCAGATTTAAAGGTTTTCGAAAGTATTTTAGAAACCTTACCGAATAATTCAGAAGTTCAATTTAGTAATAGTGCCATCATTCGTTATTCGCAATTGTTCAAAATGAAGCGCTCCTTAACGGTGTTCTGTAATAGAGGAACTAGCGGAATAGATGGAAGTACAAGTACAGCAGTTGGTGCCGCCTACGCGTCGAAAAATAGAACAACACTCATTACAGGCGATTTGAGTTTCTTCTACGACAGCAATGCCTTATGGAATACACATATTCCTGGCAACTTTCGTATCATTATTGTGAACAATGCAGGAGGAGGTATTTTTAAGATTATACCAGGTCCGGGAACAACAGATTCCTTGCGTTACTTTGAGGCTCCTCATTGTTTGACGGCAGAGCACTTATGCAAGATGTATGGTTTTGACTATTCGGTGGCAAATAGCATCGAATCTGTAAAAGAATCGTTGCGTGACTTTTATCAAGGTGATCAACCGAAATTATTGGAGATCTTCACACCGAGTGATCAAAACGATACAGTATTAAAAGAATATATCAATCATTTGAGATAATGGATTTAAAAATAGGAGATAGAGTAGCCATTGTAATTGGAGTAGAAACTGCCTTGGGCTATACGGTATTAATCGATGAATCTATTGAGGGGTTGATTTACAGAAACGAAGTTTTTAAACCTCTGGAAGAAGGGCAGAAGACCATTGGTTTTATCAAGAACATTCGAGAAGACGGAAAGATTGATGTTTCACTTCAACCAATGGGGTATAGAAATACCATTGATGGCGACAAGGAAAAGATTTTGATGCAACTTCAAAAAAATGGTGGCAAACTTAGCATTACTGATAAGAGCAGTCCAGAATCCATCAAGTTTCATTTGCAGATGAGTAAAAAAGCATTCAAACGCGCCTTGGGAGCCCTGTACAAAGAGAAAAAGGTATTGCTCTTCCCAGATCGAATCCAGAAAAAATAGCTATTGCTTCCTTAGAACTCGTTCTACGTTTTTGTAGTAAAGATCTGCATTAGGGTCTGCGGGATTCATTTTACCATACCCAGAACGATATTCTTTAAGTGCAGCTTTAAAGTCGTTTCCAGATTCATAGTATCGTCCCAAATAGTAATGACCCATTTCTGATGTTGGATACAGTTTCAAGATCATTTGTCCGAATTCTTTTAAATAATCTCCGTTCTCTTGCTCTATAATGATGTCTTCAATCGCTACCACATCACGCTGACGAATTCCAATATTTGCTCCAAATAGCAATTCGATATCCAAGTACTTTCTTTCCAAATAGGCAATTGCACTTGGAGGGTCTAAGTTTTTGATATTCTTATTGTATTCTTCTAGAGAAATTCCAGAATAGGTTTCGTAAACTTTTGCGAATGCTCTGGAAATACCTTCACCAATCACAGAAGAATAACTGGGTGTACTGGTCAATTCATCAAAAGTTACATTGAAATTTTTGATGCCAGTGGACTTCATATATTTTCCAAACTCTTGAATGAGTTTTAGATTTTCTGGACTCTTGTTATGCGGGTTTCCTGATAGATAATAATAATAAGTTGAGTTCATAGCCGCCATTCGTCCAAGTTGGGCATCTTCAACGATCGTTTTGGCAGCAGAAGATAAGGCTGGATTCAAACTGATATAAGCGTTGAATACAGGATATTCCTCCTTTAGGTAATGAAGTACAAAATTCCCACCAATTCCTTCACCGACAACTGATAAAAACGGAGAGGTTTTATAGTTTGCCTCTACATAAGGAATCAATTCATCTCTGATAAAGGTGTAAAATCGCCTTGAATCATCTGTGAGTTCACCGTTATCTGGATTGTATTCTAGGTCTTTCTCAATGGTCTTGGCAACGTTAATACCCACAACGATTTGTTCTGGGGCTTGATCCTGCGCAGCAAAATAACTTGCATATCCAACATAAAGATCGAATAGTTTCTCTTCCTCCAAAACAACTGTCACAGGAAATTTGGAAATAGAATCTTTATTGTAACCTTTAGGCAAATGGATTTTTACATTTCTAACATCTCTAAGATCGTCTGATTCATATCTTTTAAAGATGGTTCTTTGTCCAAAGGAAAGAGCATAAGAGCACAAGAAAAGAAGTACAATCAGTATTCTGGTATTAGTAGAAGTCATATTTATCACAATTCGAATCTTAGATTAGTTCTTTTCAGGTTGTGGTTCGGGTGTTTCTTCATCAACCTTACCTGTAATATCTTGAATTCTCTGTACGTTTTGGTAAAAGTCGATTGCATCTAGATCATCGGGATCCATTTTTTCGTATCCTTTTTTATAATGATCCAAAGCAGCAATGAAGTTTTTTCTGTTTTCATGAAACAAGCCTAAGTAATAATTTCCCATTTCAGATTGCGGGGCCAACTTTAAAAGCATTTCGCCAAAAGGTTTTAGATAATTACCTTCTTCTTGTTTGATGACAATATCTTCAATGGCCAAAACATCTTTTCTTCGAACCCCAATATTTGATCCGTATAAATATTCGATGTCCAAATACTTTACCTCTAAATAGGAGATCGCACTTGGAGGGTCAAGATCTTTCACTTCTTTTTCAAACTCCTCATCGGTGAATCCCAAGTAATCTTTAAAAACATTGGCAAAAGCGCGCGACATTCCTTCGCCTATGGTGGAAGCGGAACTAGTAGAGCTCTCAAATTCATCGTAAACCACATTGAAGTTTTCGATTTCTGTAGACTTCATAAACTGCCCAAAGGCTTGAATACGTTCCATTTTTTCAGTGCTAGCGAATGGGTTTCCAGAAATGTAATAGTAAAAGGAATTGTCCATTCTTCCCATTTTCTCCAATCGATAATTCTGCACCAATGCGTTAATTTCAGGAGCTAATGTTGGATTTAGGCTGATGTAAGCATTGAAAATAGGATTGTCTTCTTGCAAGAAGTGAGTAATCATATTGGCCGTCAATCCTTCTCCTACAATAGTTAGAAAAGGAGAGGTTTTATAATTGGCTTCTACAAAAGGAATCAATTCATCTCGTAAAAAGGTATAGAATCTTCTGGCATCTTTGGTGGGTTTGCTATCAGTAATGTTGAATGCAGCATCTTTGATTCGAGTAGATTCCATATTCACCCCCACAATAATTTGCTCTGGTGCTTCGTCGCGGGCAGCATAAAAATTGTTGACACCTAAATACAAATCATACAGTTTTTCAGCGTCCAATACAATAGTCAGAGGGAAATTCGCCAATGAATCTTTTTCATAGTTCTTTGGCAAATAGATTCGAACATCTCGAATATCTCGCAAATCACCAGATTCGTACTTTTTATAGATGGTCTTTTGACCAAATGAGAAAGAGAAACAAAAAACTAGAAGAAGTAAAATTAGTGTTCTCATGATGAGGGATCATTTTGTGTTAAAGATAGAAGTTTTACAAATACTGAAAAGGAATATTCTCCTCAAAATTATCTTTGCCAATTTTGAAAGTTTTATTTTTGTGCTCGCTTTACAAATGAACAACGCTTAAAGTCCGAAATTATGATACAACCCGAATGGATTACTGCAAAAGAGTACGAAGATATTACCTATAAGAAGAGCAATGGTGTTGCTAGAATTGCTTTCAATAGACCCAATATTAGAAATGCTTTTCGACCAAAAACAACTAGTGAATTGTACGATGCTTTTTACGATGCCAACGAAGATACTTCTATTGGAGTGATTTTGCTTTCTGCAGAAGGACCTTCAACAAAAGACGGTGTTTGGAGTTTTTGCTCAGGTGGCGATCAAAAAGCGCGTGGACACCAAGGGTATGTTGGTGATGATGGATATCATCGCTTGAATATTTTAGAAGTACAACGTTTGATTCGATTCATGCCGAAGGCAGTGATTGCTGTTGTGCCAGGTTGGGCCGTTGGAGGAGGTCATAGTTTGCACGTGGTTTGTGACTTGACCTTGGCGAGTAAAGAACATGCCATTTTCAAACAAACTGATGCAGATGTAACTTCTTTTGATGGAGGGTATGGATCGGCATATTTGGCAAAAATGGTCGGACAGAAGAAAGCCAGAGAGATTTTCTTTTTAGGAAGAAACTATTCGGCGCAAGAAGCTTATGAAATGGGAATGGTAAATGCCGTCATTCCACATGACGAATTGGAAAGTACAGCCTATGAATGGGCACAGGAAATATTGGCTAAATCACCAATTTCCATTAAGATGTTGAAGTTTGCCATGAATCTTACAGATGATGGAATGGTAGGGCAACAAGTCTTTGCAGGAGAAGCAACGCGATTGGCATATATGACAGATGAGGCGATTGAAGGAAGAAATGCCTTCTTAGAAAAACGTAAGCCAAACTTCGACAAAAAGTGGATACCTTAAACAATGGACAATTATCATTTAACAATGACAATAAACAATGAACATTGATAACTGATAACTGATAACTGATAACTGATAACTGATAATTGATAACTGATCACTGTAAAACATGAAAATAATTTGTATTGGTCGCAATTATGCGAAGCACATAGAAGAATTAGAAAACGAAAGGCCAGAAAGCCCAGTAGTTTTCTTGAAACCTGATTCATCCATTCTTCCTAAAAACAACCCTTTTTTTATTCCACCATTCTCTAATGATGTGCATTATGAGGTTGAAGTGTTGGTAAAGATCAATAAGGTAGGAAAACATATTGCTGCTCGATTTGCACATAAATATTACGATGAAGTTGGTTTGGGAATCGATTTCACAGCTAGAGATGTACAAGCGCAATGCAAAGCCAAAGGGTTACCATGGGAGAAAGCCAAAGCTTTTGATGGAAGTGCCATTGTAGGACAGTTCTTTCCAAAAGAAGAATTTGATTTAGACAACCTCTCTTTTCAATTATTAAAGAATGGTGAAGTCGTACAAGATGGAAATACAAAAGCCATGTTGTGGAAGGTAGATGAATTGATCAGTTATGTATCTCAATATTTTACCTTGAAGAAAGGAGATTTGATCTTTACAGGAACTCCTGCAGGAGTAGGGAAAGTATCAGAGAACGATGAATTAATTGGAACCATCGCTGGAAAAAGAGCGTTCCAAATCAGAGTGAAGTAAATGAACGCAGAAATTATTACCATAGGAGATGAGATTCTCATCGGGCAAATTACCGACACCAATTCTCAATGGATTGCTACAGAACTAAACAAGATTGGAGTTTCTGTGCATCAGATTTCGTCCATTCAAGATGAAAGAACACACATTCTAACGGCACTGAAAGAAGCTCAAGAAAGAGCGGATATCGTTTTAATTACAGGTGGATTGGGTCCCACCAAAGATGATATCACCAAAAAAACCATTGCTGAATACTTTAATGATACCGAGATTGTTGATTATCCCGAAGTAACTGAATTTATAAAGAGGATGTTCAAGAAGTACAAGATTCCTTATAATGAAGTTCAAAAGTATCAAGCACAATTACCTTCCAAAGCAACTTTATTGATGAACCGATTGGGAACTGCTCCAGGAATGTGGTTTTATGAAAATGATACGGTTTTCGTTTCTATGCCTGGAATACCCTATGAGATGAAAGGTTTGATGACCTATCAAGTACTTCCAAAAATCATAGAAAAGTTTCATTTACCGTTTATCATTCATAAAACGGTCATGACTTATGGTCAAGGCGAAAGTATGATTGCTGAACGAATTGAAGATTGGGCAAACAATTTGCCTGAGTTTATCAAATTGGCCTATCTTCCTAATTTCGGTCGCGTACGATTGCGATTGTCGGCAAAAGGACCTGATCAAAAGGTTTTGGAAGATGGATTGTCAGAGAATATTGAAAAGCTGTACCAAATCATTCCAGATATTATCACTGGAATGGACGAAGCAGGAACTATTGAAAGTTATGTTGGAAGTCTTTTAAAAGATAGAAACTTAACTGTTTCAACAGCAGAAAGTTTGACAGGAGGGAGAATTGCTTCTACCATAGTATCCGTTTCCGGTGCATCATCCTACTTTAAAGGAAGTATGGTGGTCTATTCTAGAGAGCTCAAAGAGCAGTTATTAGGAATCGATAAAAATCTTATTGATCAATTTTCTGTGGTAAGTGCAGAAGTGGCAAAACAAATGGCTATTTCAGCGAGAGAAAAATTGAATACTGATTATGCCATTGCGGTCACGGGAAATGCAGGTCCAACTACCGACGAGACAGATGCATCTGTAGGGGTTGTATACATTGCCATTGCTAGTCATATGGGGGTGGAATGTCAGGAATTTAACTTCGGACAACCACGCGAAAAAGTGATCAAAAGAACGGTAAATAAATCGCTACAACTTCTCCAAGCAGAAATTCTTAAAAATAACTAAGATTGTCTTTGGAGAGTTTTAAAATTGTCGTACATTTGCACCTCGTTTAGAGATAAGAACTTAAAACTGTAAGAAGATGTCTAGAGTTTGCGAATTAACAGGAAAGAAAGCAATGGTTGGGAACAATGTTTCTCACGCTTTAAATAGAACGAAGAGAAAATTCAACGCTAATCTAATGACCAAGCGTTTCTATATTCCAGAAGAAGACAAATGGATCACTTTGAAAGTGTCTGCTTCTGCATTAAAAAATATCAACAAGAAAGGAATTTCTGCTGTAATTAAAGAAGCAAGAGAAAAAGGTTTCTTAACGAAGTAATTCTTTAGAAAAGTACAAGTAAGATGGCAAAAAAAGGAAACAGAGTTCAAGTAATTTTAGAGTGTACTGAGCACAAAGCTTCTGGAAAACCAGGAACTTCTAGATATATTACAACGAAGAATAAGAAGAATACTCCAGATAGAATTGAGTTGAAAAAATTCAACCCAATCTTGAAGAAGATGACAGTTCATAAAGAAATTAAATAATAAGAGAAGGTCATGGCAAAGAAATCAGTAGCATCGTTACAAACAGGTTCGAAAAGATTAACCAAGGCTATCAAAATGGTAAAGTCTCCAAAGACTGGAGCTTATACATTTGTTGAAGCAATTATGGATCCTACAAAAGTGAACGATTTTTTAGCTAAAAAATAAGTTTTACTTTTTACAATATATCAAAGCTATCTTCCAAGAAGGTAGCTTTTTTTATGCAAGTAATTTGACGTACTTTTGAAGTACACAATTCGAAAAAGGAATGAGTTTTTTTAAGAATATATTTTCAAAAGAAAAGAAAGAAACTTTAGACAAAGGATTGGAAAAAACCAATGCGAGTTTCTTTAATAAGTTATCCAAGGCTGTTGCCGGAAAATCAAAGGTTGATGATGACGTGTTGGATAACTTGGAAGAGGTGTTAGTCACTTCTGATGTGGGTGTGGATACCACGTTAAAAATCATCGATAGAATTGAAGAACGTGTTGCAAGAGATAAATACTTAGGAACCGATGAGCTAAACCAGATTCTTCGTGAAGAAATTGCTGGTTTACTATCTGAGACTAATGTAGGAGAGGAAACTGACTTCGTGATTCCTGCAGACAAAAAGCCATATGTATTAATGGTGGTAGGAGTGAATGGTGTTGGAAAAACCACGACCATCGGGAAGTTAGCGTCTCAATTCAAGAAGAAAGGATTGAAAGTTGTGCTCGGAGCTGCGGATACTTTTAGAGCTGCTGCGATTGATCAATTGCAAGTTTGGGCGGATAGAACAGATGTGCCCATTGTACGTCAGGAAATGGGATCAGACCCTGCTTCTGTGGCTTTTGATACCTTGAAATCTGCAGTTTCCCAAGATGCAGATGTTGTGATTATTGATACTGCTGGGCGTTTGCACAATAAGATCAACTTGATGAATGAGTTGACCAAGATCAAACGAGTGATGCAAAAAGTAGTTAAGGATGCTCCACACGATGTGATGTTGGTTCTAGATGGTTCCACAG
>CAZTFN010000124.1:0-10920 GCA_964612905.1 uncultured Flavobacterium sp. | reverse complement strand
GTACTAACCTTTGAACCAACACATGATTGCATTTCAAATGCATGGTAAAGGCACGCTCAAATTCTTCCAATTTGGCATTAAAAACAGGGCCTCCTGCGGGTCCACCTGTATTGTTAATTAGAATATGAAATGATGGTGGATTTAGCACTGCTAACTTTTCTCCCAACTCTTCGGGTTTGGTGAAATCAGCGATGATATAATTGTGTCTTCGACTCCGCTCAGACACCGAATAAAGCTCTTCTAAAGTGGTTTTTAGCTTTGCTTCATTTCTAGCCACTAAGGTCACATTTGCTCCTTCAGCAGCCAACATGATAGCTGTTGCTTTTCCAATTCCTTGAGTACTTCCGCAAACAAGTGCGTTTTTATTTTTTAATTGTAAATCCATTATTCGTATATAATTTTGGCACGTTCACTCAATCTATCCATCAATTTTTCTGGACTTTTTACCAGTTCAAATCCAAACTTTTCATACAGTGAATGTGCGTCTTTTGTGGCCAGCATCCAACGATCGATATTTTTTAATCGGTCATCTTCTAATATTTTGTCAATCAGGATTTTTGAATAGCCTTTGCCTTGTTCTTCTTCAACAATAAACACATCCAACAAATAGGCGAAAAACGCTCGATCTGTCATGACACGAGCAAATGCAATTTGTTTTCCATCTTTATACAATCCAAAGTTTAGAGAATGGTCAACTGCCATTTTTTGTTCTTCAAAAGTTCTTAGGTTTCCCCAGTATGAGTTTTTAATGAATGTATAAATCACATCCATATCCATATCCTCTCTTTGAGTTGAGTAGAAGATTTCTTCCTTTAATCTATTCATATTTGATACAAATATTCTTAGGTTCTGTAAAGAATCTCAGGGCTTCAAAACCTCCTTCTCTACCTACACCAGAATTCTTCACTCCTCCAAATGGTGTTCTAAGATCTCTCAACAACCAAGTATTTACCCAAACAATTCCAGCTTGAATTCGTTTGGACATTCTCATAGTTCTATTCAGGTTGTTGGTCCACAAGGTTGCTGACAACCCATACGATACGTCATTCGCCATAGACAAGACTTCTTCTTCCGTATCAAATGGCATGATGGTCACTATTGGGCCAAAAATTTCTTCTTGATTTAATTTGCATCGATTGTTTTCTACTTCAATGATAGTTGGCTGCAAGTAGTATCCGTTTTCGAATCCGTTTACTTGAACTTCTTTACCTCCAACTAGAACCCTTCCGCCGTATTCCTTTGCATTATCAATATAGGATTTCACTTTTTCCAGATGTTGTTTTGATACCAATGCGCCAATATTCGTTGCTGAATCTGAAGGATCGCCGACCTTTAATCGAGAAACAGCTTCCACAAAATCTTTTTTGAATTGTTCATAGATGGAACGTTCTACAAAAACCCTACTTCCACACAAGCATATTTGACCCTGATTAGCAAATGATGAACGAACAGTAGTTGAAAGCATGTTCTCATAGTCGCAATCAGCAAAAATGATGTTGGGATTCTTCCCTCCCAATTCAAGCGATAATTTCTTAAACATAGGTGCTGCCACCCTTGCAATATGGGCTCCTGTCTTGGTTCCACCTGTAAATGAAATCGCCTTGATATTGGGATGCTCAACAATGGCCTGACCCGTGGTTGTCCCTAATCCGTGAACAATGTTTAATACGCCTTTTGGCAAACCTGCTTCGTTACAAATTTCTCCAAGCAAATAGGCGGTCATTGGCGTAATTTCACTCGGTTTGGCAACCACGCAGTTTCCTGCAGCCAATGCTGGAGCTATTTTCCATGTGAATAGATATAAAGGTAAATTCCAAGGCGAAATACAACCTACGACACCAATGGGTTGACGTAAGGTGAAATTCATTGCATTCATTCCAACACTTTCATGTGCCTCTGAAGCAAATTGAGTAATGGCATTTGCAAAGAACTGAAAGTTAGCAGAAGCTCTTGGAATATCAATTCCGATAGCCAGCGATAATGGCTTCCCATTGTCCTTAGATTCTGCAGCTGCCAGATCTGGCAACTTTTTACTGATAAGCTCAGCTATTTTGGAAAGAATTTTTGAACGTTCTGCCAAAGTTGTATTGGACCAACTAGGGAAGGCAGCTTGAGCGGCTTTGTAGGCATTTTCTACATCTTCTTGGTTAGAATTAGGAATCTGTCCATATACCTCTCCTGTGGAAGGATTATAATTATCGATCCATTGATCACTCAAAGGATTCTGGAATTCGCCATTTATGTAGTTTTGAATATTCTCCATAAGCCTATAAGCTTGTATTTAACAACGTCAGGCAAATTTTAATTCCTTGACGGATGTTTCCAATTCGGATATTTTCATTTGGACTATGCTGATTGTTATCCATATTCACCATAGGAACAATAATGGCTGGAATCTGCAGCTCATTAATCGCAGGAATAATAGGAACGGTTCCACCCATCGTACGAATACTAACAGGTTTTTTTCCAAACGCCTCCGTTAATGTTTTTCTGAGTGTTTCCCCAAAAGGAGATGTTAGATCCGTTCTAAAGGCATTCACTCCTCGATTTCTTTTGAACTTTACGATTTTCTTATTGGACAATCGTTCTTCGTCTGTTGGATCGCGATCTAAGACTAAATAACCCAAATCTTTCAAGTGTTTGTCGATTTTATCCAACTGTTTGATTCGATCTGTTTCGGCTACCAATCTCACATCAATATGAGCTGTAGCATACTCAGGAATTACAGTCTTCAATCCTTCACCCTTCCAAGAAGTTTCAATCTGGCGAATGTTCAATGTTGGGTATTGCAATGCTTCCTGATAGTTGTCACCCACTTTTTCTTCTACATTAATGAATAATGCTCTATTGATGGCTTTTTTATCCTCTGGAACTGATCCTAAGATTGTTTTGATTTCCTCAGAAAGATTTACCTCTTTATAATAATCTTCAATCAATACTTTTCCGTTTTCATCTTTCATGCTTGCCAGAATTCTAGACAAACCAAAGACTGCATTAGGTGCGTAGTTTCCGTAATGTCCACTGTGCTGAGGAAGTTTTGCTCCGAAGGTGGTGAGACTACAGGTTGCAATTCCACGACAACCAAAAGTTAATGTAGGTTCGTTCGAATTGTGAGCGGGTCCATCCATGACAATCATGTAGTCCGCAAGATACTTCTCCTTGTATTGTTTCAGGGTTGAAAGAAACCCATTGGAACCGTACTCTTCTTCCAAATCGAATATGATTTTGATATTGAATTTAGGTTCTATATTGTTTGCTTTCATCAACTCCAAAGCTGACAAAAACATGACAATCGGAGCTTTATCATCTGCTGCAGCTCTGGCAAAGATTCGCCAATCGTCGTCAATTTTAGTATTCAGATTCTCCCAGGCAATAGCATTCCATTCGCCATCTTCCGATTGCTCTTTCAATACAGGAATAAAAGGATCTTCTTGGTCCCAAGCTGGAGGGTTCACAGGTTGACCGTCCAAATGGAAATAAATCAAAACGGTTTTGTAATCAGGATTTACAATTCGTTCTGCAAATAGCACTGGTAATGTAGAGGACTCCAAATTTTTCAAGGTAAAACCTACTTCGCCGTAATGACGTTTTACCCATGAGATGTTCTTGTACATTTTTTGCACATCCACAGGTAAATTGGGAATGGCGACAAACTCACGGTGTGAGGTAAGTACACTTAAAAATTTATCATCTATTTGTTTGTCCCAATCTTGAGCATTCAAAGAACATACAATTGAAAGGGCGCATAAAAAAATGGAGATTCGTTTCATCTATTGCTTTTTATAAGCCACAACTTTAATCTCTACAACCAAGTCTGGGTGTGGCAATTGGTGTACGGCTACCGTAGTTCTAGCTGGTCCTGTAGCTTTTTCAAAGAACTCACCATAGGCTTGATTGTATCCAGCAAAGTCATTCATATTCACTAAAAATGAAGAGACTTCTACTACGTCTTTCAAGCTCGCTCCAACTGTTTGAAGGTTTCGATCAATGTTTTGTAAAACCGCTTTGGTCTGTTCATAGATATCCAATCGCTTGGTTCCCATTTCATCGATCATCTCAACACCAGCGATGGTATTATCAGGTCTTCTGGAACTGGTTCCTGAAACGAAAATAAAATCTCCAGCAACTTTTACATGAGGATAAGCTCCTCTGGGTGTGACTTTCTTCTCTGACATGTTATTTGGCTAATTCGTTTGTTTTTTTCAAAGTTACTGGATGTTATTGTAAGATTCAAACAAAGTTTTATATAGGAAAAGTGAAGTCGTTCTTTGAAATTCTTGTTCACTCAATGAGTAAGGAAGTCATGTTTTCATCAAATTCCATTTTTTTTAGATTGAAGATAGTATTGAAAATTTTCCAATCCATCAAAAAGCTCTAGAACCTCACGACGGCATATAAAAGTTTTCCCTTTTGATAAAAGTAATCGTAAAGAAGAATATTGATAAGCGTAAATATCATTTTCAAATTCGTGATAGACGGGGTTCAAATTGATGTAAACAATTAATTGCTTTAGGTATTTCTCATCTGTAACTTTCTTTCTTTTGAACCTAACTTGAAATAAGCTTCCTGTTCTATTGTATTTCTTATTTATTGCTTTAGTATATGCATTGCATAAATTAGAGAGTGATTGAGAAAAAGTTCTACCTGTTTCGAGTTCTTTGGTGTGAATCAATAAATGAAAGTGGTTTTTCATAAGACAATACGATAGCACATCAGTAACTGGTACAATGTATTTTTTCATCAAGTCTAAGAAGTAATAGTAATTCACTACTTCTTTAAAAATATCCTCTTTATTATTTCCTCGATTGTAAATATGATAATAGCAGTCTGGTTCAATAATCTCATAGCTCATTGTTGATAAAGTTAAAGACCTCAAAGGTTTTAAAAACCTTTGAGGTCTAGATTGTTTTATCTACTAGTTCCGAAATTACGGATTTGTTACCATATCAAACAACTTCACGACCGTTCTCCTGTTTCGTGTTGTGGCAGTAACTTTCAATTTGTTCTCAAAAAGATTATTGCTCAATTTCGTTTTTCCATAACTCAAACAATAGAGATAAACCATATCATCTTGAATGGTAAACTCATCCGTCTCTGTCTTATTCACTTCAATCTCTTTGGCTTCTGGCTTCTGATCCAGAAAAGTAAAATAGACCTTTTTCTCTACTTCTTCGTATGGACATTCCTTCATAATACGTTCCCAATCCTTTATGGTGTAGGCAAAAGAAGGAACATCATATCCATACTTTTCCTTGATTAGTTCCGTGATTTGTCCTTCAACCTTTTTTGCAGAATCTTCGCTGTCAAGAACAATATTTCCACTTTGAATATAGGTTATTACATTCTGAAATCCTGAAGCAGTTAACAACTCATGAAGCTCTTTCATTGGAAGCTTATTCTTTCCTGAAACATTGACACCACGAAGTAAAACGATGAATCTATTCATGCTATGGGTTCAACAATTCATTGGAACGACTTTGAACTTCTTCCAATATTTTCTCCTTGGGCGTTGATTCCGATATCTCCCCTGCTTCAATCATTTTCAATAGAATCTCATCTTGAATTCTACCTTTGGTCATTGCCTCATGGTATCCTAATTCTTCATTGAAGGTCACCAATGAATACTTGGATGAATATTGAGTTGGAAAACTTTTCTCGAGCTCCATCTCGATCTTTCTTTTCTCTTTGAAAATAGGGTTGGCAACATGATCGCGCATCTCATAATAATTATCAATGGCTAAATCTGCAATTGCATCTGCATTCTTTTTACGATCCTTTTGAAATTCAGAGAAAATCTTTTCCCAATCGCCCTCATATTGATCTATAAAAGAATCCAATTCGGCAACATCTTCAAAGGAAGCATTCATTCCTTGTCCGTAAAAAGGAACAATGGCGTGAGCCGCATCACCCATAATCAATGTATTGCCTTTGTTCGCCCATGGGGCACATTTTACCGTTCCTAATTTTCCTGTAGGGTTCGTTTCGAATTCGTGTAAAATATCTGGAATCAGTTCGAGCGTGTCTGGGAAGTCTCTCTCAAAAAACTGAGTGATTTGTTCTTTGGTTATGAGATTGTCGAAGTTGTATTCTCCTTCAGAATAGCTTAAAAATAGTGTCACTGTAAAACTTCCATCCATATTTGGAAGAGCGATTAACATATAATTTCCTCGAGGCCAAATATGTAAATGATCCTTACTGATTTGATGCTTTCCTTCAATTCCCGGAATTTCAAGTTCTTTGTATCCGTGTGTTAGAAATTCTTGCGAAACCTGAAAACCTTCCAATTGTTTTTCGTAGCTCTTTCTGAGGGAAGAGCCTGCTCCATCCGTTCCGAAAATCACATCTGCCTTGATGGTAAACTTTTCTTTGGTGTCGTAAGATTTAAACGTAGCGATTTTGTTTTCTATATCAACACCCAGACATTTTACATTGAAATGAATGTTTACGTTTTCATGCTTTTCTGCTTCGGTCAAAAGAATGCCATTCAAATCTCCTCTTGAAATAGAGTTGATATATTCTCCTTCTCTGCCTGAATAGTTAGATTCAAAGGTATTTCCTTGCACATCATGCATCAAACGGCCGCGCATAGGGATGCAAATCTCACGAGCTTTTTCTTCCACTCCCGCTAATCGCAATGATTTGAGTCCACGGTTGGACAATGCCAAATTTATAGAACGTCCAGCAGAAATGTCTGTTTTCCGTAAGTCAGGACGACCTTCATAAACCTCTACTTGATATCCTCGTTGTGCTAGCCTCAATGCTAATAAAGACCCGCACAGTCCACCTCCAATTATTAATATAGTTTCACTTTTTTCCACGTATCAATTCTAATGTTTTTTGGAATGTATGTTTGTAACCTCGAGTTGTAATCTCAGGTTGAAAATCTTCTCTTGGTGTTCCATCTACGTTGTATAACTTTTCAAAAGGGAAACAGACTCTTAATCCAGAATCGGGTAAAGTGTAGCATGTAGTAGCTCCTAATAACTGCGCCATGGTTGTTCCTATAACTGTTGCGTTATCAATATTCGAAAACCCTTGAGCAATGGCTTCTCCAACGCTTCCTGTCCAACGACTTACCAGAACATACAGGGGTTTTGTATAGGGATTTTTCAACGGAGAGAGGATTTCAATATACTTTCTTTTGATTCCAAGTTCTCGTTCCAATCCAACGCTTTCGTGAATTTGATAGGGTATTTCCTTTGTAATAAATTTACCCATGATTGCTTTGGCAACATCTGTATTCCCACCACCATGTGTTTCACGTAGGTCAATGATCAGAGCCTTTGTATTGGTAAGATTATCTACAGCTTTTGGAAACATTGTAATCAAATCATAGTTTCCTAGTGAATTGTTGATTTTTATGTATCCAATATCTCCTTTTAAAATCTCTGACTCTAACAAAAGAGAGCTTTCTTTTTTTTTAGTAGCCTTGGGTAATTGAACTTCTATTTTTTGTTTGTTTCGAAGAATTTGAAACACTCTTGGTTTGTTATGACGTCCTGCAAAAATGAGGTTTGCAAAATACTCTTTCACTTCATTATTTGGATTATCAATAGAGGCAGGTAAATTCCATTTGATGACATCTTCAATATCTTGATCATTCACTTTCAACAATTGATCACCAACTTTCAGATTATAATTCGTGACCGTATAACTATCTCTGATATCGGAGATATAATACTTTCCATTCTCAGCCTTTATATATGCATCTGTATCATTAGGAATGAGGCGAAATGAAAATTCAACATTTCTATTCAGGCCCACATGAGGATCATAGAGTTCATGTTTCATTAACTCAATGGTATAGGTAAACTCCCAATCTTTTTTGATGGTCTGTAATCTGTTGTTGTAAAGTTCTTTTACCTTATTCCAATCAGTTTGCTTCTGATCAAAATAAGCATATTGTTTCTCTATGAGTTCACAGAAATAATCAAAGTCTTTTTGGTATTTATTTTGGCCGAATGCAAGACCACAAAACATAAGAGCAATCAGAAAAAATAAACCTCTTCTCATAACAAGCTTTTCAATATTTCCACCATTTTAAAGACATCCTCGAAACTGTTGTACATCGGCACAGGTGCACAGCGAATCACATCGGGTTCACGCCAGTCTGTGATCACATGATGCTCCGTTAATTTTTGATGTAGACTCCTATCTGCATTTTTTACTTGAACAGATAACTGACATCCTCGTTCGTTGGGATTCTTAGGTGTAATAATCTTGATCTGATCAGAATCAATTTGATTGATCAAGTATTCAAAATACCCAGTCAATTTGATGGATTTTTCGCGTAAAGCATCCATACCAACCTTAGCAAATACATCCAAGGATGCACGAATGGCTGCCATCGATAGAATCGGTGGATTGCTCAATTGCCATCCTTCGGCTCCAGCCATCACATCAAAAGGTTGACGCATGTTGAACCGAGTTTCTTTGTTGTGGTTCCACCATCCAGCAAATCGAGGTAAGTTTTTATTCTCTGCATGTTTTTCATGCACAAAAAGTCCTGCCAAACTTCCCGGTCCAGAATTTAGATATTTATAAGTACACCAAGCAGCGAAATCCACTCCACTGTCATGTAAATCTGGTTGAATATTTCCAGCTCCATGAGCGAGATCAATTCCGACGATACAATTCTTCGCATGGCCTAGATCGGCAATTCGTTTCAAGTCAAAATACTGACCTGTATAATAGTTCACTCCGCCAATCAGTACAAGAGCAATTTCATCTCCGTGTTCCTGTAAAATAGCTTCTAGATCTTCCATGTGAAGTAGCTCCTCACCTGCTCTCGGTTTCCATTCGATCAATCCCTCTTTTGGATCAAATCCATGAAACTCCAATTGCGATTGCACTGCATACCGATCCGAGGGAAAGGCATCACTTTCAATGATAATTTTATACTTGGTTTTGGTCGGTTGATAAAACGAGACCATTAACAAGTGAAGATTGGTTGTTAACGTGTTCATCACCACCACTTCAATGGGTTTTGCGCCTACAATCTCCGCCATCGTTTCGGTTAAAAACTCATGGTACGGCATCCAAGGGTTTCGAGCCTCGAAGTGACCTTCTACACCATACTTAGCCCAATCATCTAGTTCTTGCTGAATGTAATTTTGGGTAAGTTTTGGTTGTAATCCTAGTGAATTCCCTGTAAAATAAAGCCAGTCGTTTCCGTCTTTATCCTTTGGAATGTAGAACTCTTCTCGTAAGTATGCCTGTGGATCTTCTTGATCTAGTTGTTTGGCAAATTCAAGTGAATTTTGGTATGTCATCAAATAAAAAAATGACAGCCTTCGGCTGATTTGGTTTTTATTCCGTAAAAATAGGAATAAAAATACCAGTGCAGAATTTGACCACCGACTTTTTAAGTCTTTGGATCAATTCGACTTTAGCTCTTCAGAAGTTTAGCTGAGATCACTCTTTTTGAAGCGTATATTATCTTTATTAGATACACTCCTTTTTGAAGTTCTGATAAATCCAACTTATCTGTGGTTTTGCCTTTTCTAAGAGAAACACCATTCATAGAGAATATTTCATATTGTTTCTCTTCATCATCTTTAAAAAACAATTCATAAGCCACAGGGTTTGGGTAAAACCCTAAGGTAGTATTTGGATCGACTTCATAAGTGCTCAATGTAGTATCTGGACATTCGGTGTCACTCAATGGGAGAAAGATAACTACACCAAAGTCGACATCATCAAGTCCATGAAAAATACTGTCCTCGATTTCGGTTTCGTCTTCTGTACACCAGCAATTACCTGAAAGATCTTGACCACTATAGGTACTTGTATTTTGCACATTTAAGGTTGTATTGTTACATATGGTATTATTAGAAAATGTAGCCACCGGGCTATTGCCTGTAATGACCAGTCCTATATTATTGTCTTTGATTGTATTGCCTGTCATTACAGAAGCCTCTGACCCACCACTAAATGATTGTTTGAGTCCTATACCATTTTCCAAAAAAGTAGAATTCTGAACAATTGAAGTGTGTCCTTCAAGTCCAATTTCAGTATTTCCTTTAAATAGGCAAGATTCTATATTACTTTCAATAAGTTCAACGCCTACTCGATTGTTAACCACTTCACACGAAAGTAAATGCACTTCATCATGGAAGTTTTTAATACCAGTATCATTCTCCGAAAAAATAACTGATTCTATTGTAATTGGAAATTGCCCTCTTCCTGAATCTACTTGTATTCCATTCATATTGTGTTGAAAGGTTGCATATTTTACTCTACTAGAGGTGTCTATAAAATTATAACGGAGACCACTTTCGGCATACTCTATTTTTACATATTCAAAAAGACCAACTGCTTCAAACTCCAACTCAATTTCCTTCCAACTTCCCATTTGTGGAGTGCTACTATTTGAGGTGAATAAGATCTCTTCGTCTTCACTTCCGAGAGCAATTATAGAACCTTGAATTCGCAATTCAACGTCATCTTCAAATCTTACCTCAACACCCGCTTCAATGGTTAAAGTATTTGTTCCAAAAACCACAGTATTGCCCGTAATTATGTAGGGGCTATTTTCTTTGGTCCAATCAGTATCAGAGTTAATACCACCGCTAACATTGGTTTGTGCAGCTAAAGAGCAGCACAACAAGCTAACCAAACAAAAAATGTAAATTTTCATAGCAAAGAGAGTTACAAAGTTTTTATGTGATTAAATGTAAGTCTTTTTAATAAAGAACTCGGAACTTAATCGTTCCATCAATATTTTTCAGTGCCTTGATAACGTTTTTATTGTATTCTTTGTTAATGTCCGTAATCACGTATCCCACTTTAGAATCAGTAGACAAATATTGACCTGTAATATTCAAATCAAATTCAGCCAATACTTTATTGATTTTTGCCATCACCCCTGATACATTTTTATGAATGTGTAAGAATCTATGACTGTCTTGTCTGGGCAAA
>CAZTFN010000123.1:0-10989 GCA_964612905.1 uncultured Flavobacterium sp. | reverse complement strand
TACCTCTTTTCTTACACTCCTATCCAGAGTACATTGAAAGTATGATTCACAAATTCCTAAACGCAACCACCTTTGATGGATACAATCCATATAGAATTACCAAAGGTGGCTTCGATTGGGAAATTATTGAACCAGACGATCCTTGGTCTTATATTGGATATTGGGGAGATCACCAAATCATTTACTTGTTGAAGTTCTTGGAGTTTGTTCAAGATCACAAACCAGGTAGATTGGAAAGCTTCTTTAACAAGGATCTATTCGTTTATGCAAACGTTCCTTACAGAATCAAATCGTATCAAGGTTTGTTAGACGACCCTAAAGACACCATCATTTTCGATCATGATTTAGACGAAAAGATTAGAGAGGGTCGTGAGCAATTAGGAGCAGATGGGGCATTATTGAGAGATGAAAACAGATTCATCATCAAAGTGAATTTCATCGAGAAGATCTTAGCAACTTCCCTTGCAAAATTATCCAACTTCATTCCGGAAGGAGGTATTTGGATGAATACACAACGTCCAGAGTGGAACGATGCCAACAACGCATTGGTAGGAAACGGAGTTTCTATGGTAACGCTTTACTACTTAAGAAGATTCTTCGACTTCTTTGAAGAAGTGCTGGCCGATAATAGCATCAAAGAAGTGGAAATCTCGAACGAAGTGTTGGAGTTCTTCGACAAAGTATACAGTGCTTTTGAAAGCAATAAGAAATTGCTCAAAGGAGCCATCAACGACAAAGACAAAAAGAAAATATTAGATGCCGTAGGAATGGCAGGAGGTCATTTCAGAGATACGGTATATGATAATGCCTTTACTGGAAGAAAAGGTACGCTGAACATGAACAAATTCGCAAAGTTTGTGAGTTTGAGTAAAGAATTCTTAGAGCATGCCATTAGAGCCAACAAGCGTGACGATAACATGTATCATGCATACAACTTAATGACCGTGAATGATGATGATTCTGTTTCCATCTCATACTTATATGAAATGCTGGAAGGTCAAGTAGCTGCATTAAGTTCTGGGTATCTATCTGCTCAACAAGTATTGGACGTATTGAACGGAATGAAGTCAAGCAAGTTGTTCAGACACGATCAATACAGTTATCTATTGTATCCAAATAAAGAACTCAAAGGGTTCTTAGAAAGAAATACAATTCCAGCTAACGCAGTATTATCATCTACATTATTGATGAAACTATTGAATGACGGAAATGTGCGCATCGTTGAAAAAGATGTGAACGGCGAATTCCACTTCAATGGAAACTTCAAAAACGCAGAAGACTTAGCTGCTGAACTGGATCAACTTTCAAAAGATACTTATGGTGAATTGATTGATGCCGATCGACAAAAAATCTTAGACATTTTTGAAGATGTCTTCAACCACAAAGCCTTTACAGGAAGATCAGGAACTTTCTATGGATATGAAGGTCTTGGATCTATATACTGGCACATGGTGTCCAAACTATTGTTAGCCGTACAAGAATGTTGTACACAAGCTGTAAACGATGGTGAAGATCCTGTTTTGGTAGGACACCTTTTAGAGCATTTCTATGAAATCAATGAAGGAATTGGTGTACACAAATCACCTTCTTTGTATGGTGCATTCCCTACAGACCCATATTCTCATACGCCTTGGGGAAGAGGAGCTCAACAGCCTGGTATGACAGGTCAGGTAAAAGAAGATATCTTAAGTAGATATGGAGAGTTAGGAATTTATGTTGACAAAGGTCAACTATGCTTCTATCCATGTTTATTGAGAAAGAACGAATTCGTAGAAGAAGCGAAAGAGTTTGAATATATCAATCTTGCCAAAGAGCAAAAGTCAATCACACTAGAAAAAGGATCCTTAGGATTCACCTATTGTCAGATTCCTGTCATTTATGCAATGGCAGAAAAAGACGCTTTAGAAGTTCACTTTAATGATGGTAACGTACAACGTTTTGATGCGCTTGCCATTGATGCTGAAACCAGTGAAGAAATATTTAAAAGAACTGGCAAAGTGAGCCATATAAAAGCGAGTGTAGAAGTAAGTCAACTAAAATAAACAAACGCAACCCATGAGAAAATCAATTTATTTAGCAGTATGTATTCTTTCAATTTTCATGTGGTCTTGTGATAGTAGTAGTAGTAAACCTAAAGAGAAAAAGCAAGTGACAGCAAAAGAGATATTAGGAAATCCAAATTACTTAGCCATTTCTTATGGTGGATATAGGCAGAAATCAAGAGATGTTCAGCCTACCATACAACAACTAAAAGAAGACATGAAAATCATGCATGCCATGGGCATCAGGATACTTCGTACCTATAACGTTCAATTAGCGCAGGCGCCCAACATTCTGAAAGCTATTAGCGAATTGAAAGCCGAAGATGAGAATTTCGAGATGTATGTCATGCTAGGTGCATGGATCGATTGTAAAAATGCATGGACAGATCAAGCTCCTGATCACGAAGTTGAGAGCGAACAAAACGAAGGTGAAATAGGACGAGCCGTTGCCTTAGCCAACCAATATCCAGACATTGTAAAAGTCATTGCAGTAGGGAACGAAGCCATGGTAAAGTGGGCTGCTAGCTACTTTGTACAACCTTGGGTGATTTTGAAATGGGTAAACCATTTACAAAATCTGAAAAAAGAAGGAAAACTTCCAAAAGACCTTTGGATCACAAGTTCAGACGATTTCTCCTCTTGGGGAGGTGGTGGTACCGAATACCACGTAGAAGATTTGAACAATTTGATCAAAGCCGTGGATTATATTTCCATGCATACCTATCCATACCATAACTCTCATTACAATCCACAGTTTTGGTGGAGTCCAGATAGCTTGAAAGATGCTTCTAGTGAAGAAAAAATTCACGCTGCCATGAAAAGAGCCATCGATTTCTCAAAAGCACAATACGATTCAGTAACGAACTACATGAAAAGTATCGGAGAAAACAAACCTATTCATATCGGTGAAACAGGTTGGGCAACAGTTTCCAACGGCTTTTATGGAAGTACGGGTTCAAAAGCTTCTGATGAATACAAAGAAGCTCTGTATCACAAATTGATGAGAGAATGGACAAACAAAGAAGGTATTTCATGCTTCTACTTTGAAGCTTTTGATGAGCCATGGAAAGATGCTCATAACGATTTAGGTTCTGAGAATCATTTTGGACTGATCACTTTGGACGGTAAGGCGAAGTTTGCGCTTTGGGACGCTGTAGACAGCGGTGTATTTGATGGGTTAACTCGAGACGGAAACCCGATTACGAAAACCTACAACGGAAGCAAAGAAGAACTGATGAAAGATGTTCTAGTGCCTCCTACAGAGCAAGAAATGTCAGTTCCTCATTAATCATGAAAACCAGTTCTTTTAAAAAATTAAGCATCCTTTTATTCGTGCTATTTATGGCATCATGTCAGACAGAAGAAAGCCTAGAAGTTTCAGTTGTAGAAACTTCTAAAAGCGGAAATCAGCTAAGTGCTATTTCAGAATTTACAACTTCGGAAGATGCGATTAAAATATCCATCGATCCTGAAAAAAAATACCAAACCATCACTGGTTTTGGAGGGGCTTTTACCGAATCATCAGCATATTTGTTGAATAAGCTGAGTAAGGAGAATCGTCAAAAGATCTTAGATGCCTACTTCAGCAAAGAAGGAGCCAACTACTCGTTGACGAGAACGCACATGAACTCCTGTGATTTCTCACTGACCAATTACTCTTATACACCTGTTGAAGGCGACAAAGAACTCAAACATTTTACCATCCAAGAAGACATGGACGATTTGATTCCTATGATCAAAGACGCCATGGCCACTTCTGAAGACGGATTCAAAATCTTTGCGTCACCTTGGACAGCAGCACCTTGGATGAAGGATAACAACAATTGGGTTGGAGGAAAACTATTACCAGAGTATTATGATACTTGGGCTTTATTCTTTTCGAAATATATCGATGCCTACAAAGAACAAGGAATTGATATTTGGGGATTCACGGTTGAAAACGAACCTCACGGAAATGGAAACAACTGGGAAAGCATGCATTTCTCACCCAAAGAAATGACGGATTTTGTTGAGTTCCATTTAGGTCCAAAATTAGAGGCTGATGGGTACGGCGATAAAATCATCTTAGGCTACGATCAAAATAGACAAGAGTTAAAAAAATGGGTTGACGAAATGTATAGAGATGAGAAATCCTCTAAATATTTTGATGGAACTGCCATTCATTGGTACGAAAGCACCTATGATTACTTCCCTAAAGAATTACAATACGCACACAACAAAGCTCCCAACAAATTACTCATTGAAACAGAAGGTTGTATTGATGCCGAAGTTCCTGTTTGGCAAGATGACGATTGGTATTGGAGAAAAGAAGCAACCGACTGGGGATTTGACTGGAGAGAAGATGAAAACAAATATTTGCATCCTAAATATTCTCCAGTAAACAGATATGCTCGAGACATTATCGGTTGTTTGAACAACTGGGTTGACGGTTGGGTAGACTGGAACATGGTTTTGGATACGCAAGGTGGACCTAACTGGTTTAAAAACTGGTGTATTGCCCCAGTGATTGTAGATCCTGAAAAAGACGAAGTGTACTTCACTCCTATTTATCACACGATGGTGCACTTTAGCAAATATATTAGACCCGAAGCGGAAGTCATTCATGTAGACAAATCTGATGACTCTCTGATGGTAACTGCGGCAAAAAATCCTGATGGAAGTATTGCTGTTGTAGTATTTAATGAAGGTGAAAGTGCTAAGAGCTTCGATTTAAGTCTTGGGGAAAAAACCAAGAGCTTATCAATTAGCGCCAGAGCTATACAGACAATTACGATCAACTAACTTAAACAAACAACTATGTCAAATACTAAAACACTAGCGAAAGATAGAGTGCCTATAGGCCAGAAAGCAGCTTTCGGTGCAGGACATTTGGTTCTGAACTTACTTCCAGGTGCTCTTGGAGTATTCATGTTCTTCTTATTGACTGCATTTGGAATGGATCCTGTTTTGGCCGGTCTATTAGGAGGACTACCTCGATTCTTTGATGCCATTACGGATCCTATCATGGGATTCATCTCGGATAATACCAGCTCAAAGTATGGAAGACGTAGACCTTACATCTTTATCGGTGCAATTTTAAGTGCCGTATTTTTTATCATGTTATGGCAAATGGACGAGAATAACTCGTCTACCTACAACTTCTGGTACTTCTTAATTATGTCCATGGTCTTCTTAATTGGAAATACCATGTTCGCAACACCGCTAGTAGGTCTTGGTTTTGAAATGACAACAGACTATAACGAGCGTACTCGCTTAATGGCATTCTCACAAACTGTAGGATTGATTGCTTGGGTAATCGTCCCGTGGTTCTGGCCATTGATTCCAAATGCCGATTTGTTTGACACACAGGCACAAGGAGTTCGAGAAATGGCCATATACGTAGGAGTTGCCTGTCTTTTCTTAGGAGTTCTACCAGCAATTTTCTGTCGCGGTATCGATTCAGGAAATATGGGAGATCGAAAAGAGCTGTCCTTTAAAACCATCTTTAGTAGTTTAAAAGACTTGATAGGAAGTATTGGTGAAGCGGTGAAGAATAAGCCTTTCATGAAGTTGTGTGGAGCAACATTCTTAGTATTTAACGGATATCAAATCGTGGCATCATTTAGTTTCTTCATCATTGTATTCTATTTATTCAATGGAGACTATGGAGCAACAGGTGTTTGGCCTGCGTGGTTTGGATCTATCGGTGCTTTAGTTTCTGCATTCTTCGTGATTCCGATTGTATCTGCAATGGCTTCTAAATGGGGTAAGAAAAACGCCTTCATTATCTCTACTGCCATCTCTATTGTAGGATACATTTTAAAATGGTGGTCATTCACGCCAGATAATATTTACTTAATGTTCTTACCTGTTCCTTTAATGTCATTCGGATTGGGAAGTTTATTCACTTTGATGATGAGTATGACTGCTGATGTTTGTGATTTGGACGAATTGGAAAACGGAATGCCTAGAAAAGAAGGAACCTTCGGTGCATTGTACTGGTGGGTAGTAAAACTAGGTCAAGGATTGGCTTTGGTAGCGAGTGGATTTGTATTGAAAATGATCGGTTTTGAAGGAGATGCTGCAACACAATCTGCAGAAACCATGACAAAATTGAGAATCGCCGATATTATTGTTCCTGTTGTAACAGCTGCAATGGCTATGTGGATCATGTGGAAATATAGCTTAAGCGAAGATCGTGCGAAAGAGATCAAGGAGAAGTTAGAAGAAAGAAGAGGAAAACTATAACAGCTAATTACAAACTAAAAAACACAAAAAATGTCAGCAAAATTAATCATGATATTAGTAGGGTTTGCACTGTTAGCAATAGCCCTCATCGGAATCGCTAAAAGCGCGATGAAACCTAAAGTGGGAATCCCCATCGGAATTATCGGTGTCATCTTACTTTTTTACGGAAGCTATTCTTCTGAAATGGTGATGTACAATACTCAGATAGAACAAGTTTCATCAGGAAAACAAAAAGTCATTGAAGGACCCATTACCAAGGTTCAGGTGACATACCCAGTTGCACTGGACTCAGTAAAATGTAGAATACTAACTATTGGTGTATATCCAGAAGGGCATACCAAAGACATTTGGGTCGTATTGAGACCAACAGACGATCGATATTATCCACAATCAGACCACACAAATACATCATTCAAGATTGATGGCGAGTGGCAAGTGGTGACTCGTTTTGGAGGTGATCTCGGAGAAGCTTATGACATTATCGTATACGAAGCAGATGCTGAAGCTTCTAAATTTTTCAGTGATACCATTGAGCAATGGAAAGAAGCTGAGAATTACCCTGGAATCGAATTAGCATCTATGCCAAAAGGAGCTGTGGAAGTAGAAAGAATGAAGGTATACCTGAGCAAAAACTGCCGAGGTGTATTCTAAAAACAAACAATAAAACAAAACCAAAATTTAAACAAAAACTAATATTAATTAAGAATCTGTGAGCAGTAGTCAAACTTTGAACAAAGTACCTTTAGGCCAAAAAATTGCGTTTGGAATTGGCATGTTTGCAAATCAAATGTTCCCTGCCATACTCAGTATCTTTTTTGTAGTACTGGTAGAGGACCTTGGGTTTTCTGGATGGATGTGGGCCTTTGTAGCCTTATTTCCAAGAATCTTTGATGCAATTACCGACCCAATAATGGGATTCATTTCGGATAACACGAAATCAAAATACGGGCGTAGAAAAATCTATGTCATCATTGGTGGGATTGTTATGGGTGTCGCATATATTTTTATGTGGAACCTCTTTAAAGAGAACGACCTACAATACAATTTCTGGTACTTCTTTTCATGGTCCGTGGTCTTTTATTTAGGCTTGACCATTTTTAGCGTACCCTACGTAGCCATGGGCTATGAAATGAGCGACGATTATCATGAACGTACCAACATCATGGCCATTGCCCAATGGATTGGACAATGGGCTTGGGTAATTGCACCGCTATTTTGGATCATTATGTACGATCCAGAATGGTTTCCTTCTGCGGATGTTGCAGCAAGACAATTGGCTGTTTGGGTAGCCATTCCTTGTGCCATTTGTGCAATTGTCCCTGGGTTATTTATCAAAAGTAAATCTACCTTGAATGAAGACTATGAACCTTTAAAACTATCCAATATTGGAAATAGCTTGAAGAATATCATATTCAGTTTCGGTGCTGCTTTTAAGATCAAAGAATTTAGACAGTTATGTGGTGCTACTTTTTTGATCTTCAATGCATTTAATACTGTAGCCGCTCTTACCTTCTTTGTAATCGTATATAAACTATTTAATGGAGATGCAGCTGCCACAGGTGCTTGGGTTTCCATGTTTGGTTGCTTGGGAGCATTAGGAACAACGTTCATTGTCATACCAATTGTTACTTGGATGTCCAAAGTCATGGGCAAGAAAAAAGCATTTTTGCTGTCCCAAGGTATTTCTATCATTGGGTATATCCTATTGTATTTTTTATTCATCCCAGGAAAACCTTGGATGTATATCATCGCACTACCATTCTTCTCCTTCGGAATTGGAAGTCTCTTCACCATCATGATGTCTATGACTGCGGATGTTATTGATCTTGATGAATTGAACTCTGGTAAAAGAAGAGAAGGAGTATTTGGTGCAATCTACTGGTATATGGTCAAAGTAGGATTTGCCATTGCTGGAGCCTTAAGTGGTGTGATAATTTCCATTGTAGGCTTTGTTCCAGATATCCCTACCACAGATCAGCAAACAGCAGTAGATGGACTGCATGCTTTCTTTTGTTTCTTCCCTGTGGCAGGAACAGTATTAGCGATGTTCATCATGCGCAACTATAGTTTGAGCGAAGAGCGTGCAAACCAAGTACAAGAACAACTTCAAGAAAGAAGAAAAACAATTAGTGAAAATAAAGCCGCATAGGCATCAAAAAAAATTACGATAACTTGAATTAATTACATTATGTCAATACGAGGAGAAAAATTTTTAGCATTAGCCAACATCGACTACGCAGGGAAAAGTACCGAGGAGCTAAGAAAATTATTCAGAGATGCACTGGAATCTGGAATGCACGGATTGTGTTCTAGTCCTTATGAAGAAGGTCAACAGCCAGGTGATCAGCTTTCAGAAGAACAAGTAAGAAGACGATTGGAAATCATGCGTCCATATACAAAATGGATTCGTTCATTCTCTACAACTGAAGGAAATGAGTTGATTGCCAAGATTGCCAAGGAAATGGGAATGAAAACGCTTGTAGGAGCTTGGTTAGGTGACGATCCTGAAATCAATGAAAAAGAGGTTGCTAATTTGATTCAACTTGCTAAAGACGGATACGTAGACATTGCTGCCGTTGGGAACGAGGTAATGTACCGCGGAGATTTGACAGAAGATGAACTATTGGCATTCCTATACAGAGCGAAAGAAGAAATTCCAAACGAAATTCCTGTAGGATACGTAGACGCATACTACGAATTTTCAGATAGACCTGCGATCACTGAAGCTTGCGATATCATCCTGGCAAATTGCTACCCTTTCTGGGAAGGTTGTGACCTAGATTACTCTTTGTTATACATGAAAGATATGTACAACAGAGCAGCATCGGCTGGTAACGGAAAGAAAGTAATCATTACAGAAACTGGTTGGCCAAGTCAAGGAACCAACTTAAGAGGTGCATTCCCATCAGAAGAGAATGCAATTAAGTATTTCATCAATGCGCAAAAGTGGTCTCAAGAAGAAGACATTGAAATGTTCTATTTCTCTTCATTTGACGAATCTTGGAAAGTAGGAGCTGAAGGAGATGTTGGTGCTTACTGGGGAATTTGGGACAAAGACGAGAAGTTAAAGTACTAAGTTATAGTTATCTTTACATGGTTAACTTTTTTATGAGAATGAGGCATTTAAAGATATTTTACGCACTTAGTATACTATTCATAACTACATTATTTTATTCATGTAATTCAAAACCTGTTAGAGAGTTCGCATCTGGTGAACTTTCAGCAGGTTTTGAACTATTATCGGCAGAGCAAACAGGAATCAAATTCAACAATAGGATTAAAGAATCTAAATATTTAAATCACTATTTCTTTAGTCATATTTATATCGGCTCTGGGGTTGCTATTGGAGACATTAACAACGATGGTTTGTCTGATGTTTTTTTTGCCGGAAGCCAGGTTGGTGATAAACTTTATTTGAACAAAGGTGATTTTAAGTTTGAAGACATCACTGGACAATCCAATATCTCAAAATATCCAGGTTGGTCATGGGGAGTTACCATGGCCGATGTAAATTCGGATGGCTTCTTAGATATTTATGTCAGTCGTAATGGAAACTCAACTGACATCAACAAAAGAAGAAACCTTCTTTTCATTAACAATCAAAACTCCACATTTCGAGAATCTGCAGTAAGCTACGGTCTTGCTGATATCGGTTTTTCTACACAAGCTGTCTTTTTTGACATGGACAACGACGGTGATCTTGATATGTATCAAGTGAATCAATTAGCCGATAAAAAGGTGATGTTGATTAACAAAATGACCAAGCAAGATTATGAATCTTTCAGAGACCGATTGTACAGAAATGACAATGGAAAATTTGTAGACGTTTCTAAAGAGGCTGGAATTTCAAGGTTGTACGCTTATGGACTCAGTGTAAGTGCCTCCGACTTAAATGGAGACGGTTATACAGATTTATACGTGGCCAATGATTATGCAGAGCCTGATTTCATGTACTACAACAACGGTGACGGGACCTTTCGAAATGTAATTGATGAAGAGTTAAAGCACATCACTCAGTTAAGCATGGGAACGGATACGGGTGATATTAACAACGATGGTCTTATTGATCTCATGACCACCGATATGACTCCAGAAGATCATTACCGTTCCAAAACAAACATGGCCTCCATGAGCACAGAACGATTCTACTCTTTGGTAGAAGCCGGAGCTCATTATCAATACATGACCAATACACTTCAAGTGAATACTGGAGTTGAAGGTTTTTCGGATGTTGCGAATATGGCTGGGGTTGCATTCACCGATTGGAGCTGGTCCAGTCTGTTGGTAGATTTAGACAATGATGGATGGAAAGACTTGGTGGTTTCCAATGGAATCAAAAAAGATGTAGACAACAACGATTACAGAAATCGTTTAAAAAACCTAGAAAAAGGAACTACTGCGGACCAACTGTTTGAGTTGAGTCAGAATACTCCTTCCAACCCTGTTCCAAACTATATTTTCCGAAATAAAGGAAACTTAGAGTTTGAAAAAGTTTCCAAAAAATGGGGATTTGATACCCCTAGTTTTTCTAGTGGAATGGCTTATGGTGATCTGGATAATGATGGTGACCTTGATTTAGTGATCAACAATATGGAAAGCCCTGCTTTTGTATATGAGAACAAAACCAATGGAAATTTCCTTCGTATTAAATTAGAGGGGTCAGCACAGAACAAATTTGGATTTGGAGCCAAAGCGATCATACACCACAATGAAAAAACTC
>CAZTFN010000122.1:0-11040 GCA_964612905.1 uncultured Flavobacterium sp. | reverse complement strand
CGCCAACCAACAGATCTAACCTTTCACACAGTGACATCATAAAAAAATTCATAAAAAAACCATCCGTAGAATCATACACCTTTTCTCGAATTCAAGAGTTCTAAAAGCTCTTGAGCAGCTGGAAGATATTGAAAGGTTCAAGAAATAAGCTACTTAAACTTTTTGAGAAAGTTCTTCTTAAATGTAATACCAATCGGGATCTCATTTCTATCAATAAGTATTTTATTGTTTTCAACGATTTCAATTTTCGATAGCTGCACAATAAAAGACTTGTGCACCTGAATGAAGGTATCTGCGGGTAATTTTTTAAGATACGCTCCTAATTTTTCTAATGTTACTATTGTTTTCTCTTTAGTGATCACTTTGGTATAATTACCATAAGCCTCAACATACAAAATACTTTCTATGGAAATCTGATGGGTCTTTTTACCATCTTTAAGGAGAATTTTATTCTGAATCTGTTGTACTGGAATTACAAGATTTGGAACCGATTCAATGTTAGAAGCTTTGTTTACAGCTTTCATGAACCTGTGCAAACTAAAAGGTTTCAACAGATAGTCCACAACATTCAATTCATAGCCTTCCAATGCGTATTCTTTATACGCAGTTGTGATAATTACTTTGGGTGGGTTGGACAGAGTCTTTAAAAAATCGATTCCGCTTATTTTTGGCATATTGATATCCAAAAAGATCAAATCAATACTCTTTGAATTTAAATATTCGATTGCCTGAAAAACATTGTAGCAATTTTTCTCCAGCCTTAACTGAGGAAAATTACTTGCATACTCCTGGATAATTTCATGAGCTATGGGCTCATCATCTATAATTAAATACTTCATTACAAGACAATTTCTAAACTAGCCTTAAATATGTTTTTCTCTTGACTGATTTCCAATTGGTGCTTTTCTGGATACAACAGCAATAATCTTCTCCGTAAGTTACTCAATCCAACACCATTTCCATTCCAATCACTTGAATTATCAAAATTATTAGTAACAGTAAATCTTAACTTCTTATCGGAAGCATTCAAACTACAGTGAATGAAGGCATCATCCACTAATTTTCCAATACCGTGTTTAAAAGCATTTTCTACAAAAATAATAAGCAATAAAGAGTGTATTTCTTCATGCTCGTTTTTGATGTCTTTTATAAACTGAATATCCACATTTTTAAAATGCCGTATTTGATGTAATGAGATAAAATTTTCGATATAGGTTACTTCTTCATTTATGCTTACTTTTTCATGATCACCACTATAAATAGAATACCTTAATAAATCTGATAATTTTAGTACAAAATCCTGCGCCTTATCGACATCTTTTTTAATCAAGCCATAAAGATTGTTCAGTGTATTGAATAAGAAATGGGGGCTTATTTGGTTTTTGAGATTGATCAATTCAGCTTCTAATTTTTCATTTTTTAGAAGCTTGTATTCTTTCCATTTATTAAATATCCAATTTGCAGAAATATAAATTAAACAACCAATTAAAAGGATCTGGAACAATGAAAAATAGAGCTCGTTTTCGTTTGTAGAACTTGTTTCATACTCCAAACGTTCCTTTATAATAATCATTCCAGTAATTGAAATTAAAATGCAAAGAACCAATACGATATTGATCCAATAAGTCCTGAAGAGTTTTAACATTAATCAAAAATATAAAATCCATTTCATTGCTATTTTTTTTTTGATGTATCGCATTAAATTATTGATCAACCATTCGTTTTTACTGATGAATAAATCTCAACACTAGTAATTGATGTGTCATGTCAATATTTTCATGCTTTCGTCAATTCAATTTTCAAAGCTTTTTATTCTAGAATAGGTTTGACAAGAACATAATTTAAGAACCATGAGAAAAATATTCATCTTAACTATTGCGATCCTTTTATCATCACAAGCATATTGTCAAAACAGTACATCCTACAATAAACTAATTGAAACCTTAAACAACAAAGTACCTGAGTTCATGAAAAAAAAGAAAGTACCGGGTATGGCAATGGCAGTTTTTAATGAAGGGAAAGAAATATTCAAACAAGGCTATGGACTTTCTAATATCGGAATACATGAAAAAGTTACTTCGAAAACAGGATTTAATATAGGTTCTATTTCAAAACTATTTACGGCTGTGGGTATCATGATACTTGTAGAGGAGGGTAAGATAGATTTGGACGCTCCAGCAGAAACTTACTTGACGCGATGGCAACTGCCAAAAACAAAATATGACAATCAAAAAGTCACGATAAGAGGATTACTAAATCATACAGCAGGAATTTCGGTGCATGGATATCCTGGATTTATTGTACAAAAACAACTGCCTTCGTTAGAAGCATCTTTAGATGGAGAAAATGGTCCTGTAAGAGCAAATGAAAAAGTTGAAATTATCATAGAACCAAACACCAAGTTTCAATATTCAGGAGGAGGTTATACTATTTTACAATTAATCATTGAAGAGGTCTCTCAAATGCCCTTTCATAAGTTCATGAAAAAGAAAGTATTTCGTCCTTTGAAAATGAGAAACACATCATTCAACTTAAGTCCTAAACTCCTTAATAAATCAGCCATCCCTTATGATGACAATGAAAAAAGACTCCCGTTTGAATACTTTACAGCTCAAGGTGCAGCTGGCCTTCACATTACCTTGAATGATTTTATTCTTTTCGCAAATGAAATACTCAACAAACATTCTATTCTTTCATCTCAATCAATCGACTTAATGACAACTCCTACAAAAGTATCCAAAGGAAATTACGGACTCGGTTTTAGCATATTGAAATTTGGCCCGTTAACATTTAAAGGGCATTCTGGTTCTAACACAGGTTGGCAATCAGCATTCTTTATAGATTTCAAAAACAAAAGTGGTTTGATTATGATGACCAATGGAGATGAAGGAAAAAACGTATTAATCAACACATTGAAAACATGGGCTTCATGGAAATACAAACGATAAGACGAATAGTGAAGGCTATTCTTGTTTTAGTAGTTACATCATTCTTCATGTCTTGCAATAACAATATTGAACAGAGCGCGAATAAGCTTCCAACTGATCTTGGCGCCATGCAAAAGCAAATGATTGGTCAATTATCAGGAGAATTTGAATTAAAAAAAGGCATCAAAATAACAGATAGATGGTCCAATAAACAAAAACGACTGGTAAGAGAATATCTAAAAGAAATTATCATAGAGCTAGGTTTGCAACCATTAGAGCACTCTTATAATATGCCAAATTTAAATCAAGCAATAGATTTAATTCTAGAACCTTTCAAAGGAGTCAATGTATATACAACTCTTCCAGCCACAACAGCGAGCAATGAATATGTGATTCTAGGTGCACATTACGATACAGGGAAGATAAATGTACCTGGTGCTATAGATAATGCATCTGGAATGACTTTGATTTACTCTGTTGTCAAAAAGCTTTCTAAACTTCCCAATAGACATAAAAACGTCATACTCGTCTTCTTTGATCAAGAAGAGGAAGAAAGCATTGGTAGTTCGGCTTTCGCAAAATTATTAATCAAGGAAAAGTTCGACATTCATTCGGTTCACACATTTGATATGATTGGCTGGGATAGCGATAATAATAAGGAAGTCGAATTGGAGATGCCAACACAGCTTTTAAAAAAGGCTTATGAGAAGAATGCTCAAGAACTCAAGATCCCTATTTACACAACACAAATAAATTCGTCTGATCATTTTTCTTTCATCAAAAAAGGAATCAATACCGTTGGTGTTAGTCAAGCTTATGCGAAAAGAGACAATTCTGGAAAGAAAGACACTAAAGAAGACAAATATGAATTGGTAAACTTTGATTATTTACAATCAACAACAAGGCTTGCTTTTGAGGTAATTAAAGATTTAATATCAAAATAAATGAATACAACAAATAGCATCACAATAAAAAACAGCCTCCTTCTCCCTCTCTTATTGACCATTCTATTCTTTGTCAGAAAAGGGATCCAGTACGCAATATTAGGTCGGTTCATTCCTTTATTTCTGATTGGTTTCGTAATAGGCCTGTTATTTTATACATATAAGTTCTCTAAAAGAAAAGGGTTTAAGTTCATCGTAAAAACTTGGTCTTGGCTTCTCATAATTTGGGCGAGCGTAAGGTTGCTTTTTGCTGCCATAAACTTAGTATCACAATCCTTGAGTGAGCATCATTTAAATCAGCAGTTGGGAATAGCAGGAATCGTTCTCAGCCTCACGATTCTCATTCTTTCGATTGTTATGTTAATTCGTTTAAAAAAAGTGTGATTAAATTAAAAAAGTGAGAATAATAGTATGAATTAATCAAAGCAAACATTCATACATATTTTTAATCCCTATCAACATGAACAAAACAAAAACCACATTCTCCATATTCGTATTCCTCTGTTTCCTGTTAACACAGCCATTACTGGCTCAAGAGAATGAGAACAATGGCTCCAAATTCGGGTTTGGTGTGCACTTATTCGACATCGTTGATCATAATTATTTCAATGACAGTTCTCCACTAAACTCGGTATTGATGACTATTGATTTTAATGATAAAATTCGGTTAGAGCCTTCAGTTGGATTCTCGGTGTCCGATGGCTTTGACCAATATTCAATAGGTATTGGTATCTTCGGCAAAAAACCAAAACAAAATTTTAATATTTTGTACGGTCTAAGGTTAGGTTATTACAGCAATGAAACAACAAAAATTGCAGTAATCTCTCCCACCTTAGGAGGAGAATATTTTTTTATAGAAAATTTCAGTATTGGTTGTGAGGTTCAACTAAGCAATGTTTTAAATGATGGTGACTTCTCAATTTTGACTAGCTCATCTGTAATTGTAAGGTTCTACCTTTGATCTATCAGTACAAATAAAACTTTATTAAAATGAAAAAAGTTGCCAAGTTTTTAGTTGCAATTGGCATTGAAATGATTGTTCTTTTGATCTTATTCAATTCGTGCAATCCTTCTAAGAAATCAGAGTCATTTTCTCTTGAACCGAGCAAATCAGAGTTGGTTGCCTTAAATGACACTCATATGTATTACGAGGTTTATGGTGAGGGAGAACCATTGTTTCTTTTGCATGGGTACACCCTATCCTCCCAATCATGGAGACCATATGTACAATCTTTTTACAAAGATTATAAAGTTTATTTGGTCGATTTAACAGGCCATGGTAAATCGGATACATTCAAAAAAGACTTATCGCTAAAAGAAGTTGCTCAAGATTTTAATGCATTAGTTACCTACCTGAAGTTGGATAAAATTAAAGCCATTGGTTTTAGTTTTGGAGGAGATATTTTATATCAGGTTGCGCTGCAGAACCCAGACTTAATTGAATCAATGATCACTATTGGCGCAGTAGGAACTTGGAACGTAAAGGATTTCGAGAATTACCAAAAAGCCTTCACCTTTGAAAATAAAGATAATTTTCCGTGGTTGGTACCATATCATGGAACCGATGAGAAAATCAAGTCTTTAATGTCACAATTTAAAAACTATACAGTTCATTTGACCAATGATGAATTGCAACAAGTGAAGCCAGAAGTTTTAATCATGGTGGGCGACAACGATGATGGTATGGATATCGATGAGATTGCCAGAGTACGAAAAAATTTACCGAATTCAGATCTTTGGATATTGCCAAATGTATCGCATGGTGCTCATGAAGGAGAAACAAAGGATGACTTCATAAATAAATCAAACACATTTTTTACAAAAAAACGATAACGAATCGGGGTTGACTTCATCTCAAAATAACACAAAGCCCTAATTCGAAATCAATTTAACTCCTATCCTATTTTTCTAATTTCCACAAAGGTTCATACCATTCGCCTTACCTATATGTAAGAGTATCCGAAAGTAGTTGGACCGTTATAGACAAACCTCCTGTGATTTTTTATCTCAAAGACGAATAATGGGTAAACAAATCATTACAGAATATGTTTAGATTATTCCTTTTGATACTATTCATACCAGCGTTATTAATTGCACAAGAATTTCAAGGAGAAATTATTTATCAAAGCGCTACAGCAAATTCCAACAAGGAATTAAGCTATGACAAAGAGTTGGAAGCTTATAAAAAAAGAGTCGCTAAAGCACATCAAAAAGAGTTCAAATTGCTCTTTAATAAAGACATCTCATTATTTAAGTTGATAGAAAAACTCAATGTTCCCAATCAATCCAATGGGTTTGGTAGAATGGGAGTGGTTTATCCTTTCGAAAATTTTTACAAAAACAACAAAGAAAAAAGAATCATTAATAAGCAAGAGTGGTTTGGTCAAATTTTCCTGATCCAGGATTCTCTAAAAATTAAGCCTTGGCGAATTCTGGATAAAACAAAACAAATTGGGGAATACCTTTGTAGAAAAGCTGTTTTCACAAAAGCCTACAGCGCTCATGAAATAGGCAAAGATGGTGCGTTAAAGTTTGTTCAAAAAGAAAGAGAAGTGGTTGCTTGGTTTACAAACCAAATACCTGTTTCACATGGTCCGGGGTTCTTCTACGGGTTGCCAGGCTTGATTTTGGAGGTACACGACGGAAATACAGTACTTCTAACAACCGAAGTAACCCTTAAACAAAAAGGCAAAAAACGCATTCAAGAACCGAAAAGAGGTAAGGTTGTAAGTCAAAGTGAGTTTGATAGTATTAAGGAGCAAACACTTCGAAAAGCACGGGAATCTAACAATAGATTAATCAAGAATGTTCCAGCAAAAAGAAACAACCATTAATTTTGTTTCAATAATTTAAAAAATCAAATCTCGACACCTTAGATGAGAATACGGTACTGCTTTCTTTTAATCCTATTGAGTTTCTCTCTATCTGCTTGTGATACCAGTGAAGAAAATGGCTCAATTCCAAAGCAACACTTATACCTAGAACAAAAGCCGCCAGGTCTTACTCCAGAAGTTTTTGCGCCTAAGATTGTGACAACAAAAAATGCAGAGTTTTTTGGCAGTTTTACGCCCGACTTAAAAGAATTTTATTTCAAGAGAAAAGGCGGTGAGTTCAAAGAATCTACCCTAGTAGTCATTGAATACAAGAATGAGCAATGGATCGAATCTGTTGTATATCCTCCTAAAGCTTCCGTTGGAGAACCTTCTCTTTCACCCGATGGAAAAACAATTCATTTAGGTTCTCGCTATATAAAGAGAAATGGATCGGGTTGGTCTAATGTTAAAAGTCTGAAGGAACCATTTAAACATGTTCCTATAATGCGACTGACATCTTCTAAGAACAAGAGCTTTGTTTTTGATGAAAGAGACTCCATAGGTACCATTTGGTATTCTAGATTTATAGAGGGCAAGCATGAGAAACCAATCGCATTCAGTAAAGAAATAAACTCAGGAAAATGGACAAGCCATCCATTTATTGCACCTGACGAAAGCTATTTAATTTGGGATAGTGAACGAACAGGAGGTTATGGCAATTCAGATCTCTATATTAGTTATCGTGAAGACAATGGTTCATGGGGCCCAGCAATTAACTTAGGCGCTGGCATTAATACCAAATACGAAGAGATTTTTGGAAGTGTTACGCCAGATGGGAAATATTTGTTTTTTCATAGGTATTTGGGCAAGGGAGAAGTAAACATCTTTTGGGTAGATACCAAGGCCATTAAATCGTTCAATTCAGAATCCAGATAAACTTCAACTGCAAACACTTCATGCTTAATCGACCTTCATCGATCTAAGAAAACTCTGAGAAAAAACTTTTCCCACAGGTAAAACTTTGTCGTCAATAGTGACTTTGGACGAATTAAATGAAGACAATGCCTTCTTGTTGACCAAATAGGAACGATGGATTCTTATAAACTCATAGACACTTAATTTTTCTTCCCAATTACGAAGACTGTCCAGTACAAGAACTGATTTATTTCTGGTGACAACTTTTACATAGTCAACTTCTGCCTTTATGTATAAAATCTCATTAACTTTTACCTTGTGAAATGTTTTATCCGAGTACAAAAATACTTCATCACTTACCTCGTTTTTCTCAAGTTGAAGTTGATATTTAACCCTAGATACCGCTTTAAAAAAGCGTTCATAGGAAAATGGTTTTACCAGATAATCCATAACATGCTCCTCAAATGCACTTACGGCATAATGAGAATATGCGGTAGTAACGATCACTTTCGGTTTTTTTTTTAGGGTCCTTAAAAACGAAATTCCATTTATTTCGGGTAATTCAATATCTAAAAACATGAATTCAACAGAATCAATAGTTTTGACATCTATGTCCAGCCCACTTTCATACAGTTTAACACACTCTAAAAAAGGTGTTTTTGCAATGTAAGTAAGCAATACATCTTGAGCAGATTTTTCATCTTCAACAATGATACAATTAATCATACGCTTATGTTTAGATGCACTTTAAATATTTGATTCGAACTTTGAATACGTATGTCATGCGTTTTAGGATATAAATATTCCAATCTCTTTTTTGTATTTTTTATACCAATACCACTTTTTTTCCAATGCAGATCCTCCCCTACTGTCTTTTGATTACTAAATGGGTTTTCACAGTAAAAGCTCAGCTGCCTATTCTGCAGTGATAATTTAATGACGACTTTATTACTATTGCTCTTAAGTGATGCTACATATTTAAACGAATTCTCTACGAATGAAATTAAGAGTAATGGCGCTATCTTCTGGCTATAATCATCTACAGAATATGTAAAATCAACGGAGACTTTATCTATTAATCTCTCTTCCTGCAAACTGATGTAATCCTTTAAATGAATAATTTCTTTCTCTATTGTCACATACTTATTCAATCCTTCCTGCAATACATATCGAAAATTATCGGACAATTTTAAGATCATTTCGGGTGCTTTATCTTCTTTTTTTAATGCACTAGAGTATATCGTGTTCAGTGTATTAAAAAGGAAATGAGGGTTTATTTGCGCTCGTAGATTAAATAATTCTGCTTCTCTTCTTTTCAATCTCTCTTCCTCTAAGGCTATTCTTTTTTGATATGCTTCTTTTGAAGAGTAAAGCGCAAATGCGAACAAGGTTAAAACCGTATACGCAGAAAAATAGCTCACTGCATAAAACCAAAACGTTCTTTGATGCGTTCCCCCAAAAAGCTCGTTATGAAAACTAAAATTACCATAACCAAACGCACTAAAAACAAGTACAATCATGACCAACTTTAAAACATTGCTTTTCAATGGGAACAGTAAAAAATAAGCCACATAAAATACGATCAATCCAAAGAAGAAATCGATAAACTCGCTCTTAAAATTATACTGATAACCACTTCTTCCAATACTTTTAACCAAAGGAAAAATCAGATAAATGATCCAAAATAATAGATGCGTGAAAAGCTCGTTTCTAAACGAGGAATAATAGGATGTTGTATGTATTCTTTTGATGAACATATTAATCTCTTGGAATTTGCTTGTATGTTCTTTGTTTTCTTCTTCTAGATTTTAAATCTCCATCGAATAAATTGTAATTTACACTCAACAAAAAACTTCTCTTCAGGTTTTGAATGCTCCAATCTGTCACTTGAAACAAATTACTGGTTTGACTTTTTCGAACGAAGTCATTTTCGTTAAAAACATCCACAATACGCAATCCCATGGACAATCTTTTATCAAGAAACTTTCCCCTAACCGCCATATCTAGACGCTTTCTATATCGATCATAACTAAAGGCATTTTGTCTTTTAGGATTGTACAAGTAAGTGATATCAAAGCCCAGTTGTTTACTAATTTTGAAGGTATTTTTAAATTGAAATGCTGAAGAATAGGTTTTACTCCAAGTTACAAACTGTTGTTGCTCAATTTGTGTTGTGTAAAAATTAGCGCTTAATCGAGAATTCCAAAAGCTCGAAAGTTCCAACTGAACACTACCTTCAACACCATAAAAGTTGAATATTCCTGCATTTATGTATCTAAAAATTTGTTGATCATTTTCGGAAAACTCTACCCAAAGAACAGCATCTTTTTTATGTCGATAAAACAATGACCCATTCAAACGTAAAGTCTTTTTGCTGTATTGATAGCTCAAATCCAAGTTATCGCTAAATTCAGGTTTAATATTTGGATTGTATTCCCAATTAAATAATGGGTTCACAATTTGAAAGGCATTTATCTGATGAAAATCTGGTCTCGACACTCGTTTGCTATAACCAAAATTCACGTTGCTTTTTTCCGAAATAGGGTAAGAAATATGGAGGGACGGGAATACATTTGAAAACCTTTGACTGGTTTTGAAATCGGTTTCTCGAATTTGAGATTTTGATGAAAAAAACTCATAGCGCAGCCCTGTTTGGAATTGAAAATATCCTAACGAAAACTTACTAGAAACATACATTCCAAGCAGTTCCTCGTGGTAATCAAAAATATCTCTTGATCGCATGATGGAATTAGTCTCAAACCCAGTTACATCCTTCGAACTCTCTAATGCTAACGTATTTCTTAAGATTCCGGTTTCAACAAAGACTTTCTTATTGATGAGAAATGTATAATCCCCTGCTAAAGATTTTAAATCAAAATCTTCCGTTAGCAGCTGTTCGTTTAATTGAACAAAATCTTCGAAGTCTGAAATAGGATAATCATTCTTGCTTGAATTTATATAGTAATCTAGCTCTAAAAAATGATTCTCTTTATCAAACTCTAAGCGATAGTTTACATTAAAAATGTTTATGTAGTGGTGATGACTATCTTTCCTTTGGAAAATATAATCTTCTCTGTTGGATACATTTGTATAAAAAGACTCATTATTGTTTGTATGACTGTCGTCTGTATAAGTAAAATCAAAAGAAATCTCTGACCTATCATTTACAAAAAAATCAATCCCAGAACTAATATTCGAAGTACTTCCGTCAAACTTATAGGGAGTGAAAATCGTTTCGGAAGCACCACTTGAAAACTCCCGTTGTATTTTCTGCTTATTTATAGTTTCTAAACTATTTGTTCTTGTATTCAAGCGAAAATTCACCTTTCTTGTGTTGTAATTCCCATCGAACCCTAGGCCATATCTTCTGGTCCCATAATTTGAATTAAGCTTTATATTCAAGCCTGTATCCATATTTTTTTTAAGGATAACATTAATGAT
>CAZTFN010000121.1:0-11045 GCA_964612905.1 uncultured Flavobacterium sp. | reverse complement strand
ATGAAGAATTGCTTAGTTGGTATCAATATTGGAACACTCCAAAAAACAAAGAATCCATTCAAGGAAGATCTAAGGCATTTCAGAAAGCAGAAATTGCCAAAGGAAAATTCCCATTGATTATATATGCGCCTAGCTACGAGGCCTCATCTGTTGAGAACTTTGCTTGGGCCGAATTTTTGGCTAGTCACGGATATGTCGTGGTTGCTTGTCCAAGTTTGGGACCAAAGAACCAATGGATTGGAAAAGATTTGATGGGTGGATTGAAAAGTCAAACAAGAGACTTGGAGTTTTTATTGAATAAATTTTCTAAGCTCCCTCAAGTTGATTCCGATAAAATTGCCACAGCAGGATTCAGTTTTGGTGGACTTTCCAATGTGTTGTTTCAAATGCGAAATCAACAAATAAAGGCGATCTTGAGTTTGGATGGAACCATTCGATATAACTACAAATTGCTAAAAGAAACGGCTGATTTTGCTATTGACAAAGTAGACGTTCCTTTTCTTCACATGGCACAGAAAGCCATTCCAGAAGAGATCATGAAGAAAGACAAAATGGATCCCAAATTGAACACGGATTTCGACTTCTATGACGATCTAAAGTTTAGTGATGCGTACAAACTTCGTTTTCATGACTTGACGCATTTGAATTTTTCTTCTTTGGATGTTATGTTGAAAAATCGAGACCCAAAACAAGATAAAAGCGATGAGAAAATTCTGGCTTCTTACCGATTGGTTTTGGAGTATAGCTTGCAGTTCTTTAATTCTTATTTGAAAGAAAACGCTACCGCGTTGAAATATCTTCAGAAAGAAGAAAACTCTGGACTCATTTCAAAAGAATCGAAAAAAGCACAGGAAAAAAAGTTTACGTTTCGAGATTTTCACGCGCTGGCCAAGCAGCAGCAATATCAGAATCTGATCTCACTGTATAACAATACAAAGAAGAAGTATCCATCTTTTCAAATTCCAGAAGGGGCCATCAACCAAGTTGGCTTGCAATTAATCTTTAATCCAGCGACGGCATCTCATGGAGTTGCGATGTATGAGCTCGCTCTCCATATTTATCCAAAATCAGCGAATTTATACGACAGTTTGGCTACTGGATATTTCTATATGGGAAACAAAAAACTGGCCACAGAGAACTTCAAAAAGTCATTGGAACTCTATCCGCAAAATCAACATGCCAAAGACAAATTAAAGAAATTAGGCAATAATTAACTTTTCATAGGAAATTCATCCTCAAGTTGTTGCGTATTTTTGCAATGATGAATGAGATGACTTATGAAAACGATCTTTCTAACCCTACTATTCCTAACTTCTTTGACCGTGGACATTCCTAAAATCGATTTTGGCAAACAGAAAGACGGTCGAAATTGGCAAGTCGTAAATGATGGCGTGATGGGTGGTTTGTCTGAAGGAGAAGCTGAACTCACCGATGATAGTATTTTATTCAAAGGAAAAGTCTCCCTAGATAAAAATGGTGGATTTTCTTCGCTGCGCAGTAATTTTTCTAAAAAGGAATTGGCAAACTATGAGCAAGTGAAAATTCGATATCGCTCACAAGGGATCTCTTTGGCTATGACATTGAGCATCAGCAGACGTTGGTACATTCCGAATTATAAGACCAGCTTAGCCTCCACTGAAGGAGATTGGAAAACAATTACTTTGAATTTAAAGGACTTCAGAAAACACTACATCGGCAAACCGATGAATGAAACTCTAGATAGCGATGCATTAAGTGAAGTCATTCGTTTGGGCTTTATTACCGACGAGAAAAAATACGGCAACTTTGAATTCGAAATTGACTATATTGAGTTTTTCTAACTCAACATTGTGAAAACTCGAATCTTATTTTTCCTCACTACTATACTCATTATAGCCACTTTTTATTTTGACCTAGGTTTAGGAGCAGGAACAATTTTAGTCCTCACAGTTTTGGTCGTTTTCGCAGCCTATTTAGATTCTGGAATGAAGTTGTTTTCATCATTAGGATTCCAAAAGAAAAATATCAACTGGTTTAACTTAGCAATTATAGCTCCCATTACTGGATTGATCATCCTATTGATTTATCGCTATTTATTGGTTCCAATTGTAACGAAGTTCACAGGAGTACCTATTGATATTTCTACGTTTGATCTTTTACGTGATAACCTGCCAGTATTACTAGTGACTCTGGGCTTTGTATGGACCTCAGCTGCTTTTGGTGAAGAGATCATCTTTCGTGGTTATCTTATGACACGATTTTCAAAGGTATTCGGAAATAGTACTCCTTCAATTGTTGCAAATATTATCATCTTCGGAATCTTTTTTGGGACTATTCATGCTTATCAAGGTATTACAGGGCAAATTTTAAGTGGTATTACCGGAACAATGATCGCGACCTTATTTCATTTAAGGAAGAACGACCTTTGGTTCTGTGTGGTAGTTCATGGCACAGTTGATACTTTTGCCCTAATAGCTATCTATTTAGGTATCTTCTAGTAATATCTTAGGTAAAAATCATGTAGAGCGTAAACAGGATGGTGTAGATAGTGAGATAAATCCTGTAGAAATTCCGCATCTTAATATAGGCTGGATTATCTGGATATAAGTTTCCAAAAATCCCTCTGAGTTCTTTGATAAATAAAGGTTTGATATTGATAACCCAAGAATCGGTTTGATATACGATTTTTCTGAACTTACTTCGATAATACGTCAAGGGTAAGCCCCAAAGGACGAATAAGATCAGCCAGATGTTAAGATATTTACTCATATTTATATTCTAGTCAGCACTTGACTTTGAGTCAGACGCTGACTAATCATTTTCGCTTCGGAAACCATGGAATAAACGCACTGGTCCTACGAACATAATCTTCATATCCAGGTTTGGTATTTTTCAAAGTTCTTTCCAGCATCGCCACACCTGAGACTTTAATGATTAATAGCGACATTAGCAATGGACCTAGTAATGGCATATAACTTCCTACGGAAACCGCAAAGAGTCCATAGCCCCACCACAAACAAGCATCGCCAAAATAGTTGGGATGACGTGTATATTTCCATAGTCCAGTGGTTAGGAGTTTTCCTTTGTTCTCTGATTTCGATTTGAATCGAGTTAATTGATAATCGCCTCCTGCTTCGAAAACAAAGCCAATCAACCATAAAACCATTCCGATATAATCGAAGATTCCAAGAGGTTCATCACCTCCATAATACATAGCGGCGAGCAATGGAGCGGAGATCAACCACAATAAAAAACCTTGCAATAGAAATACTTGAAAGAAACTGAACCACCAATAACGTTCAGGTCCATAATCTTTTCGAAACTGTTGATATCGATAATCCTCAGGTTTCCCAATGTTGCGCCAGCCTAAATAAATAGCCAGTCGCATTCCCCAAATGACCAAAAGTGTTAATAGGATTGTTTTTCGCAGCTCAAACCCATCTGTTTGCAAATAATAGGAAACACCAGCTACAATGAATCCAACACTCCAAAATGGATCAACAATACTGGCATTTTTCATAAAAACACTGGCAATCCAAACCAAGGTCATAAGAATCATTACATATCCAAACCCTTGGATGTATATTTCAAAGAATTCCATCATTGTTAAAGATACTCAATTTCAAAGTGATACAAACAAAAAGAGCCACGCTTTGCGTGACTCTTCATATTATTTCTGAGCTCAGGTCTTATTCAAAAGTTGTATTCACACTAATTGCTACTTCAGACCAAAGTTTACTGATTCCATCCAATCCCTTGTGCAAATCTTTACACACTGCATTTAACGAATCAATAGATGATTTTGCATTCCAGTTTAATACATCCATGCTGGTAGTCATGCTAAACTTCTTACCATCAATCGTATACTTGAAAGGAAGTTTGTCTGTAATTCCATTCATGGTCAAATGTGCATGCCCCATAGAGTCGTTTTCAATCATCAGCTTTCCAGACAACAATTCTGGATCTTTCATGATTCCAAAAAAGAACTTCTTAATCTTGTAATCTCTGTCCGTATTCATTGTAAAAACGCTGCTAATAGGAATTGAAAATTCGGCATTATTAATCGCATCTTTTACTGTATTTCCTTCACCTCCTGCAGTCACGTTTACTTTTCTAAACTGACCTTTCACTGGAGTTTTCTCTGTAAACTTGTACGCGGTCCATTCCACCTTACTCTTCGCATCACTCAATACAAATGCAGCTGTTGAAGCTTTCTTCTCTTTTTTCTCCTCCTTCTTGTCCGATCCGCAAGATGTTAGCTGGAACGCAACAAAAAGTGCCAAGGCTAGGGTGCTTAATTTTTTCATTTTTTGTTATAATTAGTAGTTAAAACTTGTTTTGCTAAGTTAATATATTCTTGCTTGGCTTCATCCTCTGACATGCCATTTAATTGGGTCCAAGCATTGAATTTGAAAGCATTACGAACATCCGACTTGCCATTCATGGAAAAAATGTCTCCAGAAGTTGCTTGTTTATAGTAGGCATAGAGTTTTAGCATGATATCAGGAGCAACACTTTCCTTCATCTCCGACAGAGATTGAAAAGCTTCTTGAAACTCTTTATCTAATGCTGATGCCATTTTATTTTTCGGCAATGACTTGAACACCACCTTTGACTTTGTCTCCAATTTTCACATTGACTTTGGTCCCTATGGGAAGATACACATCTACTCTACTTCCAAACTTAATAAAGCCTGCATCTGTTCCTTGAACAACTTCTTCTCCTTCGGTTGCATAATTCACAATTCGCTTTGCCAAAGCTCCCGCAATTTGTCGATATAAGATTCCACCAAAGGTTTTGTTTTCTACTACAATGGTCGTACGCTCATTTTCTGTGGATGCTTTGGGATGCCATGCAACCAAATATTTTCCCGGATGGTATTTACTATACTTGACAATTCCGCTCAAGGCATATCGGGTGACATGCACATTGATAGGCGACATAAATATAGATACTTGTAGTCTTTTGTCTTGAAAATACTCAGGCTCTTCCACTTCCTCAATCACCACAACTTTTCCATCTACAGGTGCAATGACATGATCTGAATTGATCTCTGTACTTCTTCTTGGATTTCTAAAAAATTGAAGAATTAATATGAGTATGACTAAGAATACAACTTGTACCGCTTTTTGCAGCCAAAAGAGTTCAATGAACTGATCTGATAACAAAACTCCCGTAATAACAATTGCAAATGTTAGTGTGATAATCTTGTATCCTTCTCTGTGAAAACGAAGCATTTTTTTAATTTAAAAAATAGATATACAAATATACGAACGGAGCAATAAACAGCAAGCTATCCAATCGATCAAACATTCCACCGTGGCCTGGCATGATATTACCGCTATCCTTGATCTTTGCTTCACGCTTAAATTTAGACTCTACCAGATCGCCAATAGTTCCTAAAACTGACACCATTACGGATAGAATAATCCAATGCATTCTTGAGAACAAATCTGAATAATACGAAACAATAACTGCAGCAACAATCGTAAAAATAATTCCGCCTACAAAGCCTTCAATGGTCTTTTTAGGAGAGACACTCTCGAACAACTTTCGTTTGCCAAAATTCTTCCCAACCAAATAAGCAAAGCTATCGTTGGACCAAATTAATATTAAGATGTAAATAATAATAAATGGCTCATACGAACCTCTAGAAAATGGCAAGAACATCAAAAAGCCAAAAGACAATACGAGATACCGAATCAGCAAATCTTCTTTCAAAATCTGGCTTTTAGGAATCTTCATCTTGTTTAAATACAGATAATACAGGACATGAATGGATCCAGATAAAGCAATGGCCAACAGAATTAAGATTCCATCGATGGTTTCTTCTTGAAGAACAAAGTAGACAATCAATGCCACGAACACTGCATAGGCAGCATATGCTTTAGCGTTGATCATCTTTGAAAACTCTCGGATACAAATCAGTCCAAAGACTCCTGTTAGTGTCACAAAAGACTCGCTTGAATACAATGCTGCACCTATAAATAGGATCACATAAATTAGACCTGAAATACCTCGCTGTACAAAGCTGCTCATATTATAAATCTTCTAGCAGCAGCAAATATAGGTTTTTAGAGTTGCTATTGCCGTAGTTTAAAAAATCATCATCGCCTTTCTTCAATGTATAATTTTTTACTGCACTAATATTGGTAGGGATATTGTCTTTGCAGTTGGTTTTAATTCCAGTGAGTCCTTCTCCCGTGTCTTTTACCAATTGACTAGTTCTGGCAAACACAATAAAATCATCGGTAAGTGACGCGATCTTATAGGTACTCAACTGATTCGAAGAAAATAAAATGTCTCCGTTATCAGAGATCAAATGCTCACAGGTAGTAAAAAAAGGAAAAGCTTGATTGAACTCAGGAGCTACTTTGATCTTTTGTTTCTTGAGTATCTTCTTCAAATCATCATCAAAACAAGTAATTTGATCCCAAGAAGTTTCTTTCAGAATATGACTCAAATTACCAGCAACTTCCGCTTCAGAAACGCAGTATAAGAACTTCCCTCCTTTTTCAATAAAGTGGTGTACAAAAGCATCATCCAAAGAGAGATGCACTTCTTGTTTCTTGGCTTCTTGCTCTTTGGATGATGTTTTACTAAATAATTTTTTAAAAAAACTCATTTAAAAAATCAACTATTTTTCTTCAGTTACTTCTTCTTTAGTAGTTTCTTCTTCTTCATTTTGTTCAAAAGGTCTCTTTCCAAAAATCTTTAAAAGATCATCTTTGAAGATCACTTCTTTCTCCAATAAGAGTTTTGCTAATGTAGTCAATTTCTCTCGATGCTTCTCTAAGATGGTAATCGCACGTTTGTACTGATTTTCAATCATTTTAGAGATTTCTTCATCAATGGTCTTAGCAGTTTCCTCACTGTAAGGCTTGATGAAAGCATCTTGTCCCGAAGAATCGTAATAGGTAATATTCCCTACTTTATCGTTCAACCCGTAAACTGTAACCATGGCTCTAGCTTGCTTGGTTACTTTTTCAAGATCACTTAACGCTCCTGTTGAAATCTTATCGAAGATAATTTTCTCTGCAGCTCTTCCTCCTAAGGTAGCACACATTTCATCCAGCATTTGTTCGGTTTGCACGATCATTCTTTCAGCTGGTAAATACCATGCCGCTCCTAAACTTTGACCTCTCGGTACAATGGTTACTTTCACCAATGGTGCCGCATGCTCTAGCATCCAACTTACGGTTGCATGACCCGCTTCGTGGAAAGCAATAGTTTCTTTTTCCTTCGGAGTAATGACTTTATTTTTCTTCTCCAATCCTCCTACAATTCTGTCAACTGCATCTAAGAAATCTTGGTGATGAATGGATTTTTTATCATTTCTCGCTGCAATCAATGCCGCCTCATTACACATGTTCGCAATGTCAGCTCCAGAGAACCCAGGTGTTTGTTGTGCTAGGAACTCAAGATTTACGTCTTTCGCTAATTTCAACGGTTTGATATGTACTTCAAAAATTTCTTTACGCTCATTCAAGTCTGGAAGATCTACATAAATCTGACGATCAAAACGTCCTGCTCTCATCAAGGCTTTGTCTAATACATCTGCTCTGTTGGTTGCTGCCAATACGATGACATTTGTATCAGTTCCGAAACCATCCATTTCAGTCAATAACTGGTTCAATGTATTTTCACGCTCGTCGTTTCCTCCTGTCATGCTATTCTTTCCACGAGCACGACCGATGGCATCGATCTCATCAATAAAAATAATCGATGGTGATTTTTGTTGTGCCTGTTTGAACAAATCACGAACTCTAGAAGCTCCAACTCCCACAAACATTTCTACGAAATCAGATCCAGATAATGAGAAGAATGGCACTCCTGCTTCACCTGCGACTGCTTTTGCCAATAAAGTTTTTCCAGTTCCTGGAGGTCCTACTAACAAGGCTCCTTTTGGAATTTTCCCTCCCAAAGAAGTATACTTTTCAGGACTTTTCAAGAAGTCAACAATCTCTTGAACTTCCTCTTTGGCACCTTCTAATCCAGCAACATCCACGAAGCTTGTTCTTACTTTGGTATCATTGTCGAATAGCTTAGCCTTCGATTTCCCAATATTGAAAATCTGACCTCCAGCGCCTCCGCCTCCGCCAGCGCCAGACATTCTTCGCATGAAGAAAATCCAAATGGCAATTAGCAGAATAAAGGGCAAGAAATACCCAATAGAGTCTAGCAGACTTCCTCTGGGTTCACCATCTAAATCGAAGTCAAGGTCATATTTAGCCTTATATTCTTTAAGCTTGTTTTCAAAGTTTTGTTGGTCTCCAAAATTATGTTCATATAACGGAGATCCTTTTCTAAAAAATGGGGAATTGGATTGCTTTTGATAGTCTACCTTACTTAAGGCTTCGCTTTTTATGTAAATCTCAGCAACCGAATTATTTACCACTAAAATCTTCTGAATGTCGTTTGACTTCAGAATCTCATCAAATTTATTGGTGGTAATCTTCTTGGTGGATAAAGCGGTATTATCCAACAAGCTGATTACTATGAATACCAAAAAGATGGCTCCATAGACCCAATACATATTGAATTTGAATTTGGGCGGATTTTGTTTAGGATTATTATTATTCTTTTCGTTCATTTCTCTCAATCAAAATTAAATTAAACAGGGCTTATCTGGGTTATTTTAGCGTCGCCCCATAAACTTTCTATATCATAAAACTCTCTGACATGTTTTTGAAAAACATGCACCACAACATTCACATAATCCATTAAAATCCATTCCGAATTGTTCTGTCCTTCTACGTGCCATGGTTTGTCTTTTAACTCTTTACTCACGACCTTTTGAACGGAACCTGATATAGCGTTTACTTGTGTATTTGAATTTCCAGAACAGATGACAAAATAGTCACAAACTGTATTATCTATGTCTCTTAAATCCAAAAGCTGGATGTCTTCTCCCTTAACATCGTCAATTCCCTTTAATATTACAGCGATTAAATCGTCTGTACTTACTGGTTTTTGCGTCATTAAAAATTTTTAAGTTTAGAACAAAGTTATTACTTTTTTGCTATAATATTGCGTAATATTATCTGAGTTTACGCTTTCTTTAACACTTGAAAATAATCAAACTTGATGCCATCGACTCTACCAATTCTTTTTTGAAGGAATTGGCACAGAATTCGTCCATTGAAGACTACACAGTCGTTGTTACCAAAAACCAAACTTCAGGACGAGGTCAAATGAACAACTCTTGGGTCTCCAAACCCAATAAAAACCTGACATTCAGCATATTTACCAAGTTCAAAAATCTATTAATTGAGCAACAACCTTACCTAAGTTTTGCCGTTGCTTTGGCCATTTTTGAGGTGTTAAAAAAGGTGTCAGTTCCCAACTTAGCCATTAAATGGCCGAACGACATTATGTCAGGTAATAAGAAGATCTGCGGAATTCTCGTAGAAACCACTTTCAACCAGCACAAGATCAAAAACACTGTAATTGGCATTGGTTTGAACGTAAATCAACAAGAATTTCCTGAAAATATTTCGAATGCAAGTTCTTTAGCAAACATTTTAGGAAAGGAGTTCGATCTAGAAAAAATGATGATTCAACTGACTAAAAATATTCGCTTAAAAATTGACGCACTAGAACATCAGCAATTTGAATCTATTCATCAAGACTATCTACAGCATCTTTACAAAAAGAATGTACCTACAGCTTTCAAGAACGAAAAAACGCAACTCTTTTTTATGGGGATGATCAAAGACGTATCTCAATCAGGAAATCTTCGAATTCAATTGGAAGACGATTCCATTGTTGAGTTTGGCATCAAAGAAATTTCGATCGCTAGAGCTTAGAAATATTGTCTGTCAACGTATTGATGAACGAAGTCAATGGTTTCTTCACCATCATCGCCATCATCGGATTGAACTTTCCTTCGAAATTTAACTCTACCTCACTAGAACTGTCAGAAACAGCTTCAATGTCTGCAATCAAACTGAAGGATAATTTGCTACTTGCTGCTCCTAGAACGACTTTTGAAAACTCAGTTCTTTCTTTCAACACCAATCTGATTTCTGGCATTCCTTTCAAGGCAAAAAGGAAGGATTCTCCTTCTACCAAAAACTTCTGAATACTTTCAGGCATCAACTGTTCGAAGTTTTCTAATTGAGTTAAAAACTCAAACATTTCTTGCGCCGACTTGTTTGTCGTGACTTTTGCTCCGCTTATTTTCATAATCTTAGTTATTCCAGTTACCAGGGTCTTTTCTCCACTTTTCAAGTGTAGTCAATTCATCGTCTGTGATGTACTTGCTGTCTACTGCTTGTTCTAGTAGATGAGAATAATTACTCAAGGTAGTTAAATTCACATTTGCATTTTCGAAGTTTTCAGCAGCGATATCAAACTCATAAGAGAAAATTGCCACCATTCCTTTCACCACTCCCCCAGCTTCTTTCAAAGCTTCTACTGCACCCAAACTACTTTTCCCTGTGCTAATCAGATCTTCAATTACCACCACATTTTGACCACTCTCTAGATGTCCTTCAATTTGGTTTTTACGACCATGCTTTTTCGGCTCAGGTCGAACGTAAACAAAAGGTACACCTAATTCTTGCGCTACCAAAATACCAATCGCAATGGCACCTGTGGCAACTCCTGCAATGACATCTGGTTTTCCGTACTGTGTTTCAACTATCTTAGCAATTTCTTCCTTTAAAAAAACACGAACAGGAGGATACGATAAAGTAATTCTATTGTCGCAATAGATGGGTGATTTCCACCCTGAGGCCCAATGAAATGGCTCAGACGGACTCAACTTTATGGCTTTGATCTGAAGTAATAATTCTGCAGTTTTTTTTGCCGTATCTTTGTGTAAAATCATATGCACAAATGTATAAAGTTTTTATGAATGACAAGCCGATAATCCTCACAGATTCTCCACAAAATGAGTTGGCTTTTCAAGTATATGATTACGAAAACGTTGTAAAGCACGAGGTCCTTCATAAGCTGAAGAAAAATAAAATAAATGGCGTGATTCTTTACTGCCAAGACCTTCAAAAATCTTGGAAAGATTTTCAAACGCATTTTAAAGTCGTGAAAGCTGCTGGAGGGTT
>CAZTFN010000120.1:0-11091 GCA_964612905.1 uncultured Flavobacterium sp. | reverse complement strand
ATTTTGGCGTTTCAAATTTGGTGCTTCAATTATTGAGCCATATTTTTACCCAGACCCAAAAATAGCATATTATCGTATTGCAATCAAATCTGTCTTACATAGTTCTTATCTTGTTGCTTTGCTGCACCTTCCATGCTCAATCACAAGACATCAAACCAAAAGTGGATACCATTCCTCGGGTCAAAAAGCCTCTTCCTCCAAAGGTAAAAAAAGACACCTTAATACCGAATCAAAAAGACAGTCTTTTATTAAAGAAAAAGGATACGATTGTCGCAGACACTATCAAACCTAAGGAGGCTATCACAGATCGTATTACTCATATTGCGAAAGACTACACGATTCAGGATGCAAAAAAGAAAACCGTAACACTCTACAATGAAGCTCATGTCACCTACACAGACATCGACTTGAAAGCTGGAATTATCATTGTGGACTATTTGAACAATACACTTTTCGCAAAAGGAATTAAAGACAGCACAGGATATCAACAACGTCCTATCTTTAAACAGGCAAATCAAGAGTCTGAGCAAGATTCTATGATCTATAATTTCAAGACAAAAAAGGCCATTATTTACGGAATCAAAACAAGGCAGGACCCAGGCGTAAATATTCTAGGAGAAAAAGCAAAACGGGTAAATGACTCGACTCTTTACATGGAGAATCTAAGGTTTACGACGTCGGAAAAAGATGATCCCGATTATTATATTGGAGTAGCGAAAGCAAAGGTAGTCCCCAAGAAAAAAATTGTTGCTGGACTTAGTAATTTGGTGATTGCTGATGTGCCAACACCACTATTTCTTCCCTTCGCTTATTTCCCCTTGGGGCAAAAAAGATCGTCAGGGTTCATTATACCCGCTTGGAGTTCGAGTAATAGTCGTGGTCTATTTTTACAAAATGGTGGATACTATTTTGTAGTTAATGATTATGTCGATTTCGAATTGCTCGGTGATGTATATTCAAATGGAAGTTGGGCATTAAGAGGAAACTCAGCATATTACAAGCGTTATAAGTTTTCTGGAAACGTAAGTCTGAGCTTTGAGAAAATTATAGAAAGTACTCGTGGATTTGACGATTTTTCGGAAGCCACAAACTTTAACTTCCGCTGGAGTCATCGACAGGATTCAAAGTCGAGTCCAACCTCAAACTTTAGTGCTTCGGTGAATATTGGAAGTAGTCAGTATTTCCGTCAATCGTTGAATGAGTTTAACAATTCTAACTTTTTAACGAATACTTTTAATTCCTCTATTTCCTACCAAAAGACCTTTGTGGGTACTCCGTTTAATTTAAGTGTGAATGCTACCCACTCTCAAAACACCAATACAGAATTGGTGACGATGACCTTACCTTCTTTACAAGTAAGTATGAATAGGGTCTACCCATTTGCTGGAAAAGGTGGGATTAAAAAGAATCCATTGCAAAATATAGGTGTTACCTATAATATGCAAGGCCAATATTTGATCAATACTTCAGAGGAAGACTTTTTCACTTCGGAAATGTTTAGAACTGCACGTGCAGGTGTTCGACAGCAAGTAGATGCAAATACGAATGTGACCTTATTCAATTATTTCACCTTATCTCCCGGAGTTAATTATTCAGAAGTATGGAGCTTTCAGAGTTCTCAAAAGACCTACGATGCAACGGCTCAAAATGACGATGGAACTTTTGGAGCTGTTGTAACCGATACTATTGCAGGATTTCGATCGTTTCGAGAATATAGTGCGAGCTTGAACTTATCAACCAACATCTATGGGACTTTTGAATTCAAAAAGGGACGATTGAAAGCCATTCGTCATACCATTCGACCTTCGATCTCTTTTAATTACAGACCTGATTTTGCAGACCGCTATAATTTGGTGGTTCAACAAAGTGATGATCCTACCGATTTGTTAACCTATTCTCCTTTTGGCGATGGAACCAGTGTTTATGGTAACCCAAGTTCTGGTTTGAATAGTTCCATTGGTATTTCCGTCAACAATGTCCTGGAGGCCAAAGTCGCCCCCAAGGACCCCGATAGCGATGAAGAGGATAAAAAGATCACGCTGTTAAATAACCTAAATTTTAGCACCTCGTATAACATAGCCGCAGACAGCTTGCGGTGGGCGCCAATTATAAGCACCGCAGGAACTCGATTGTTCAAAGACAAATTGGCTTTGAACGTGAATGCTAATTTTGACATTTATCAAACCAATGACCTAGGGCAAAGAATTGATAAAATCAATCCGGGAATCTTCCGATTGACCTCTGCAAATCTAACTGCCAATTATTCTTTTTCGAGTCGAGATCTTAATGGTGAAGGAGATGACAATCAAAACACGAATTCAGGAAATGGAAATCAAGATACACCTGACGTATTAGGAAAGGGAATTGACCCAACAAATCGATTTGCCAACGACCCGAACAGCCCTCAAAATAGTCAGGATACAGAGACAAAAGCTGAACTCTACAACTCCAAAATTCCGTGGACCTTAAACATCGCATATTCTGCGCTTTACAGTAATACCGGCTTGGACGCTGGGATTCAAACACATTCAATGATGTTTGGAGGAAACTTGGATTTAACTCCAAAATGGCAAGTTGGTTTTTCAACAGGTTATGACATTGTTCGAGGTGGTTTTACATTCACAAGATTAAATTTCCGTAGAGACTTGGATAGCTGGAACTTTAACTTTAACTGGGTTCCTTTTGGATTGAATCAATCTTATACTTTCTTTATTGGGGTGAAACAAGTTTTCAGCGATTTGAAATACGACAAGAACAGACCTCCAAACCGAGTTTTATTTTAATACTTTTATAAAAATAACTTTCTCTGATGAAAAAAATAATCATCCAAACTCCAAACGCTCCTGCTCCGATTGGGCCTTACAACCAAGCTGTGTTGTCTGGAAACACACTCTATACTTCTGGACAAATCGCCATCAATCCTGCAACTGGGAAACTAGAACTAGGTTCTATTGAGGAAGAAACAGAACTTGTGATGCAAAACCTAAAAGCTGTTTTGGCGGCGGCTGAAATGACATTTGAAAACGTGATCAAGACCTCTATTTTTATTTCAGACATGAACAATTTTGGAGAGATCAACAAGGTATACGGATTGTATTTTGATGAGGCAACTGCTCCCGCAAGAGAAACGGTTGAAGTTGCTAACTTGCCAAAGTTCGTGAATGTTGAGATCAGTATGATTGCGGTGAAATAGGCTAAAATCTAAACGCAAATTTTAGGTTTCCGAAAATTCCTCTCCCCACAAAAGCAGGACCGATATCTCCTGAAAAATAGAACTTATTCCATTCTATCGGGTAATTCACTCCAATTGGTATATATGCTTTTCTTTTAAAGAGATCGTCTCCAACAACATCATAACCCAAACTATTATCGTTGTACTTAACTCCTGTGTAAAAGTTCAGTGTATTCATTTTATAGCCTTTCGGGAAATAGGTGACCCCTACTCCATATCCAAAGAGCCCCAATCCTAGTTCGGCCATAATGTTGTGATTGAAAATCCTTTCGTAAGTAATACCCACCAATGCACTTGTTCCTAAGACACTTCCAGATATAGAGTTCTTTTCTTCTACGAATTCTTGGGCAGATACGTTCAAACTCAAAAAAAAGATGGTTCCAAAAATCAGTAATATCATTTTCTTTTTCATGCTCGTATAATTTTGTACGGCAAAATAAAAAAAGCCACGCAATGACGTGGCTTTTTACATATATTTTAACTTCTTTTATAAAGAAGCCGCATATTCAACTAGGTCAACAATCTTTGTTGAATATCCCATTTCGTTGTCATACCAAGAGATGATTTTCACAAAGTTATCATTCAAAGAAATTCCAGCTTTTGCGTCGAAGATAGAAGTTCTTGTATCTCCTACAAAGTCTTGAGATACTACCTCGTCTTCTGTATATCCTAAAACTCCACTCATCGCTTCGCTTTCTGAAGCTTCTTTCATGGCAGCACAGATATCTTCGTATGTTGCAGCTTTTTCTAACTTCACAGTTAAATCAACTACAGAAACATCCATTGTAGGAACACGAAACGCCATTCCTGTTAACTTACCGTTTAATTCAGGAATTACTTTTCCTACTGCTTTTGCTGCTCCAGTAGATGCTGGAATAATATTGTGTAAAGAGGCTCTACCGCTTCTCCAGTTCTTAGCTGAAGGTCCGTCTACTGTTTTCTGAGTTGCAGTAGTTGCATGAACAGTTGTCATTAAACCTTCTACGATTCCAAACTTATCGTTCAACACCTTTGAAATTGGCGCCAAACAGTTGGTCGTACAAGAAGCATTTGAGAAAATCTTCTGATCTGCTTTTAACTCAGTATTGTTAACTCCCATGACAAACATTGGAGTATGGTCTTTTGAAGGAGCTGATAAAACAACTTTTTTAGCTCCAGCCTCTAAGTGCTTTCCAGCAGTTTCTTCTGTTAAGAAAAAACCTGTAGATTCAATTACATATTCTGCTCCTACTTCATCCCACTTTAAGTTTGCAGGATCTCTTTCTGCAGTAATTCTGATCGCGTTTCCATTCACAACCAATTTTCCATCTTTCACTTCAACGTCTCCATCAAATGCACCGTGCACCGAGTCGTATTTCAACATGTAAGCCAAGTAATCTACCTCTAACAAATCATTGATAGCTACTACTTGAACATTATCTCTCTTCACTGCTGATCTGAAAGCCAATCTTCCAATTCTTCCAAATCCGTTAATTCCAATTTTAATCATTTATTGTTTGTTTTTGTTTTTAATCATTATATCGACATGATGTCGGAAACTCTTAAGAGTTCTTTATTGATTTCGTTACTTCCTTTAATGGCTTCTTCTAAATCTGTTGTTGCCACTTTGCTATTATTGAGTCCAACCATCAAGTTGGTTTTTCCATCAATCAAAAGCTCTACTGCTTTTACACCCAATCTAGATGCTAATACGCGGTCGAAACAAGAAGGGTTCCCCCCTCTTACCATGTGACCTAAAACAGAAACTCGAACTTCATATTCAGGTAAATTCTCTTCAACATATTCTGCGAGTTCAAATACATTCTTACCCGTTCTATCACCTTCAGCCACAACTACAATACTAGAGGTCTTACCTGTGCGTCTACTTCTTTCTAAAGATTCCAGCATTCTTTCCAATCCAAGATCTTCTTCAGGAATTAAGATTTCCTCAGCTCCAGCACCTACACCTGCATTTAAAGCAATGAACCCAGCATCTCTTCCCATCACTTCAATAAAGAATAATCGGTTGTGAGACGAAGCTGTATCTCTAATTTTGTCAATGGCATCTACTGTCGTATTTAATGCCGTATCATATCCTAATGTATGAGAGGTTCCATAAATATCATTGTCGATGGTTCCTGGAATTCCAATAATTGGGAAGTTGTATTCCTTATTGAAAACAACTCCTCCCGTAAAAGATCCATCTCCTCCAATGACAACCAATCCATCTACATTTCGTTCTACCAAATTTGCATGTGCCTTTTTTCGACCTTCCTCGGTCATAAAGTCCATGGATCTTGCAGATTTCAGAAATGTTCCTCCTTTGTTGATGATTCCTTTTACACTACGAGCATCCAAGGGAATAAAATCATCTTCGATCATTCCTTGATAGCCTCGATAAATCCCCACACAATCTACTCTATAGTATGCACAAGTCCTTACTACTGAACGAATTGCTGCATTCATTCCTGGAGAATCTCCTCCAGAAGTCATCACTGCTATTTTCTTAATATCTCCCATAAATTGAAACGTAAAATTACTCAATTAAACCCTTCCAATATAAAAAAAAAACGAAATCGATTTCGACCTATTTTGAGCTAAAATGTTTACTAGCAAGTAAATAGTCTGTTAAGGTAAATCAAACTTACAAAGCACTAAAATGGCATTTCTTTCCGAGTTAATCATGTGGATTTTACAGCATAACTCTTTATTTAACAATTATTTAATCGTTTTTTACACTCAATTTATTAGACTTGCGTTATAAAATTGTACACAATGAAAAAACAGTTCAAATTTTTCTTAGGCTTTTATGTAGCTTTCCTAATTTTTGGGGCAGCTTGTAATTCGCTTATCGAAGACGATTGCGGTCCTTTTCCAGATAAATACAACATCACTTCCTTAGATTGGGATAGCTCTGCTACAAACAACCCTATCTTATTTAGTGATCTAGAAATTAAAATTCATACCGTTGGAGATTTTTTCTTCTCCCAAAGAAGTTCTTTCAATTTGTTCACACCGACATATGCTTGTAGTCCAATACCAGCAGAAACAGATGATTTATTGCTAAACTTAGAGATTACTTCTGGAGCAGATTACAATCCTATGTATACGCAAGGCACAAATCTTATCGACCTTTTTGATGTAGAAGTTTTCTACAGTCGAGAAGGAAATAGTGAAACTTTTTCTTTAGTAGAGTTTTTATCAATGGATAGAAAATTTCCAGATCGGATGATTCTTAAACTCAATACTCCACCAGCTGCTAATGGCGATTTTTCATTTGTTTTTAAATTTACGATTGATGGAGCTGAATTGGATTATTTCGAGTTTAACACCGATGCTTTTCAGTTGCAAATCTAGTTTCCAGACTTCTTGAAGTTTATGAGCTGCCTTGGTCTTTCGATGGAGTCTTTTTTCTGAGTTTCTTTGTTTTCACTCTTCTTTTTCTTTTTCAATCCTAGTTTGGTTAAAAGTTCAGAAAGCGAATTAAAGTTTACTTGATATGACAGTCCTAGACCTTGGGTGTATCCTTCTTCTTGGGCAGAATATTGAATCTCATTCTGTCTGTTGAAGATCACACCTCTAAAGTTCCCTGACTCATTCAATAAGACCTCTACTTTCACTTCTCCTACCACACTGGATTGTGTTTGTGCACCTACTGGCACTCCCACTTTTCCATTGATGATCACTCGATCACTTACTTGCGTTGTTAGTGAAACATCTACCTGATTATCGAAGAGTACGTCATTTTGGGGGTTTTGCACATTATTACCCGCTGAGTAATCAACATCAATTTGCACTTTATCACTACTTATAATATCAGAAATCAAAGCTCCGAGAGCACTTCCAGTTGTTCCTGTAATGACATCAGCTCCACTAATGTCGGTTGTTCTATCAGGGTTGGCAAACTGATTGACTAATAAAAGCGATAGAAATTGTTGTACTTTAAAATCTGTATTTCCATTGTTCAAAACAAAATCCAACTCGTTCGCAATGGTAGAATTGGAATTTGGAATTTCAATATCAAAATCCTGTGTAGAGTTAAATAGACTTCCAGAGATATTCGTTATTAAATCCACATCGATCTTTCTATTGGTATTGAAATTTTCCAAAAGTATTGCCGGATTTGCCTTGGTGGTGTATACGGCGGTGACATCCAAGTTGGCTTCAAAAGGATTTCCATCCCATGAAATGGTTCCTCCTTTTAAAATCTTAAAAGGTCTGTTGATCAAACCACCATATTTAAAATTATAGAATCCATTATCAATATTGAAATCGCCAAACATGTTAAACTTCCCAAGGGTATTGATATCAATCTGTAGATTTCCTGTCCCGCTTCCTTTTAGCTCACTTCCGTTTACCTCATCAATCACCACTTGAGCCACCGCGTCTTTAGTGACCTCCAATTCAATTTCAAGGTTGACTCCCTCAATTTCCTCGAGCTCTAATTCTTTTCGAATTTCTTCGGTTTTTTTCTCCCTCTTGAAACGAATCAATCGGTAACTATCTACTGTAGCAATATCTTTCAGTGGGATCACAAACAAGGTGTTGGGCATAGTCTTCGCATTTACCTTGATTGAGATGAATTTGGTCAGTCCAGTAATTGTGGCATTTCCTTGAATAAACCCTTTACCGTAATACAATGCTTCTTCAGAGTCTTCTGTATTGAGCACCAATAAGTTTTCTGAATTGATCTGCAAGTCTAAAAACCATTCGTTGAAATTCCTGTGAGTGATTTCACCATCCAATCGACCTAAGGTTTTGTATTCGGTATCTTGTAGGTATATTCGATCAAAAACAAAAGATTGTCCTTTTAAACCAATGATAGCATCACCATCGAAATCATAATCGACATTGAGATAAGGAAACTTCATTCCAGCATCCCTTAAGACAAGACTTCCATCCATATCTGGATTTCTCAAGAAGCCTTTTAAGGTAAAGTTTCCTGAGGCCGTTCCTCGAACACTAGACAATACATCTTCACCCAAAGGTCCAAAAGCATTCATTTGGAAATCCCTCATGAATACATCCAAATCTATAATTGGTCTTGATTTTGAAAAATCGATATCTCCAGTGGCGCTAATGCTTCTTGCTTCTTCGGTATCTAAAAATAATCCTACTCGATATTTCTCATAGGAATTCTCCCCTTCTACGTTCAAAGACAAATCTCCTTGTTTGAAATCATTAATCTCAAAATCCTTGACCACCAAAGTTCCTTTTGGACTATATAAACTGTCTTGTTGCGAGAAATCTATGAGTCCGTTCAATCGACCTTTGATACGTAAACTATCAATCTCAGGCAAGAAACTTTCCAAATCTACTTTTGTAAATTCGGCTTGCACACTTTTGTAAGTAGAATCTCTTACGACTCCTTTGAATTCAATTTTCTGATCAACAGCTTCCAATAGGAAAGGTGAGAAAACATATTCATCAGTTTTTAGGTCAAATACAACCTTGTTATCTTTATTATTCTCTGGATTGATGCTCCAATTGGTTCCCTTAAAATTAAAGTTCGATTTCTCGATTCCCACCACCTCTTTCTTATCATCGTTGATGGTAAAGAAAAAGTCAAGATTGAAGTCTTCCTGCGATCGATCTCCTCCAAAGAATGTTGACTTAAAAAACAAGGTATCGTTCTGAGTAAGGTTGACTAGATTCAACTTTGATAGATTATAATACGGAGTATTCAATCGTTGTGCACTCAAAAAAGAATCATAAGGGAGTCGAGGGTTTTTATTGTCTGTCCTCAACATTAAGGTGTCAATTGTAGTCCCATAAGCCGTAATCCTTGGCGAAGAAACTGTCAACTTCAGGTGATCAGTATCTGCCTCGATCTTTCCTTTGATCTTAGTATTTGGAGCAATAGACACTTCTGGTAAGAACACCTCTACAATCTGATTGTAAATGGTAAAATCAAAATCTAAAAATTGATGTGGATCAACTTTATTGGGAGCATAGTTAGAGTAAATACTCCCCAAAGCGTTCTGAGTGATGAATCCTAATTCTTCAAACTTAAAGTTTCCAATCAAATCACCTTTCACGATATCTTCGGAATCAATTCGGATTTGTCTGATACTATCGTTTTTGGAAGAAAGCACCAAGAACTGCTTGAAAGGATAGGTATCCTTTTCGTTTTTGTATTTGATATTTTTGAAATTGGCAATTCCTACAATGTCATTCAAATTATTCCCTTTCAAATTCAAATCGATGATTCCTTCCAGTTCAGAAATACTATCTCGATCATATAGTTTGGTAGATTTCAAATCTGCGTAGGCGATGTTTGCATTGAAATCAAATTGATTCTCTTCTTCCGAAACATCTGCCAATCCTTCAAACTTCATTTGCAAGTTAGGATCGTTTACATCCATTTTCCCATCAAATAGGTTGTTGGAATAGTTTCCATTCACAGCTATATCTTGATAGGTGTAATCGCGAAAATCGATCTTGGAAACTTTCCCTATCAGACTGGTATTGATGTTGTCTATTCTAAATCCTTTACCATCAACATCGCCCAAAAAAGACATTTTCCCGAAGAGTGGATCTTCGAAAAACTCACCTATATCAAAATTGATAAACTCAACCTCTCCTTTGTAAGTTGCATCATCTATACTACCAAACTGAGTGATCTCCATATCAGTGATAACTTCACCAACTTGAGAATCGATATCCAGAGTCGCTTCAATATTCTCTGTGGTTAATTTTAAAATTCCTGAAAGTGTAAATTTCCCTAAGCGTTGAAATTCGGTAGGCAAGGTTTCTCCCAAAAGGTTCGGCAATATGGCTTTAAGTCGATAATATCCTGCGGTGACGTTGTCCATGCTTGCAGTCATGAAAAATCCATTTTCGTCATTTACTGCATTGATAAAATTCATATCTCCATAGATCCGCATTCCCTGATCGGTATTCAGTCGGAGATCTGTCATGGAAAAGTTGTTCAATGAACCGTGAAGTTTGGTGGTAAAGCGTAGTACATCATCGCCTCGAATTTCATTATAGACTTTATTCAGGTCTAAAACAGAAAGGTGACTTTCATCAAAAACAGCATCAATTTCTACAAGTTCATTGAAGTTACCTAGATTCTCTCTTTTGTAATCGAAACGAATTTGAGCATTCAACTGAGAATGTGGAGTTTTGATCACGGCATCCTTGAAAAGCATGGAATCTCTATGGTATTCAAAAGCCGTTGTAACACTAGTAAAATCGATTCCTCTGTTATCTCTGAAATACAATCCGTTGATCTGTGTGAATACATCAGGACCTTCTATTCTAAAATTCTGCAAACTTCCGCCTCCATGATGGGCCGCAAAAGCCAAGGGAACTTTATCATTTTGATCTTCCTGTCTAAAGTTCAGATCTTCTAAATAGATATCGGAAGTACTCAATAAAAATGGACTGCTAGAGGTAAGAGTGTCTGTGGGATTGTCTTCTTCAAATTTCTCTATGAATATGGTCAGGTTATCCAACTCCTCATCCTTGTAGGTATTGATGTGAAAATCGATTCCTTTCATGGAAACACTTCCCAAATCCACTTCATTGTCCATGACTTTTTTTGCATTTAACAAAGAAGTTCGAAGTTGTTTCACAAAAATAAGCGTATCCTGATGGTGGTCTCGAATCTCAATTCCTCTAAGTGCAACCGTTCCTAACAATGAAAAGTCTACCTTTTTAATCACCAAATCAGTCCCATAGTCTTCATTGATACTCTCGGTCATCATGCTCGCCAGTTTGGTCTGAACCGCTGGAATTGAGAAAAATACCACAAGAAGCACCAACAAAAGCACAAGGTACTTCAGGCATCTGACGATTATTTTTCTAGCCTTTTTGATAGATAGTAGTGATTAAATATTTCCCCTAGTACAAGAGTAACGCAAAAATAGAGCCTT
>CAZTFN010000119.1:0-11232 GCA_964612905.1 uncultured Flavobacterium sp. | reverse complement strand
CCCACAGACTTCGATCCTTCCAAGAAATATCCAATCATTGACGCAACCTATACAGGACCGCATACACAGCGTTTTCCTAAATCGTTTGGAGCTGTTTTTAGTGAACAATCGTATGCTGAATTTGGGTTCATTTTGGTTCGAATAGATGGGTTAGGAACTTCTGGACGTTCAAAAGAGTTTCATGATCATTCCTATAAAAACATGGGGAATAATTTAGAAGATCATGTATTAGCGATTAAGTATTTGGCCAAAAAGCACAGTTGGATTGACGGTGATAAAGTAGGAATCTTTGGGCATTCTGCAGGTGGATTTGATACAGGAAGAGCTTTGTTGGCATTTCCTGATTTTTATAAAGTAGGAGTAGCGAGTTCAGCGGACCACGATTTTAGAATGGAGAAAGCTTGGTGGCCAGAAATGTATCAAGGATGGCCTGTAGATGAAACCTATGAAGAGGTTTCTAATATCACCAACGCTAAAAACCTAAAAGGAAAATTACTGATCACACACGGTGGATTGGATGATAATGTGAATCCATCTGCGACTTTTAAATTGGCGGAGGCATTGATCAATGCTGACAAAGACTTTGATTTATTAATTTTACCTAGTCAGCGACATGGATACTCAGGAAAACACCGATTGTATTTCATTAAGAAACGTTGGAACTATTTTGTAGAACATCTATTGGGAGCAAAACCTATTTGGGATTTTGAATGGGAGTAGTCCATTGATCATTAAGAATTAAACCCTTAAAAATTGAAAAAAGTCGTTATTATAGGAGGAGGCATTGTAGGATTAAGCTCAGCTTATTACCTGCGCAAAGAAGGTCATGAAGTAACGGTAATTGATAAATCTGATTTTACCAAAGGAGCTTCCTATGTAAATGCGGGATATGTCACTCCAAGTCATATCATTTCTTTAGCAGCGCCGGGAATTATTACCAAAGGATTGAAATGGATGCTGAACCCAGCCAGTCCGTTTTATGTGAAGCCACGACTAGATTCCGACTTTCTAAAATGGGGATGGGCCTTTAAAAAATCAGCCAATCATAAGAAAGTTGCAGAATCCATTCCTGTCATCAAAGACATCAATTTGCTGAGTAGGGAACTCTATCAGGAAATGAAGGACTCTGGTGATTTCGATTTTTATTATCATCACAAAGGCTTGTTGATGGCTTATCAAAGCGATAAAGCGGGCGAGGAAGAATGGGGAGTTGGACAAAAAGCAATGGAGTTGGGGTTGAAAGTTGAAAACTTATCCAAACAAGAAATTGACAAACTCCAACCCGATGCAAATCTAAATGTCAAAGGAGCCGTTTATTATCATTGCGATGCCCATACTTCTCCACATGATTTTATGCGAACCATGGTTGAATATCTTAAGTCGAATGGAGTGACCATATTAGCGCAAGAAGAGGTGAAAGATATTGAAGTATCCAACGGATCCATTACAAAATTAATTACTGACAAAACTGACATTCAGGCCGATGAATTTGTGATGGCAGCAGGAAGTTGGTCTTCGTTCTTGAGTAAGAAATTAGGCATAAAAATGCTCTTGCAGGCAGGAAAAGGATATCGAATCAATGTACATCGAGAGACTGGTATAACATTACCAACCATTCTATTAGAAGCAAAAGTAGCCGTAACACCCATGGATGGACTTACACGATTTGCGGGAACCATGGAAATAGGTGGAATCAATCATAAAATCAATCCCGTTCGTGTGAATGCTATTGCCAGTGCAGGGGAGAAGTATTTCGGTGGATTGAAAATCACAAACGAAGAAAAAGCAGAAGCTCAATGTGGATTGAGACCTTTAACTCCAGATGGGTTGCCTTATATTGGAAAAACGGATAAATGTAAAAACCTAACCATTGCCACAGGCCATGCCATGATGGGTTGGAGTTTAGGGCCTGCTACTGGAAAGCTGGTGTCTGAAATTATTTCAAATCAGAAATCGTCTTTAGATTTACAACCCTATAACCCAAGCAGAAAGTTCTAAAAACTCACCGATACACCCCATGCGTTATACTCAAATTCCAAATTCACTATTTATAAGAAATCGGACCAATTTCATGACTCAGATGAAACCGAATACCATTGCCATTTTAACTTCTAATGATATTCAACATACCAATGCTGATGATGTGATGGGATTTGCACAAAATAACGATCTGTTCTATCTCAGTGGAATTGATCAGGAAGAGACCATTTTGGTATTGTATCCCGATGCTTACAAAGAAGAAAATCAAGCTATTCTATTCATCAAAGAAACCAATGAGCATATCAAGATCTGGGATGGAGAAAAACTCACCAAAGAACAAGCCACAGGCATTTCAGGAATTGATAGAGTGGAGTGGACCAAGGATTTTGAGATGACCTTGCAGTATATGGCCTTTGAAGCAGATGGATTTTACCTAGGTCATAATGAACATATGAAACGAACGACGAAAGATCAAGAGACTCAACAGGATCGAATGATTCAGTGGTGCAAGAAGAAGTATCCTTTACACAATTATGAGCGAGCTGCAAAGATTACAAGAGACTTGCGTCCAATTAAAGGACCAGAAGAAATTAATTTGATTCAAAAAGCAGCAGATATTAGTGTTGATGGATTTCACCGAGTTTTAAAAACAGTAAAACCAGGGATCAAAGAATTCGAATTAGAAGCTGAACTGACCTATAATTTGGTAAAGTCTGGCGCAACAAGGCATGCTTTCAAACCCATTGTGGCTTCTGGGAAAAATGCTTGTGCATTGCATTACAACACCAACGATGATATTTGTCAAGATGAAGAAATGATCTTATTGGATTTTGGAGTTTGCTATGCGAACTATAATAGTGATACAACACGTTGTATTCCCGTGAATGGTAAATTTTCAGATCGACAAAAAGAAGTATACGCTGCGGTTCTGCATTGTTTGAAAGAAGGAAGCAAGTTGCTCAAACCAGGAGTGGTTCATGCAGAATATGAGCGACAAATGGGAAAACTGGTCGAAGAACAATTGATCAACCTAGGCTTGTTGGATGCATCCGATGTTGCTCAACAAGACCCGAAAAAACCATTGTATAAAAAGTACTTCATGCATGGAACTGCTCATCATATTGGATTGGATGTTCATGATGTTGGCTTGTATTCTCGAAATATTGAAGCTGGAATGGTCTTCACCTGTGAACCTGGAATTTACATTCCTGAAGAGGGTATCGGTTGTCGTTTGGAAAATGATTACCTGATCACAGAAAATGGGAATATCAATCTTACGGCTGCTATGCCGATTGAGATTGAGGAGATTGAGCAACTAATCAATGGCTAACACGAAGTATCCGAAACAATCTTCCACTCACCATCAATCTTTTTGAAGATGATCATAAAGATGCCATTGGCATCACCTACATTTCGAGTCAAATGATATTCGCCCATTACGAAATAAGATTCGCCTTGTATTTTGGTGACATCATTAATAACAAACTTCAGCGTTCCTGTGTGATCTTTTGATGGGTATCTTTTGTGGTAATTCTTTAAGGTTTGTTCCCAGCCATAGGTCAATCCACTTCCTCCATAAAACTTCAACGAATCACTTTTCCAATAGCCATCCATAAAACCTTCCAAATCATAATTGTTCCAAGCTCGTTCTTGAGTTTTTAGAATGGATAGAATCGTTTCTCTATCGGTTTTCTCATCGGTTTGAGTGCACGAAGTAAGACAAATAACGATGGCTAAAATGAATAGTTTACGGATCATGAGAGTTGAGTTTGTATTGAATAAAGGTAGTTGCTTTGTGATTAATAATGATTCATAAAATCTTCCGCTAGAATCTTCTTCAAATAATGAATCAAATCATCTGCATTCTCTTTGGAAAATACCATCGGTGGTTTGATTTTCAAAACATTGTGGTCTGGACCATCCGTACTCATCAAAATTCCATGCTCTTTCATACGATTTGCTAAATACGTCGTTTGAGCTTCTAAAGGATTTTTATCTTTATTTACCAATTCAATTCCTAAGAACAGTCCTTGTCCTCTCACATCACCAATAATTGGAAATTCCTCTGAAATACGATTCAATTCCTCCCTCAAATATTCTCCAATATATAATGCATGTTCTTGTAGCTTTTCTCTTTTTACGGTTCGGATGACTTCGGCTCCGATAGCACAAGAAACAGGATTCCCACCAAAGGTGTTGAAAAATTCCATTCCATTTGCAAAGGCATCAGCAACTTCTTGTGTACAAGCCACTGCTGCAATTGGATGTCCATTCCCTAAAGGTTTTCCCATGGTCACTATATCAGGAATTACATCGTGTAGCTGGAATCCCCAAAAAGTTTTTCCGACGCGACCACATCCTACTTGAACTTCATCGGCAATACACAAACCACCCGCATTTCGAACGATTTTGTAGGCCTCCTTCAAGAAACCTTGGGGTAGCTCTATTTGTCCACCACAACTAATAATGGATTCTATAATAAAGGCAGCGACATCTCGTTGTTTTTCATGGATGGTATCAATACAGTTTTGTACTTCTTTAGCATAATGCTTACCGGCGTCTTCACCCTGATATTTCCCTCGAAAAGTATCAGGCAACGGAAATATATGTGTATGTTCAGGTGCACCATTTCCTCCTTTTCCATCGAACTTATACGATGAGATATCTACACAAATATTCGTGTTCCCATGGTATCCAACTTCCGAAGCAATGATGTCTTTTTGACCTGTCATGGTTCTTGCCATGCGAACAGCTAATTCATTCGCTTCGCTTCCCGAATTCACAAAATGCAATACATTCAATTCTGGTGGTAAGGTCTCAATGAGTTCTTTTGCTAATTCGTTGATGTTTTCATGTAAGTAGCGAGAATTGGTATTCAACACCGCCATTTGCTTTTGGCCAGCTTTTACAACGGCAGGATGTTCGTGTCCAACATGCGCCACATTGTTTACGGTATCCAAATATTTTCTTCCTTGTTGATCAATCAACCAAGCACCATCGCCACGAACCATTTTGATGGGAACTTTATATTGTAAGCTTAAGCCTTTGCCTAAGTGTTGTTTTCGGTAATCAATCAACTCTTCATTCGAGATGAATTGAGGCGAGGTCAAATTCTCTAATTTGAATAACAGATTCGGGTCTAGACATAGGCTTTTCCAAACATTCAATTGATTTGGATATGCAACTCCGGGAAAGTCGTCTTTATAATCTAAAAGAGATAGCATTACTTGAAAATGGAGGTGAGGAGCCCAGTTTCCATTTTCTGGATAGTTTCCTAGTTCGGAAATTTTTTGTCCTTTTTGAATTGGATCTCCAATTGCATGTTTCAAAATACTTTCAGGAGTATTATGTCCATATAAGGTGAAAAATTCCAGGTTATCAATTTGATGTTTTAAAATCAGCAATCCTCCATATTCTTTATCACCAACATCGTCCACTGCAACGACAACTTCGCCATCAAACAAGGCATGAACCGGAGTTCGAGCAGGGAGCCAAAAATCAACACCTAAGTGAACAGTCCGACTTTCTCTGCCATAATTCCCAATCTTGTCATAGGCAGTCGAGGTATAAATAGGTCTTGGTTCTAAGTATCCTCCAGCAATAATCTTGTTGGAGTGTTCTTTTTGAAGCTTGTCTATTTTGAACTGAAACAAGTCTAAATCATTAAAGTCACTTCTGTGACCGATCCATGTGCTGGATACACTCAGGTCCAGCAAGTGAACTTCTTTTCTTTCAATAGATGGAAAAAGTTCTTCTAAAGAAAATTGATGCTTTGCTGCCCAGTTCTGAAAGACTTGCTCTTTTGGATGTGCAGAAAACCCACAAGCCTCGCGAAATGAATAATGAGCAAAATCAGCATTGATTTCATACCAATTGTGCAGAACATCCCAAGCAGGTTTTTCACTGATGGATAAATATTCGTTATCAGGTTCTTTGATTTTACCCATAGCTGATTTTGTCACTGTAGTGACCAACCGCATTGAAATACAAGGGTATATATGCTCTAATTCAACTTCCTGTAAAGGAAATGCTTGATGATATCCTTTGATGACTGCTAACGAAGCTTCCAGCGGATCATTATGATGCATGATGGCATAAGCACATGCAATGGCTAAATCATTGATGGTTTGTGTGTAGACAGCGTCTCCAAAATCAATGGCAGCAGTTACTTTGGGGTTGATCAAATCCGAAGAAACCAAGATGTTGTTGTCATTGGGGTCATTGTGAACCACTGATTTTCTGAGTCTTTGATAACTTTCTTGATGCTGCTCAAAAAGCGATTGAAAATAGGCAATAATCTCTCTTTTTTCATCATCAAATAAATGAATATGATCTTTGGTCCATAAGGATTCAGCGATATCCCATTCAAAAGATCGGTGTGCTTTTGGGTGATCAAAATCTAGAAGCGCCTGAGTGAGTTTCCCGCATTCAATCCCCAAGCTTAATCTCAAGTCATTGGAATGTGGATTCACGGAACTCCAAAGTCGTCCAGGAATCCAAGTTAACAATCGAACCTTTCGAGTATTTCCTTTTGGGTCGGTATATTCGGAGGTGATTTGACCGTGCTTATTTTTGATGGTTTTTGGAGCTGTAATATTCGCATGATTTTCCAGATACAATAAGATTGCCTGTTGAAAATCCAAATACGCTTCGTCTTGATCTGGGCGAGAAACTTTTAGAATATAGCCATCGTTACCATTAACTTTCACTCGAAAGTTGAAATCGACATCTCCAGGAAGTTCAGAAAGACTTCCTTGAATAGGATATAAAGAAGATAATATCTCCTCGGCTTGTGGTATTGTTATTTTTAAGTCTTGATATTCCATTATTCGGATAGTAACATGATGATATGTGCTGCGCTCCAACTAAAATTTTGAGCATGCAGTCCTTCTCCTGTTAAGGGATGATAATTTTCTCTGATAGGCATTCCTTTTTCCAGAATTCCTTCTGCTCCTTTTAGAATCTGTTTTGTGGCTTTATTGGCTTTTTCGTCAAAACCATAATTTCGCAAACTTTTGATTCCGAAATAAGATTGATCCAACCATGCTGGTCCGCGCCAATAGCCTCGTAAAGGGTTGAATTTTGGGTGATCTGCGCTCATGGTTTGAAAGGGTACTTTGGTATAGAATTTCTTAGGGTCCATCATACGTTTTATAACAGCTTCGGCTTGTTCTTGGGAAGCGGCTTTCGCCCATAGTGCTGTCCAACCTTCACTTCCTTTTCCTTTGATGAATTCACCGCCTTCTAAGTTTGTGTCATAGAACCAGCCGTCGTTCGGATCATAGAATTGTTGTTGAATTCTCTGTTTTAGTTTGGAAGCATCTTCAAAGTACTTTTGATGATCCTCATTGCCCAATGCTTTGGAAAGTTCTGCTAAGAAGAGTTTTTCGGCATACAAATAACTATTTAGGTCTACGCTTTCTTGATCTAATGAATAAGCGCCTTCCATGTTCTTCAGCATCTTTGAGTTGTCAAATCGAATGGCATTGTCCATTCCACTTTCCCATTTGGCAGCGATTAATGTTCCATCAGTAGAGCCAAACTCACACATTCCATCCTGATCGTGGTCTCGTTTAGAATACCACCATTCATGATATTTCTTCAATTTGGGATAGATGTTTTTTAAGAACTCAAGGTCACCATCTTTCTGATAGATGGTTGCTACGGCCCAAGCGGAAAGAGGAGGTTTGGTATCCCTGTAATTATGAGGTTCTATGCTCGTATCACGATACACAACATCAGCAACAAATCCGTCTTCATTTTGGAAGTCAAACATCAGTTTTACCTGTTTTTTGGCAAGATCTAAATCATAATGTGACAATCCCACAGCTTGTTTCCATGAATCCCAGGACCAAAACCCATTGAACCATGTATAATGGTAAGAGGGGAATAATCCTTCTTGTTTTATTTCGCCAGCAGGAATTCGCCAATTGTTTTGCAAGGTGAGTAACGATTTGGCGAGAGCTTCGGCATAGATAGTGTCTTGAAACTGTACTTTTCGATGTTCAACAAGCTTTTTGATTTGGGCGTTTTTTTCTTCTTGTCTTTGATTCAATAATACTTCGAAATCGGTTTGTTCAATTTTCTTTTTCTCTTTGGACCAGTCATATTCTGAAAAAATAAAAGATTGAGAACTTATGATTGATTTGGATTCCTTGGGTGCAAGCTCTATGTTGGCTGATTCTTCTTCAAAAAGAAGGTGTCCAATGGCATCCGTTTTAGAAGATGAAATGATGATTTCGTTATTTCGATGATTCAGTTGAAGTCCATCAGCCATAATGCTATCTCGCTTCCATGCATAGCGAATAGATAATTTTTTGTTGGATGTGTTCTTTATCGTCGATTGAATCATTGCCGTATGCCCTGAAAGAAAGACCAGTTTTTGAGTAAGTTCAATATTGGATGCCGTAAAGGATTGTTGTAGGTGACTGGCATAACTTTTAGTATGATGCGAATACCATTGCACACTGTCTATCGAAAGTTCCATTAAGGTTTTACTTGACCAAATCCCGTTTTGCTGAGTCATTAGGAAAGGGCCAGTAAATCCAATCGCCATATCTGAATCTGGAAAACTGTACGCAAACCAAGCTCCTTGATCGGAGAACATCAATCCGCTCTTGTCAAACTTTTCTTGTGGAGTGATCTTGTAGTTTAGGATGTTTTTGCTGTGCGCTAAATATGGGAAATCATTCTTTGTAACGGTTGCAGATTCTTGACATTGAGTCAAGAGAAGTAATGCTAAGATGAATGTACATAGTCTCTTCATTGATATTACCTTAAAATAAAGCCATCTTTCATAGGGTCGTTAGGATCGATGACAAAAGTTTGCATTCCTGTAATGTGGGCGGTTCCTTCAACTTGTGGAATCAAGGCTTTGAACGGACCATAATCCTCTTCTTTCACTACCGAACCTTTAAAGACCGAACCTGTGATGCTCTCAATGGTCATAGTCTCTCCAAAATCGATTTCTTTTCGTGCTTTGTGAATGGCCATTCTTCCAGAAACACCAGATCCTGTTGGGCAGCGATCGACTTCTCCTTCGGCAAAAATGCATACGTTTCTGCTATCGGAACCAGAAGTTTGTTTGGTGTTGTCGATAAAGATGGTACCATATAGAAAACTCAAATCTTCTTCAAAAGGATGCGAAATTTCGTTGTCTCCTTTCATGACTGCATGTTTAATGTCCGTTCCAACAGTAATTAATTTTCGATAGGACTCTGGATTCAAACCAAAATCAAAATGATTCTTTGCCATATCTACGTAAGCATAAAAAGCCCCACCATAAGCAAGATCGTAAGTGATGGTTCCGATACCATCAATTTCAACGGTACGATCCAGCTCCACAACAAAGCTGGGAACACAGTGAAAGCGAACTCCCTTAACTTTATTGTTTTTCACCTGAGCATAGGAGTAAATTCGACCACAAGGAGCATCAATCTTTAATTCATTCTCGCCTTCCTGTACATCAATCCATCTCATTTCAATGGCTAAGGTTGAAATGGCAATAATGGCATGCCCGCACATGGTAGAATACCCTTCATTGTGTAAAAAGAGAATTCCAAAATCTCCTTCGTTGTCATTAGGCGGGACCAAAATGCAACCATACATATCAGCATGACCTCTGGGTTCAAACATCAACGCCGTACGCAAATAATCGAAGTTTTCTTTGCAATACCTTCTGTATTCTAAAACAGAGTTTCCTTTTAATTTGGGAAACCCATCAACAATAACTCGTAAGGGCTCGCCTCCCGTATGCATGTCGATGGTCTTGATTTGAAGCCAATCTTTGGGAGCAACGAACTCAGTGTTGTTTAGAATGTTTTGATAGGTTTTACTCATGGGGTGGTAAACTTTTGATAGTAGTAATCTGCAGCGACTAAATCTTCCAAGGCATGACCAACAGATTTAAATAGGGTAATTTCTTTTGAATGTGTTCTACCGAGCTTTTTATTGGCGCATAGTTCAAATAAATCGGCTTTAATATCCGACTCTTTCAAAATTCCATGTTGAATTGGAATCACAATGTCACCACCTTCTTTTAATGCTCCATCAAAACTATCAACAAAAATGGATGCTCTCAAAATAGTTTGATCATCCGATTCTCTCATGCTGGAATTGTAGGCTCCAACCAAATCAATATGCTGTCCATCTCTTAAAAATTCACCCAAAACCAATGGAGTTTTGGACAAGGTAGCACAAGAAATAATGTCAACTTCAGATATTTTGTCTTTGATCTTGTGAATGGGAGTGATTGAGAATTCCTCATCTTTTAATTGTTCGGCCACATGTTCTGCTTTCTCAAAGTTTCTACCCCATACAAACACATTTTTAATAGGTCTTACCGTAGCATGTGCCTTGATCAGGTTGGTAGACAAGCTTCCCGTTCCAATCATTAAGAGAGACGATGAATCTTGATTTGATAAATAGGAGGAGGCCAATGCCGAGGTGGCTGCGGTTCTTTTTGCTGTAAGGCTTTTAGCCTCTAGGATAGATTTCAAAATTCCAGTAGTAGCATCGAAGTAAATATAAGTTCCTTGAATGGATGGAAGATTAAATTGGCCATTTTCAGGATTGATGGTGACCATCTTCACACCTGCACTTTTGCTTGGATTCCAAGCTGGCATTAATAACAAAGTAGAATCAGTATCTACTGTTGGATTTGGAAAATTATGATGATGTCTGGTAGGAATCAGCATTTTACTTGAAGCAAAACCTTTTTGAATGGCTGAACTTAGCTCAGAAAAGTCGGTGCTTTTTTCTATAAAATCACCTTTGATAATGGCAATATCTTCCATGCATTAAAGATATTGAAAATGATAATTTCTAATACAGATTTATCTCTAAGTAAGTAATATTCTATTGAAAGTGGATAATTTCTGCGGAGCGGGTGTTTTACGAATTCCCGTCAACCCATTCTTTTACATTGTTATGGGTGGTTGTGATAATTTCTACGGTATCTCCAAAAGTTTTTTCAACCAACCTCTTTAACAAATCAACTTTCAACTTATTCTGACTTTCAGAGTTCCTGCCGAAAATGAGTTGTTTTATCTCAACATCTACAAAAGGAGATTCATTGTAGTTGTGTTGTAAAACTCTAACTTCATTTTCATGATCCCATGTTTCATGTTTTCTAGAAAGAATGTTTTCTGGATTGATTTCATTTTCTCGAAGAAAGAAATTTGGAACATAATCTACTTCTCTGATGGTAAGATTTTGCCCTTCTTTAATCTTTACTCCAACGACAAAACCGCT
>CAZTFN010000118.1:0-11250 GCA_964612905.1 uncultured Flavobacterium sp. | reverse complement strand
TGCGATTGTAGAAGCTGCCAATAGAAAAGGTGGGTTCTACGCTTCCACAAACAGAGGTGCAAGCTGGGAAAAACGCAGTGGACACGTAACCAGTGGAAACTATTATCAAGAAATTATTGCCGATCCTGTAGATGAAAACACGGTTTATTCTATGAATACGTGGATGTCTGTGACTCATGATGGTGGAAAAAGCTTCAACTTAGTAGGAGAAGATACCAAACACGTAGACAATCACTGTATGTGGATCAACCCTCACAATAACAAACATTGGGTTGTGGGTTGTGATGGTGGTATCTATGAAACTTTTGATGCTGCAAAGACGTGGGATTTCAAGAAGAACTTACCAGTGACTCAATTCTATAAAGTTGCACTTGATAATGATTATCCATTCTATAACATCTACGGTGGAACACAAGACAACTTTAGTCTGGGGGGACCTTCAAGAGTTCTAACCAATCATGGTATTCGCAATTCGGAATGGTTCATTACCAATGGTGGTGATGGATTCGAATCTCAAATTGATCCAAACAATCCAAACATTGTCTATGCTCAATCACAATACGGTGGATTAGTTCGCTTTGATAAGAAAAGTGGAGAAACTGTGGGAATCAAACCCAAAGCTAGAAAAGGAGAGAATGCCTATGTATTCAATTGGGATGCGCCTTTAGTGGTCAGTAGACATGTTCCAGGAAGACTCTATTTTTCGGCGAATAAGGTTTTCAAATCGGATGATTATGGAAATAGTTGGGATGTTATTAGCGATGATTTATCGAAACAAATTGATCGTAATACCTTAAAAGTGTATGATCGAGTAGTGAGTATTGATGCTGTTATGAAAAACGGATCTACTTCTCAATATGGAAGCATTGTTGCTTTTTCTGAATCACCGATCAACAAAAACTTATTGGCTGCAGGAACAGACGACGGATTGATTCACATTTCAGAAAATGGAGGACAAAGCTGGCGCAAAATTGCGAATGTACCTGGTGCTCCAAATCAATCGTATGTCAATAGTGTATTCCTTTCTAGGCATGATGAAAATGTGATCTACGTTGCGTTCAATCATCATAAATATGGAGACTTTAAACCTTATATTTTTAAGTCATCTAACAAAGGAAATAGCTGGACTGCTATTCAATCCAACCTTCCTGAAAGAGGGAGTGTGTATGCAATTGAAGAAGATCATGTAGACCAAAACTTGATTTTTGTTGGAACTGAATTCGGAGTTTTCTTTTCGCCAAATCAAGGTCAAAATTGGAAAAGTCTCGGCAACGGACTTCCAACCATTGCTGTGAGAGACATTGCAATTCAAGAACGTGAAAACGATTTGGTATTAGGAACTTTCGGACGTGGTTTTTATGTGATGGACGATTACTCTCCACTAAGATCCATCGAGAATGCAAAACCTACAGAGGAAGCCAAAATCTATCCTGTAAGAACTGCATTGATGTGGGAATTTAGCAGTCCGTTAGGATTGCCAGGAAAGTCTTTCCAAGGAGATAATTTCTATACTGCTGAGAATTTAGGTCCAGAAGCTTTGATCACCTACTATTATAATTCAAGCTATAAATCGCTCAAAAGCGAGCGTCTAAAGAAAGAAAAGAAGTTAACCAAAGCTGGATCTGACACTCCTTATCCAAGTTACAATGAATTGAAAGCTGAAGCTGATCAGAACAAAGAGGAATTGGTGTTTACGATCAAAGATAGTTCAGGAAAAGTAGTGAAGAAGGAATTCAGAGCCGCAAGAAAAGGAGTACAGCGTTTTCATTGGAACTTGAGATACACTACGCAAGGACCTATCAATTTAAGTCGATCTAGTTTTTACAATCCTTTCGCAGGAACCGATGAAGGAACTTTGGTAAACCCTGGAACCTACACCGTCGAGATGGGGTTGATAAAAGATGGACAATTAAGTTCTTTAACAGCCCCTGTAAGTTTTGAAGTAAAAGCTTTAAACAATGTAGAAATGCCTGCTGAAAATAGAGCTGAAAAAGTGGCTTTCCAAAAGAGTTTGGCTAAACTACAAGCTGATATGGCCATTGCAAGAAACTTATGGTCGGATGCGAACAACAAAATGCGCTATATCAAAGCTGCTATCAAAAGAGCTGAGCAACCTATTGGTGGTATGATGACCGAAGTGATGGCCATTGAAAAGCAATTAAAAGAAGTACAGCTAGCCATGTATGGCGATCCTATCAAAAGAAGATTGGACATTGCGCAACCATTATCGCCAGCAAGTCGATTGGGTTCTATAGGATATGAGCAGAAATATTCTACGGCAACACCCACAAAAACCCATAGAGACAGTTATGCCATTGCTAAGGATGAAATTTATGTCATCAAGTCCAAAATGGAACGTATTTACAATGATGACATCAAAGCATTAGAAAAGAAATTGATCGCTTCAGGAGCTCCATATACTCCAGGAAGAGGAGCTCATGAGAAAGAGTAACTCTTTCCGAGATTAGGTTTAGATCAAAATAAAAGAAGTGATTGTAATTTTTTGCAATCACTTTTTTTATTATCCTTGTGACATAGCATATCTTTCAAGGAAAGAAGAGTCACTAACTGAAATGCTTATTTTAAAGTACATCTCCAAATGATACTGATATCAGACTTTATTACGATTGTTGGAATTATCATTTCATTCATCTTTATACTTTACTTGATAAAATCGAAGGGTAAAGGCACAGACAAAACATTGTTAACCCTAATGTTTTTCTTCATATTCTTCACTTGTCTACACACCTATGCGTCTCTTCATAGTATTCCTCTGATTCTTTATGTGAGTTACTTATTTGACTACACTCTTATATGGATATTGGGCCCTTTGTTAATGGTGTATGTAAAATCCTTATTTCATGACCAGACTCAGATCATCAAAAGAAATAGCCTACATTTTTTACCAGCCATCATCATCACAGTTGTTGTTTTCATCCCCAAATTATGGAGAGAGATTGGAGGATCTACTTTTTCCTATTTGGAGTTCTATCAAGAACATCAACGTTATTTCCTTGTTCTTAGAAACACATACTTTTTAATGTATCTAATTTTCACTGCTAAGTCATTCTTGAGTTTGAAAAAAAATGTACTCTTAAAGTTAGATATTTCATTGAATGATTTTTCTTGGATTCAAAAGCTTCTATTGGGTAGTGCAGTATTTGTCGTTATCGATACCAGCATTCGTATTTTTGAAATGTCCATCGGTCTTCCTTTTGATGGAGGTTATATCACATTATTCGCCATCGTAATTTTCATCGCTTATCTGGGTTATAACGGATTGAATGAGTCACGAATCATGATCCCTCATTTTCTCAATCAGCAAACGAAACTGAATCAAGTTCTTTTCTCAAATGAAGAAACCCTATTCTTAGAGAAAAGAATAAAAAGTGTATTAGAAAAAGACAAGCTCTATTTGGACGAGTCATTAACACTAAAGCAACTATCCGAAGTATTACAGATGTCAGAGAAGAAATTATCATCGTTCCTGAATCAACACTTGGATACCAAATTCAAAGATTACATCAACTTCTATCGAGTAGAAGAAGTAAAAAGAAAGTTAAAATCCAAGGGTTATGACTCCTACACCTTGTTGGGAATAGCTGAGGATTCGGGATTCAATTCCAAAGCTAGCTTTTACCGAATCTTTAAAAAGCACACAGGATTATCTCCTTCTGAGTATAAAAAGCGTCATCAAAAGGAGTAAAATAGGTCTCATAATAGTTTTTTGAGACCTCATTCAAATGAGAAAATTATTTCTTTGATGCTCATTTATTCGTTATTCCCATGAAGATTATCATTCGATCATTCATACTTGTTTTTCTACTATACACTTGTGAAAGTAAAATCAAAAGTGAAAAAGTTGCAAATCATGATTCATTAGATTCCATTGCAACCGATTTGGATAGTTTAATACCTTTCTGGCAAAAGGATTTAAACATCCCTAATGTAGCTGTTGGAATTATTCATAATGGAAAAGTATATAAGACCTCTGTATACGGAACGTTAAACGGGAAGAAAGCACCGAAGGACATGCTCTTTAATATTGCTTCCATCACCAAAGTAGTTTTCGGTTCTACAGTAATGAAACTGGTGCAAAATGGAAGCTGGGATTTGGACGAACCTCTATTTCAATATTACATTGACCCCGATGTAAAGAACGATCCAAATCACAAACTACTAACTTCAAGGCATGTATTAAGTCAACAATCGGGTTTTGTCAATTGGAGATGGAATCATCCAACGGAAAAACTCACATTCGATTTTAAACCTGGCACCAAGTTTAATTATTCGGGTGAGGGAATGGAATATTTGCGAAAAGCGATAGAAAGTAAGTTCAATCTCTCTTGGGAGGATATTGCGGACTCGTTACTATTCAAACCTATGAATCTAAAGAACACATCCCATAGTTGGGATGGAGAATCTAATTTTGAACGATTCAGTAAATTTTATGATACCGATGGAAAAGAACATCTTCTAGAGGATCATAGTTTCGAAGTCAGTGCTGCGGATGACATTATGACTACCATAGATGATTTGACTCTATTCGGCACACAAATTATGGATGGCTCTTATCTTGCAGAAGCCACGAGCAAAGAAATGATGACTAAGCAAATAGCCATCAATGCAAATCAAGATCAAGCTTTGGGATGGAGACGTATTGATCAGCTCAATAATGATGAATATGCCATACATCATGGAGGGAATGACATTGGTGTTGCTGCACTCATCGTTTTACTACCTAAATCCAAAAGGGGAGTGGTCGTTCTTACCAATGGCGACGCTGGAATTGTCATGTGTAATAACATCGTTCGGAAGGTTTTTGCAGAGGGCAAAGAAATTATCCATAGAGCTTATCGAAGTAATTCAATGGATGAAATCCCTCAAGCTATTAAGATCTCTGAAGATCTTTTAGACGCTTATGTTGGCACCTACGAACAGCCCAGTGGCAGAAGAATAGAGATAAGCAAATCAGGTGAAGGATTGCTCATGAAAATGGCTGGAGTTCCCAATTTTCAACTCTACCCAGAGAGTGATCGTTTATTCTTTCTGATGGATTTTGATCCGAAAATCGAATTTGAAAAAACGAATACAGGTGACTTGGTTTTAAAGATATTGGAAGGAGAAAACACGATCATTTGCAAAAGAGTACCATAAATACTTTAAAGTGTAAAAAGAGGTCAAAAAACCTTGGTTTGTCAATCTGTCCCGATGCTTCGGGAGTTTCAGATTCCAAAAAGGAGTATGTTATTTATTTTTGATCCTGAAACAAGTTCAGGATGACAGTGTTTTCAGTTTTCAGCCCCTTCATTTTACTTGTAAGAATAATACTTACTATGGTATTTATCGATGTAGGAATTTACCTCAGCCTGTGTCTTAAAGCTTGGAGTTTTTAAATTCTCGCCAGTTTCTCGATTGTGCTTATCGGTCAACGCAGCGGCATGCATTTGTTGAATCTGTGAAGCATGATCTTCGATGATAATTGGAGAATTTGAAATCGGCGCATGCACTCCTTTTAAAGGATCATCATTTCTAGGTTCACTGAGAGTTGCCACATCCAATAGGTGTGGAGCTACTTTGTCTCGTGCTGTCAAGGCTGGTAAATCAAACATTTCTTCAAGTGTCGCTAAAATAGAGGTATGATCAAAAGGCACATCTCCTGTGGTTCTATGAACAGTTCCGGCCTGAATCCAAGGAGAAATTAATACCGCAGGTACACGCACACCAAATCGATCAAACTGAAATCCAAAGGCTTTTGATACCGCTGGCGAGGCTGCTCCATTGGGAGGTGTAACGTGATCATAGCAGCCACCATGCTCATCGTACGTAATTACCAGAAGCGTGTCTTCCCAGTAGGTAGAGGACTTGACTGCATTGTATATCTGTAGTAAATATTGTTCTCCTGCCGCTACATTATAATTCGGATGTTGACTGTTGCCATCTTTTCCCCAAATAGGTTCTAGAAATGTATAATCAGGTAAGGTTCCTGTTTCTAATGCCGTCACAAAATCATCAAAAGACCCTGTTTTACATCCATTGGGAAGAGGTTGTTCTATTGTACTTCCATTTTTCAGTTTGGTTGCACTTGGTATGTCTTCACAAAAAGAAAGTGTAAGTGGTTTTCCATTATTTCCAAAAATCCCCCAACTTTTTCCATGATTAGCTAAGTGCATGAAAATGCTTGTGCCACTGTAAGAATGCACTTCATCGTATAAATTTCCGTCAGAAGTACCAAAATGCGTAAAAGCTCTATTCGGCAATGTTTCTGTTGGAGCAGAGCAATACCAATGATCACAAACTGCATAGTTCTTGGCTAGTCCAGATAAAATAGGAAGTGCCTCGGGCGTATACATTCCCATAATGTCATTCTCAGACACTCCATCAATGTCAGGAGCATATTGAACGAAGGCTTTAGGTGCTAAAACACCTGCATTGGCTTCTTTTTCTGCAGTTTCGAAATCTGAATTTTTAATTTGATGTCCAAAATCAAGCAGAAAACCCGAGTTTGGAACAAAATCGATGGGAAAGGGTTCATCCGCAGCACCAAATAATTGAAAATTGGTATTGGCATATCCTTCTCCTGGATCTTTTCTTGGCATGTGATATGCATAGGGGTCATCCGAGTTAATCTTAAATACTTTTACTTTTTCACCTTGTTTATTAAGGTTGTATTCTTTTCCTGTTAAACCTTCAAAAGGCTGATTCGTATTAGTAGAGATGTTTTTCTCTTTTTCATAAAGAAAACCTAACATACTGTCGAATGATCTATTTTCAAACATCATCACAACAACATGCTTAAATGGAGTTTTGGGAACTGACATGTTATGAAGTTTTGGTTTCGCTAAAAATAGAAGAAAAAATGAAGTTTAAAATAGGTGAATGTACCTGAAAACCGAGCAAGAATGAACGAACTCTTTTTATACCTGAAATTTAAATCGGGTAAAAATACGGATGTGCTCACACCAATGGCTTCATAACTTTAGATCGTTCATAGAACGAAATGTAATTGCTTTTAGAATCGTTAAAGTCTATCTTTTCAAAAAAATTGTTGCGATCTCTCAGCACTTACAGAAGCTTTAATATTTAACCCAAAAACTTATTGACATGACTAAAAAATTAAATGTAAAGTATTGGGATGTTCAAGACGTAAAATCCTTTGAATATCCTGAAGTGAATGATCCTGGTTTGAGTTACGAACCCATTGCAGAGCGATTGAAAAATCATAATTGTGGGATTGCATTTTCTGGTGGTGGAACCGTATCGGCTGCTTTGGCACCTGGTTTTATAAAAGGGATAGAAGATCTAGGTCTCATGGATAACGTATCTTATATCTCTGGTGTTTCTGGAGGAACTTGGGGAACAGCTGCCTATTGTTATGCTCTTGATGCTGAGAGAAGAAAGAACTATTTAAGTGGTGTCATTGAAAATCCTATTGGGCTAACATGGGAGCAAGCGAGTGACAATCCTACGCCAGGTTCAATGGTAGCAGCAACCACCAATGCGAAAATCACCTTGATTGGTATAGAAGAAGCATATCGTACAAAAGGGGCTTATACAGACACAGTTGGAGAAATATTTCTAGCTCCTTTCGGATTGCATGGCAAACAGTACTTTACCTCAGACGAAAAGGCGATCAATGATATCCTTTCGAGAAATCCAGATTTGAAGAATGTTCCTTTTGTTTCCTTATATCAAAAACCAGTTCACGATGCAGATCCAGCGGCTGGATCAACCAGTCCGTATTATATCATGAATGGTTCTATGTTTACACCGAGTATCTTAAACTTTACACGTAAACATGAGACGTATCCTTTCGAATTCACGCCTCTATATTCTGGGATGAAAGGAACTCAACCTTCTACCAATAAAGAAGTCATCGGAGGTGCTTATGTTGAAAGTTATGGATTCAACTCAAAAAATCCCAAGCTGGTTTCAACCGACGAAAAAACGAATACTGGAATTGTTTCAGTAGATCAGCGTAGGGAAGTGTTCGACTTAAATTGCCCAGTAGGAACAAGTGGTTCTGCCATCGAACAGATTGTTTCAAAATGGGCTCCCTTTATTTTAAATCCGTTGTTATGGTTGTTACCTAGATATGATTACTGGAATCCAAAGAGTGATAAACTTGGAGATACGCATGAATTCTTATATGGAGACGGAGGGATTACTGAAAATACAGGAATTTCACCACTATTAAGAAGAGGCGTAAAGAACATTGTTTTATTTATCACAGAGCCTTTAGATGTGAAGCCGCTTACCGACCGTTATTTCGAGCGTGGACAACGTATGTTTGGTCACAATCAGTTTGCTGGACTATTCGGAGCAGACAAAGTGAAGTATGACAAATACACTCAGACGTACTACAACGTTAATAACGATGATTGTCCCTATATCTTTTTCAAAAAAGACGAGTTCGCCACGATTCAAAGTGAGTTACAAGCTGCTAAAGATAAAGGAGGACCAATCACAGTAACAAAAAGCCTTGCCGTACAAGACAATCCTCGTTTTGGAATTGTTGGCGGTTGGAATGCAAACGTCACTTTTGTAGTAATGGATACATGTTTGAAGTTTAATGCGAGCTTGGACAAATCTTTATATGTTCCTGATGAGGATAGTACGGGTCTTATCACAGGTGGGCACTTTACCCATGAAGAAATCAATAATTTCCCCGCCATTTGTACATTCTTCCAAAATGCGAAAGGTACAAGCCTCAAAGATCTCGCTGAAGCTCCATTAATTCAATTGACGAATGCTCAAGCCAATTTGCTAGCATGTCAAGCTTACTGGACTGTACAGAACTCCGAAGTGATACAAGATGCACTGAAGGCCTCAGCATAATTGCTGCTAGACTATATTGAAAAGCAACTCTTAATTAGGGTTGCTTTTTTGATTGCAAAAAACTTAGAATTATACTAATTTGAAGCGCAATAACATTCAAATCAAAAACATGATAAAAGCACAACTTAGTATGGGGGTTGAGTTGTTAGGAAGTCTTATAGATGCTCAGATCTCAAAAACAGATCAACTCAAACAATTGGTCATTCGAAATATTGTCAATGAAGACGGCGCCAATAGTTCTATTACGCTAAGTCAAGTTGGTCAGCAATTAAAAAATGATGTTGAAAAATTAGGAAGGGTGATCGGTTTGAATGATGTTCAGCTTCCTGATATTAACATTCCATTTCCTGATGAACTAAAAAACGACTTAAACAAGCTCAAACTAGAATTGAAAGTCGCCTACCTTCATATTAAAAAAGAAGGAACTGGAGAAATTGATGTGAAATATGCCTTCAGAGTTCGAATTCTGGGTGGTGACCAAATTAACTTCGGAATTAAGATACACTACTTAGACCTTTCTATTTGGAACACAGAGAATGAAAAAATTATCTCTGAAATTGGTATCAAGAAGAATTCAGACGATAAATAACACTCAGTATCAACGCTCAATTAGCCACATCCTTTGATTGGAATGGATTGCACTTTGATGCAACGATTCAGAAGATATCCAATCATACCTTCATTCAAGGACATTGTCAAAACGTCTGGTCCTTAAACCTGTTATTATCCAAACTTCCACAAAGTCCACAAAATCCTTTTGGTTTCGATATTTTGTTAAAGGATTTGTCACTCACCATTGAAAAGAATGGAGAAGAACGATCAATCTTACTAAATGCCATAGCATTTCTAGAAACGTATGGAGATATTCAGTCTCAACTAAAGTTTAACTCTATTTGTTTGAAGATTGTTCAAGGACAAGAATTGAAAATTAAGGAAGCAAGTCTTGAGATACAATCTACCTATCAATTGGAAGATTGGTTTGCATTAGAAAAGTGCCATTGGAAGTTGTCATATTCCAATGAAACCTGGCAATTGAATGCAGATGTAGTAGCTCGACTTTTTGATACAAAATTCAATGGAACATCTCATTTAGAAATCAGCGATAAAGAAAAGAAGTTTTCTTTTGAATTAACTCATTTAAATCAAAGTCTCCCATGTTTGAAAGTACCTGATCTTTTGGATTTGGAGAACAACATTCTTGAGATTGCCCCAAGAAAAATCAAATTTAACATACAGTTTAATGGTCACAAACTAAAAGAGTTTGGAGTTTCGCTTGTTTCTGATGCTGTTATTTATAAACCGCTTGGCTTTGGTGAACTTTTTAGACTTGAGGAGGGGATTTTATCTTTCGGTTATCAAGATGATCAGCAAGAAACAGAACTTAAGTTTACTCCTAATCACACAAACATTCAACCCGTACAATGGCTTGAACATCTCCCCGGATTCAAAGAATTGCTCCATCTTTCCTTCCAGGAGCAAGGAGGGAATCAACCAAAGACAAGTGCCTTTTTAACCCTGTTTTCAGGAAAATTAAATTCCATACAATTCAAGGTAACTGATGGTAAACTGAGTTTCTCAGCGGTTACACAAGCTGGTTTTCACAAAGATTCATTGAAAAAGCTAGTCCCAGATTTTTCCGATTTCTTGATCAAACTATTTCATTGTGAAGATGATGGAATGATTGGGGTGAAAGGCGAGTTATCAGCAAACAAAGAAGGATTGCAATTCAGTTTGAAAGACATTCCACAACTTGTGATTCCTGATATATTAGGTCCTATCACGCAAGCCTTCTCTAAAGAATTCAAGAGAAAACTCAACGAGTTCTTTGGTCAAGAGTTTGTCGAAAGATTGAATCTAGGTTCAACAGCTATGGGAATTCGAGAAATAGCGTTCAACTTTCAGAAAGAAGCAAAAGCGTCTGTCGAATTCAATATTACGTTACCATCAAAAATTAATGAGTTGTTTGGTGCTTCCAAACAATATGTGCATTGTTATAATCCTAATACATCTTTAAAGGATCAAAAGCAACTTCGTTTCAGACTATATATTGGAACCAAAGGAATTGGAGGTGAGCTATTGGAGTTCAGTTTTATCAATTTTGACGAGATTAATACCACCTTTGCAAATCTTATCAAAGAAACAGAAGAAGGGATCCATATTGATCTAAATGCCTTAGGTAAAGAGAACGACACCAATATGGGAGAACTTTTGATTCATAAACCCATTTGTCAGATCAACCTCAAAAAAGGGACTTTCCATATTGGAGGTGGGATTCATTTACGATCAAAAAGTCTAGCCATCCCTGTGCAATCTATTGTGAAAAAAGTTTTAAACTTGATTCCCAATAGTGCTCTTTCAAAAAATGCAAAGATTACCATAACGGATAGAGTAAGTCCAACCATTAAGATTGAG
>CAZTFN010000117.1:0-11265 GCA_964612905.1 uncultured Flavobacterium sp. | reverse complement strand
ACAATTAGAAGCCAAGAAATGTTCTTCATTGATTTGAGTTGTTTATTTTTATGAACCGAAGATACTAAAAATGCGTTATCGATATTATTTAATTCTGTTTGTTGCCTTTCTTACAATTCGATGTGCTCCTGAGCCTCAAAAAATTGATGAGATCGCAATTATTCCAAAGCCAGTAGAGCACATTATAAAAAATGGGCAATTTATTTTGAAAGACTTTTATGCAGTTACTGCTGAGAATGATTTGGCGAATGCTTCACTATATTTTAAGGATCAAATCGACAAATTAATTAATATTGAATTAGATCCTTCATCTAATAAAAAAGTGGAGTTTGTAGAAAACTTAAATCTTGAGGAGGAAGCATATTATTTAGATGTTTCAAAAAGTGGCATTAAGATTGAAGCAAGGGACTCTAAAGGTGCATTTTATGCTGTTCAAAGTTTATTTCAATTATTCCCTAACGATGCGGGATCATGGAATGAAATCATAATTCCTCATGCAAGTATCAAAGACGAACCTCAATTCAAGTACAGAGGAATGCATTTGGACGTAGGCAGACATATGTATTCTGTAGAGTTTATCAAGAAGTATATTGATATGATGTCCAAGTTGAAGATGAATACCTTTCACTGGCATCTCACCGAAGATCAGGGATGGCGTATTGAAATCAAAAAATATCCAAAGCTTCAGGAAATCGCCGCTTTTAGAAAGGAAACTTTGGTTGGACATTACAGTGATCAGCCGCATCAGTTTGATGGAGAGCGCTATGGTGGATTTTATACACAAGAACAGATTAAAGAGATCGTAGCATATGCTTCAGACCGACAAATCACCATCATTCCTGAGATTGAAATGCCGGGACATTCGCAAGCTGCAATTGCCGCTTACCCTGAGTTAGGTTGTACCAACGAACAAGTAGAAGTCGCTACCAAATGGGGTGTTTTTGAGGAAGTCTATTGTCCTACAGAAACGACTTTCAAATTCCTTGAAGACGTGATTGATGAAGTTGTTCAGTTGTTCCCTGGAAAATACATTCACATTGGTGGAGACGAAGCTCCGAAAACTCGCTGGAAAAACTGTTCTTATTGTCAAAATTTGATTCGAGAAAAAGGGTTGAAAGACGAGCATGGTTTGCAGAGTTATTTCATTCAACGCATGGAGAAATACATCAACTCCAAAGGAAAGCAAATCATTGGTTGGGATGAAATCTTGGAAGGCGGATTGGCTCCCAATGCTACGGTGATGTCATGGCGCGGAACTCAAGGTGCCGTGGAAGCTGCAAAAGAAGGTCACGATGTGATTCTTACTCCTACCTCACACTGTTACTTTGACTATTATCAATCTGAAAATGAAAATGAACCACTGGCTATTGGTGGGTTTCTTCCTTTAGAAAAAGTATATTCTTTCAATCCCATTCCTAAAGAGTTAACGGAGGAAGAATCTCAATATGTACTGGGAGCTCAGGGAAATATCTGGACCGAATATATGCCTGATGAAAAACAAGTAGAGTACATGGCATTTCCAAGAATGATTGCTTTGAGTGAAGTGGTTTGGTCAAAACCAACACAAAGAGATTACAAGGATTTTGTGAGTCGACTAGAGAATTATCAAAAACGTTTGGATACTTGGGATATCAACTATGCCAATCATATTTATGAAGTTCAAGGGGCATTGAAAAATGACGAAGGAAAATTGACCTATGAATTGAGTACAACATCGGATTCATATCCAATTTATTATTCGGTAGATAATACAGAACCATCTATTGAGTACAAAAATCCTATTGAAGTAAATTCCTCTACCACGATAACAGCACTGGTCAAAAACAATGGGAAAGCACTTGGAAATATCTTTGAGCAAAACATCAATTTACATAAAGGTGTTGGAGCGAAAATCACCATTGACAAAGAGCCTCACCCTTCATACAATGCAGGTGGAAAAGTAGCTTTGATCAATGGAATCTCAGGAAACAACAAACGTTACGGTGATAAGGAGTGGTTAGGATTTTGGGGCGAAGACCTTAAAATTACTATTGAATTTAACAAACCTACTGAAGTGAATACCATCTCCACAAGATTTCACAATGGCAATGGACAGTGGATTTATGCACCAGCATTCATCGCTGCGAGAATCGACTTAGAAGACGGTGGTACGGTAGCGAACAAATTCATTGTAAATGATGAAAATACAGCTACGATCATTTCATCGGATATGACCTTCAACACGCTGTCTCAAATGGTTGCTACCAAAGTGGAGTTGATCATTCCTAATTATGGAATCATTCCTGAAGGAAAGCAAGGTGCTGGCAACAAGGCTTGGACGTTTATTGATGAAATAATTATTGAATAACTCAATAATCAAATAATATAATGCTTATAGAAATCTGCGCGAACTCTTATCAATCTGCTGTGAATGCCGAGAAGGCTGGAGCACATCGAATTGAACTATGTTCTGAATTGGCAGTCGGAGGAATTACACCTTCTTATGGATTGATCAAAAAAGTGATGCAAGATATTTCTATTCCTGTGCATGTTTTAATTCGACCTAGAAGTGGAGACTTCAACTATTCACAGGATGAGTTTGAAATCATGAAAGAGAATATTGAATTCTGTAAAGAACTTGGTTGTGCTGGTATTGTTTCTGGAGTTTTACGAGGAGACAACACCATTGATACTAGACGGACTCAAGAGCTTATAACTCTTGCAAAATCCATGAGTTTTACCTTTCATCGTGCATTTGATTGGGTACAAGACCCTAAAGAAGAAATTACAGAACTATCTAAAATTGGAGTCAATAGAGTTTTGACCTCAGGTCAAGAAGCATCTGCTGAACATGGAATTGAGTTGCTCAAAGAGTTGAAAGAGCTGACAAACATCAGCATTCTTCCCGGTGGAGGAATCAACATCGAAAACATACATCTGTTTCAAGAGGCAGGATTTGATGAAGTTCATTTATCAGCTACCAAACAACGCAGAACCATAGAGACACCCAAAATATCTATGAACAGTTTAAAACACTTTGAAGAGACACAACTTTCCACCTCAGACATCGCAACTATCCAACATATTTTATCTAAAATCAATGATTAAAAAACTGCTACTTTTTTGTTTGACAATAGGTTTCTTTTCGGCTTGTAGTACAGATGAAAATACTCCCGACATCCAAGTACTCGATTCGAATTGGTCGTTTAAAAGTCAACAAGGTTCAGAGTGGAAAACCGCTTCTGTTCCAGGCAATATTTTCACCGATTTGCTAGATCACAAACTGATTGAAGATCCGTTTATTTTGAATAATGAAGAAAAAGTACAATGGGTTTCAGATTCTTCATGGGTGTATCAATCAAGCTTTTCTGTCAGTGAAAAAATTCTTCAAAGAAAGCACCATCAAATGATCTTTGAAGGCTTAGACACCTATGCCAAGGTGTATTTGAATGACAATTTGATCTTGACAGCAAATAACGCATTTCGCACCTTTTCTGTGGATGTTCAACCTGTACTCAAAAACGAGAACACACTTCGAATTGAGTTTGAAAGTACCAGCATTCAAGAAAAAATAGAGAAAGCGAAACTAGATTATGAGTTGCCCGATGGGGATCGTGTTTTTACACGCAAGGCACAATTTCAATATGGATGGGATTGGGGACCTATACTAAACACCTCAGGAATCTGGAAGAATATTCTTCTAAAGTCTTGGGATGATATGGAGCTAGAAGCAGTTTATATCGCACAAGGAATGATCACAGAAACCGATGCTGAATTGTTCGTAGAAGCAACCATTACAAGCGATATTGCCAAAGAAGTTGTCCTCACTGCTCAAGTTGATGACCTCACATTTGAAAAAGTCATTCAACTAGACAAAGGAACCTATGATTATACACTTCCCATATCCATCAACAAACCAAAACTTTGGTGGCCTCACAATCTAGGTGACCCCCATTTGTATGAGTTCTCCGTTCAGATTGTTGACGAAAAAGTCATCAAAGGGAAAAAAGATATTAGACATGGAATTCGAACGGTTCAATTATTTGCTCAAAGAGATTCCATCGGTCAAGAGTTTTATTTCAAGGTGAATAATGTTCCTGTTTTTATGAAAGGAGCCAATTACATTCCGCAGAATAGCTTCCAAAACAAAGTAACCGATCAGCATTATGAGAATCTTCTCAACGATGTCGTTGACTCTAATATGAACATGTTACGTGTTTGGGGTGGAGGAATCTATGAGAACGACATTTTTTATGACCTCTGTGATGAAAAAGGAATCTTGGTCTGGCAAGATTTTATGTTCGCCTGTGCCATGTACCCAGGAGATGAAGACTTTCTAAACAATGTCCAGCAAGAAGCGTTTGACCAGGTTATTCGACTGAGAAATCATCCTAGTGTTGCTTTGTGGTGTGGAAACAATGAGAACTCAGAAGCTTGGCACCGTTGGGGCTGGCAAATAGGTCGATCGGAAAGTGAGAAAGAAGAAATCTGGGGCAATTATTTAAAAGTATTTGACAGCATTTTACCCTATACCGTAGATCGATTAACCGATGTGAACTATTGGGAAAGTTCCCCGAAATATGGTCGAGGGAATCCAAAATACAAAACAGAAGGTGATGCGCACGATTGGTGGATTTGGCACGATGCAAAACCCTTTGAAGATTTTGAGAAAAATGTTCCAAGATTCATGAGTGAATTTGGTTTTCAATCATACCCAAGTATTGAGGCAATCAATCATATCAATCAATTGGACACTTTGAATCTTCACACGGAGGCTTTAAAATCACATCAAAAGCATTCCCGAGGGTTTCAGCTGATTGACGAATATATGAAACGTGATTATCCTGATGCTCATAACGATCTTGATTATTGGTATTTGAGTCAGTTAACACAAGCCAAAGGAATGACACTGGGAATTGAAGCGCATCGACGTGCTCGCCCCTACAATATGGGAACCTTGTATTGGCAATTAAACGATTGTTGGCCTGTGATTTCCTGGTCTAGTATTGACTATTTTGGAAACTGGAAAGCGTTACAATACAAAGCAAAGAAGTCTTTTGAGAACCTGTTGATCTCTTTTGAGATGAATGAAAATAAGCTAAGTACTTATATTGTGAATGATGACTTAAAAAGTATCTCTGGATCTTTATCCTTGAAAATACTTGATTTCTCAGGAAATGAATTATGGTCTTCAGAAGAAACCGTGACTGCCATGGAAAATGCGAGTTCAAAGGTTCATGAACTGCCTTTAGAAGAAATGATTATCAACCTCGAGGAATCGGTTTTAGTCGCCTCATTTGAAGGAGTTGTCTCTAATTTCTATTTTGTGAAGCCGAAAGATTTGCTTCTTCCTGACTTTGAAACTTCGACACTTGAAATCGATAAGGTTGATAAAGGATTCAATATTACCATTGAATCACCGACCTTACAGAAAGATGTTTACTTATTACCTGATGTTAAGGGTAAATTATCAGATAACTTTTTTGATTTGCTGCCAAATAAAAGAACGACCGTCTTCTTTCAAACGGACGAAAAGAAAACTCCAAGTTTTGAGATGAGAAGTTTGAATGACGTAATTGCCATTGATCATGCCAAGCAAGAACTCTTCAAAACAGAATCTGAATAACTATTTACTGATAAATTGAGATTGCAAGAACCCCAATCCATAGCCCATAAATTGGGTAAAGGAAGTAACGATACTTAAAAAGCCAACCTTAGCACTCTTATTTTCTACTGTTGCATCCGAAAATAAGGCGACAAAATATATTGCATAGAACACAGTAAAATACCAATATCCAAAAATGAGTAATAAGATGGAGCAATCGAATCCAATGATGAAAAAACTCGGAAACCAATAGGTGATTTTTTTCGTACTTGGATACTTTCTATTGAGTATGGGTCTGGCTGTTCCAAAGGCAAAAGTTTGATGGTAAAAACTGGAGATGGTGTTTCTTCTTTTGTGATAGACAAAAGCACGTTCAATGAGTTGGGTTTCAAAACCAGCTTCCCAAAGTCGGAAAGTGAGATCGATGTCTTCTCCAGCGCGCATGTCAGAAAATCCTTTGGTAACTTCAAACGCTTTTCGAGACAATCCCATATTAAAACTTCTTGGTTGGAACTTCCCTACTCCTTTCTTCTTTCCTCGGATTCCACCTGTAGTTAACAAGGAAGTCATTGAATAGTTGATGGCTTTTTGCAAAGAAGTAAAACTAGAATGCGCCGCATCTGGACCTCCAAAAGCATCGGTAAAGTTGGCTTCTAGATGCGTGTTTACCTCATTCAAATAATTCTTAGGAAGTACAACGTCAGAATCTAAAATGATGAAGTAATCACCACTGGCCTTTTGCATGCCAAAGTTTCTAGAACCGCCTGGACCGCTATTTTCTTTGAAAAAATAACGAATATCAAGTTTGTTCGTGTATCCATCAATAATATTCTCACAGGTCTCCTTAGAACCATCTTCAATGATGAGTATTTCAAATGAGTGATGAAAGTCTTGATCTATAACCGACTGAAGTAATTCATCAATCTCGTTAGGTCGATTGTATACAGGAACAATAATGGAATACTTCAGTGAGTTCAATAGAATAATTTAGAGCCTAAATGTACAAAACATCTCCATAAAAAAACCCCGACGGAATCGTCAGGGTTTTTACAACATTTATTGAATGTTATTCTTTTATAATCTTAAAGGTTTCAGTTACATTTCCAACTTGAACCTTTACCAAATAGATTCCTCCTCTTAAAGTAGATAAATCTAATTGTGAACTCGTTACATTTGGTTGTACGTTCATTACTTCTTGACCAAGTAAATTATGAATAGAGATTCTTTGTACATTCTCTTGTGCATCATAATTCAAGTACTGTTGTACGATTCTTGGATACAATTTGAAGCCTTCAATTGTCTCATCATCATTACTTAAAGCAGTATCCTCTAATATTCTAAAGTTGTCGATAAAGAAGTCATTGTCTTCATTAGACGTATCAGAGAATCCAAAGAAAGCGAATTGCACTTCTGCTCCATAACCTATAAGTTCAATCTCAGGGTTGTCTTCACCAGTTTCACTGATGGTTGTAGTAGAATCCCATCTTTGTAATTCTGTCCAGTTGGTTCCACCATCTTCAGTGACCAACAATGCAACATAATCATCGGCTCCCATAACAGTTGCAGTAACATCGTCCCATTCAGTTAAACCGAGAACAAAATTTAGATAATAAGTTCCTCCTGATAAGTCAAATATAGGAGAGATCAAATATTCATCTCTTCCTGTACCATAGATATTAAGAGCGGCAGCAGTTCCGTAGGCACTTCCTGAATCATTTACGAAATCTTTTCCTGTCCATTCTGAAGATGTTCCAGAAGGAGAACCATATGCTCCAGCAGCTTCAGACCACCCGTTCGCTGGATAAGAGTCAAAAGTTTCTGTATAGCTTGGTACAATTGGAGCCAAAGGTCCTTTCACACAAATATCAAACGTATTGTATTGGATTGAAGTAAACCATCCATAAACTCTCACATAGTAGGTATCATTTGGCGTAAGTCCTGTTAGGTTTAAGGTATTTGGATCACTATCATCGAAGAAAGTTAAATCGTTACATCCAGTTCCTGAATATACTCCCATACCCATATCCGTGCTTGTAGAAGTTCCTCCTCCTTGATTCACAACATTGGTAATTTCGATGGTCATATCTGCATCATAAGCAACGAAACTAAACCAAACATCTGTATTTGGAGTTCCAGTTACATCATCTGCTTGACTGGAAGCGGTAGCTCCTACTGTAGTTCCTGATGTCACTGCACAAGTACCATCTGTATTTACAGTTAATGCGATGGCTCCTGAACAATCATCATTTGATGGTGCTGGAATTTGAGACCAAGTATACAATACCCAGCTACTCGTACTTCCGCCGCCACAATCTGCTTGTACATAAATATCATATTCGTCGCCCTCAGTAAGTGATGAAATATCTACTGAAGGAGAACTTACAGATCCTGTAGTACCAGAACCTTGTGTAAATCCTGTTGCACCGTATTCGTAATTCCAATTTGTTTCTGAAGCTCCAGCAGTCCAACTAATTGTTGCTTCTGTAGCAGAAGTAACGGATGCTGCAATATCCGTAACATCTAAACAACTTTGGAAATATCCACAAAGATCAAAGGTTCCATTCTGATCGTTTCCGAAATCCCAAACTCGTAAGTAATAAGTATCTCCTGCTGTAAGTCCCGAAACAGTCCAAGGCCACCCTGAACTAAATTCAGTACAGCTTTCCTCAACTAACGAACCGACGGTTCCAGAATAAAAAGCTCCTGCAACAGAAGTTAATCCATTAATATTTTCAGTGTTGAAGGTAATTTGTCCAGACGCAGGTGCAACAACAGTATACCATAGATCTCCGTAATCCGTTGATCCTGCATAGTTTCCACAACCCGGAGCCGTTACTCCAGAATCTGTGGTACTCGTATTAGAAATTCCTGTGATAGAATTTGCGCCACATGCTGTTCCTTCATCTAAGGTCATTGCAATTGCTCCTGATGGTAAATCATTCGCTGGTGCTGGTGGTGGATCTTCAGTGGTAAAACTCCACTCCGCACATCCTGTGGCACTTCCCCCCACATTTTTAGGAACTATCATCCAATAATAAGTTGTACTGAATTGACCATTTGTAATCTCTACAGAAGTTGCTGAAAGATCGCCTAAAGAAGTTAAACTTCCTGAAGTAGTTCCCCAGAATACCTCGTAGCTTGTAGGGGCGTCACCAGTAGTAGGAGCGTCCCATGCAATCGCAATATTTCCACTAGGAAGGACATCTACGTCTACAGCTCCATCAGCAGGTGTTGGATTGCTAGCACAATCTGGCGCTGAAGCATTGGCAATCAGGTCTACATCGTCGATATACCAGTCATCACCGTCATCATTAGTTAAGACAAAAGCTACATAAATGGGTGTATCATTGTAGGCGGACAAATCAACATTGTGGGTACTAAAAACTCCTCCAAAGTCGGATTCTGTCTGCGTGTCTACAATGGTAAAATCAGCATGTGTGGTTTGAGATGTGGTTGATACACGGATCGTATATGTCGAACCAAAGTCAGACCCAAAACTTTGTCTTTGTTGAAATGTCAAAATATTGGCTGCTGCTGTTGGCGTGAAAATTGGTGTCACCAACCAGTCTTCTGCTTCGTTGGCTACATTTTCATATCGTACAAATGCCGCTTGGGAGCCGCCGACTCCTCCCGTTGTACTTGCGGTCCAATCAAAGCCATCTCCTTCCCCGTTGGTTCCTCGAAAAGTGGTCCAATCGGTAGGTGGTACGCCCGATTCAAAATCTTCTGGAAAGATTTGAGCTTCCATCAAGAACGCCGACATTAAACATAATAATAAGAGAGTAATTTTTTTCATAAGGTAATTGGTTAAATGATTTTCAACAAATTACACTTTTTTTAAAAACTAAAAAGAATACACAGATATTATTTACCTGTGTGAAGTTATTTTTGAGTTTTTTTCAAAAAAAAGCCCATATAATTGAAAATTATATGGGCTTTTTAAGATGTATTTTTGTTTTACTCTTCTGTAAACTTATCCATTACAGCATCACTCACTCCCATGTTAGAGAATCCTCCGTCATGGAACAAGTTCTGAAGTGTGACTTTTTTTGTTAAATCAGAGAACAAAGTAATTGTATAATCAGCACATTCTAACGCTGTGGCATTTCCTAATGGCGACATCTTCTCTGCATATGCCAAGAAACCATCAAATCCTTTTACTCCACTTCCGGCAGTCGTTGGTGTTGGAGATTGAGAAATCGTATTGACTCTTACTTTTTGATCACGTCCGAAGAAGTATCCAAAACTACGCGCAATGCTTTCTAAATATGCCTTATTGTCTGCCATATCATTGTAATCTGGGAACACCCTTTGCGCAGCCATGTAAGTCAACGCTACGATGCTTCCCCACTCGTTCATGGCTTGTTTGTTGTACAAAACGTTCATGGTCTTGTGAAAAGACACCGCAGAAACGTCCCAACCTTTTGTTGTAAAATCGTATTTAGGATCTGTGTAATGCTTTCCTTTACGAACATTTACAGACATTCCAATAGAATGCAATACAAAGTCGATTTTCCCTCCTAAAATCTCCATGGATTTTTCCACCAAGTTCTCCAAGTCTTCCATCGATGTTGCATCGGCCGGAATGATCTCAGAGCCCGTTTGAGCAGCAAGATCTTTGATTCCACCCATTCTCATGGCAATTGGTGCATTGGTCAACACAAACTCAGCTCCTTCTTCATGAGCTCTTACGGCTGTTTTCCATGCAATTGAGTTCTCATCTAATGCTCCAAAGATGATCCCTTTCTTTCCTTTTAATAAGTTGTAAGACATACTTATAAATTTAGTTGATGTTTTAGGTGGCAAATATACTTTTGAATTTTGAGATGTGGTATTTGTCTTATGCCTGTTGTCTGATGTTGGTTGTTTACTACTTCGCCATTCTGGCTTCGTAGTATTTTGGGTTATGGGTTATGGGTTATGGGTTATGGGTTATGGAAGTAAAGAAAACTTTAGAACTCTGAACCTATGCAACTTTGAGACTTTGAGACTTCAAAACGAATAAACTAATTCAATAACTCACGCGCATGAATCATCGCACTATCAGAAATATCCTTTCCACTGAGCATCTCTGCAATCTCTACAATTCGCTCATCTTCTGAAAGTTGTTTAAGTTGTGTTGCCGTCGAAGCTCCTTGATCTTCTTTGAAAACCTTGTAATGCTGATTTCCCTTGGCAGCAATTTGCGGTAAATGAGTGATGGTAATGACTTGCATGCGCTGACTCATCTCATGCATAATAGAAGCTATTTTATTGGAAATTTATCCTGAAACTCCAGTCTCGATCTCATCAAAAATAATCGTTGGTAGTTGACTGTTCTCCGACAATACTTTCTTAATCGCCAACATGATTCTGGATAATTCTCCTCCAGAAGCCACTTTTTTCAATTCGCCAAACTGACCACCTTTGTTGGCCGAAAATAAGAAGGACAATTCATCTTTTCCATTCTTATGATATGATTCAGATGGTTTTACCTCTACTGCAAATCGAGCTTGACTCATACCCAAATCTTCCAAAATGGATTCTAACTGTTTTGTAAGTTTTCCAATTACTGCTTTTCGACCTGCCGATATTTTGGAAGCCACATCGTCTAGTTTTTGTGCGATTTTTTGAACTTTACTTTCTTGTTCTTCAATGATGTGTTCTGCATTTTCAACAACTGGATCGTTCTTTGATTGAAT
>CAZTFN010000116.1:0-11271 GCA_964612905.1 uncultured Flavobacterium sp. | reverse complement strand
TTTAAGAAAGTGACTACGGGTCATACCATTATCATGGGAAGAAATACTTTCGAATCTATTGGAAAGCCTTTACCCAATAGAAGATCGGTCATCATCACGAGAAACAAAGACTACAAACAAGAAGGGTGTGAGGTAGTTCATAGCTTGGAGGCTGCCATTGATTTGGTACAAGATGAAAAAGCATTTATCATAGGAGGAGCACAAATCTATAAGGAATCACTCGAAAAAGGACTGGCAGATCAGTTAGACATTACCAAGGTACACAAAGACTTTGAAGCCGATGTTTTCTTTCCAGAAATTGATCAGAGTATATGGCAAGAAATCTCAAAGGAAGACTTTGAGGCCGATGAAAAAAATAAATTCGATTTTAGTTTTCTTCAATACCGAAAGAACTAACGGACTCGAGGCGAGGGCCCCACTCCGTTATCCAATCGCATACTATACTTTTGTTGTGCAAAAAGGAAGTAATTGAATAATTTATAGTTCACTTCCAAACCATAATCCGTTCCAAACTCGTAATTAATGACGTTGTTGTAAATCTGGGGATCAAATTGAGATGAATTCAATACGCGATTGTTCCAGTTCGTAACATAAATCTTATTCAGATTCTCCATGTATTTTTGACTGTAATAACCCATCGGTTGGGCGATGGAGTTCAACCAAGTATTGAAACCAATGTCGAAGATGATGATTTCATATTCCAAACTATCGTTGGCAATTACAACGGGCTCTTCCTTGACTTTGGATTTATTAATAGCACTGTCTGTAGAACTTGCCGCACATGAGTACAGAAATATCCCTAAAATGAATATTGCGATAAGTTTTGCTAAATGTCTCATAATGAAATATAAAGTTGCAAAAATTATTCCAAAGTTACTCGATTTTAAATCATTTTAACTTTTACTCTTTAATGTTCATAAATGTCCATAATATATTCTTTTAGCAGTTTTCCTTTTTCGTCAAATTCCTTTACTAGTATTTTGTTGCCTTTTCTGTTATGGGTATAATGACTGAAAAATGTACCATCAGACAAATAATCGTAAGTTTCATGGTCAAATATTGAGTTCGGTTGATATATTGAATGAGAAGACAGCTGTCCATCAAAATGATAATACTTCACTTCTATTGGGATTCCTTGCTTAAAATCGCCTTCAAGAGCAATTTTTCCATTCAATCTATATTCTTTAAGTCTTCCCTGACTCATTTGGTTGCAATTAAGAAACCGATGGTTTAAAGAGTCTTTGACATGCATAAACTGAGATATTCGAGGAATAATGATAGAATCAATCGGTCTTCCTGTTGAGATCGAAAAATTTTCTGAGATCCATTCACCTCTCCTAACAATATACTTCAATAAATAAGTATAATTAGAAAAAGTTTTGAGACTATGTTCAACTTCAATGTTTTTGTTTGTGCATTTGTCGAAGAAAATAATCTCCTTGGATGGCTTTGATTTTTGTTGACACCAAATGGTTAGGGTTGAGCTCAGAGCGAATAGCAAGACAATTTTTTTCATAGGTCATATTCGACAACAATCATTCCAAAAAATTGTCAACCGCATAATTTGCCTAATGTAACAAGGAAGAATTATCTTTGAGAAAACTAACAGCATAATGAAGAAAATATTCCTACTATTCTTTCTCTTTTCGATCATCGTAGTCAACAGTCAAATCTTATCAGAACGAGATCGAGCCAAACTAAAAGATGAAATCTTAGAAGATAAATTCCAAAACCTCTTACCTCAATTAATGGATAGAGCGGATATTGATCTTTGGCTAATCATCGCAAGGGAATACAATGAAGACCCCGTCATGAAAACCATGCTTCCGGCTACTTGGTTGAATGCTCGCAGAAGAACCATGATTGTTTTTTACAGAGATAAAGAGCAAAATACCTTAGAGCGTTTGGCAGTGGCAAGATATGATATAGGAGAAAGTATCAAATCAGCTTGGCAAAAAGAAAAGCAACCTGATCAATGGAAAGCTTTGGTGGATATTATTGCAGAGAGAAATCCCAAGAAAATAGGAATCAATATATCCAAGCATTTTGCATTGGCAGATGGATTGGTAAAGACGGATTATGAAGAACTCAAACAGAACTTGCCAGATTCACTGAAAACTAGATTGGTTTCAGCTGAAGAATTAGCCATCGGTTGGATTGAAACAAGAACTGAAATGGAGATGAAGCTGTATGACGAACTCGTAAAAATCACACACGACATCATTGATGAAGCTTTTTCCAGCAAAGTGATCACTCCTGGAATAACGACTACTGAAGATGTGAAATGGTGGATGCGCCAAAAGTCAACTGAGCTAGGACTCGAAAATTGGTTTCACCCAACGATTGATGTTCAAAGAGCAAAAGATGAGAAGTTGAAGGCGCCAGAGGAAGCTTTTACCAAAAAAGGAGCAGGAAAAGTTATTCTAAAGGGAGATATGATTCATTGTGATTTCGGAATTACCTACATCGGATTGAATACCGATTGTCAGCAAATAGGATACATCCTAAAAGATGATGAAAAGGGAGTTCCAGATTTTTTGAAGTCGGCCTATCAAAAAGGAAATAGAGTTCAAGACATTCTAACTTCCAATATGAGAGAAGGAAGAACAGGAAATCAGATTTTATTGAGTTCATTAGAACAAGCCAAGGCAGAAGGTTTAAGACCTGCTATCTATACACATCCACTCGGAAAATATGGACATAGTGCAGGCCCTACCATTGGAATGTGGGATTCTCAAGGAGGTGTGCCCGTCCGTGGCGATTATCCACTTTATAAAAATACTTCTTATGCGATTGAGTTGAATACTACTGTGTACATAGAAGAGTGGCAAAAAGATATCCGAATTATGTTGGAAGAAGCTGGTTTTTTTGGTGGGAACGATAACTTTAGATACATCGTCAAAAGACAAACAGCCATCAAACCTATCAAAACGAAGTAATGCTATCCATTCCTAGATCTGATTTACTGAAAATCTTGAAGGTTTTCATGCGACGAATTGGTTTGCTTTTCGTGTTTGTGGTTGCCTTATATTTTGATGGAACGCACTTTGCATCCATTTATCCGCATGCACAATTGATCACGAATACCTTTATGATCATCGCCTTTTTTATTCTCTATTATCGATCTAATAAGAGAACCAGAGAATTGATGATTTATGCGGTATTCATAGGCTTGGGTGGAGAATATTTGTTCTCTAGAGGTTTAGATATGTATACCTATCGCTTAGAAAATGTGCCTTGGTATATCGCCTTTGGACATGCAGCTTTGTATGCTCGTGTTTATATGTTTTCCAAAGCTCCAGTGGTACAGAAGTATTGGCGAGAGATCACAAGATTCTTATATATTATCATTTCCCTTTTTGCATTGTTCTATCTCATTGCTTTTAACGACATATTTGGCTTTGTGATGACCATGTGTGTGTTTCTGATGCTGATCAAACGTCCGAAAGATCGACTCTTTTTCTTAACGATGTACATCGCTGTAGCGGTCTTAGAAATTGGAGGGACTGCTTATTCAACTTGGGCTTGGCCCGATACTGCTTTTGGAACCTTTGATTTTTTGCCCAGTAACAATCCACCAAGTGGTATTAGCTTGTTCTATTTTCTTCTAGATGTAGGATGCTTTGTAATTTATATCTTAGTGAATAGAAAAACGTGGAAGCGATTTAGAAACATCAAAAAAATGAAACTCGCGTAATGGCAAAGAAGGTCAAAGATCCAGGGTTTGGTTACAGTTCGGTGCGAAATGCAAAGAAGCTCATCAACAGTGATGGAACTTCCAATGTAGTTCATGTCAACCGACAATCAGGAATGCATGATTTGTACTCTCATTTGATTGAGATTCCTTGGTGGAAGTTCTTTGTGTATGTACTGATGGGATATACGACCATCAATATTGTCTTTGCGATCATTTATAACCTGATTGGAATTGAGCAAATTACTCCCTCTACAGGAAATACATTTCGAGACCTATTGAATGGGTTTTTCTTCAGTGCGCAAACTGTGACTACCGTGGGTTACGGTGGAATTTCGCCTCAGGGATTAACCGCCAACATCATTGCATCTTTTCAAGCCATGATTGGCCTGTTGGGATTTTCATTTATTACAGGATTGTTATATGGTCGATTCTCAAGACCGAGAGCAGCAATCAAGTTTAGCAAGCATTTAATTGTGCGTGATTTTAAAGAGCACAGAGCCGTTATGTTTCGACTAATGAATAGCCGAAAGAACATGATGATTGAACCCCAGATTACTGTGACTTTATCCATCTCCGAAATGGATGAAACCATACAAGAATATCAGCGTAAGTTTTATCGATTAAAACTGGAAAGAGATCAGATTATGTATTTGCCAACCATGTGGACTGTGGTTCACGAGTTAGATGATGTGAGCCCTTTAAGTAAATACTCAAATGATGAATTAAAAGAGTTGGATGCAGAGATGTACATCCTATTACAATATCATGATGAAGCCTTCTCTCAAAAGCTTTTTAAAATTTATTCCTACAAATTTTCTCAGTTGGAAGTTGATATGACCTTTGTGCCCTCCTTTATGTTTGACGAAGAAGGAAATACCTTATTGGATCACGATAAATTAGATCAGTTAAAAGAGCACCGCAGTTAGGAATCGCAGTCCTATAAATACAATCACGGCAATAGTCCCATAGATAGCCACTTTCTTCGCAGCATCTTTGTAGTGTATCTTATGATTCTTAGCGTCTTGTCGGTATGACATTCTCATGAAAATGATAAACGCAATTAAGAAGAGTACAGCAAAAATGATTCGACCCGTGGTGAACATAAAATTGTATTTTTAGCAAAATTACGAATTAAATGAAGACAGCCATTGTTTTTGGGGCAACTTCTGGAATCGGAAAAGCACTCGCAGAAATTTTAGTCAAAGACGGATACAAAGTAGCCATTACTGGACGTCGATTGGAGAAGCTCAAAGAAATTCAAGCACAATATCCCAATCAAGTTGAAATCTATCAAAACGACATTCAACAAGTAGAAGAAGTTGAAAAGGTTTTTGGGGATATTGTCCAGAAATTTGGGAAGATCGATTTGGTCATTCAATCTTCTGGAGTTGGATACATCAATCCAGAATTGAGTTGGGAAAAAGAGATTGAAACCATCAAAACCAATGTAGTTGGTGTGACCAAATTGTATGACTTGGCGTACAATCAGTTCAGAGAGCAACAGTCGGGTCATTTGGTAGGAATTACCTCCATTGCATCCATTAGAGGAAATCGCGGAGCTCCTGCTTATTTTGCAACCAAAGCTTATCAAAAAGCTTACTTGGAAAGTTTGTTCATAAAAACAAAAACCATTCGTTCCAAACAAGTATTTATTACCGATATTCGTCCTGGGTTTGTGGATACTGCCATGGCTTTAGGGGAAGGAATCTTTTGGATGGTTTCTCTTGAGAAAGCTGCCAAGCAAATGTATTCGGCAATCAATAAGAAGAAACGAGTAGCTTATATTTCCAAGCGTTGGAGCATTATTGCCTTTGTACTAAAAATAGCCCCTGCTTGGGTACTTAAAAAGATGATTTAATTGACCAAGAAGAACTTGATTGTTTTCGATATTGATGATACACTCACTAAGAGTGAGAAACAGCATCAAACTGCCTATGTAAATGCCATGAAGCATTTTGGGATGACTGAAATCAATCAAGATTGGAGGACCTATAAAAATGTCACCGACAGTTATATTCTAAAAGAAGTTTTTGAACTAAACTTTCAGAGAGCCTTTGATCTGGAAATGATTCCAGATTTTGAAGAAAAAATGACTGCTGAAATGTTGACGATGCAGAAAACAGAAGCAATTCCAGGAGCAGGTACTATCGTTGATTATTTTTTAAGGGAGACTGATTACGCCATTTGCTTTGCAACAGGTTCTTTGCACAAACCAGCCATGTTGAAATTAGAGCAAGCTGGAATTAATTTTATCCCTGAATTGGTGGAAGCTTCCAATACCATTTATACTCGAGAGGATATCGTACGATCAGCAATGAACAAAGCCAAAAACTATTTTCAGGTAGAAGAGTTTGATCATGTCATTTCTGTGGGCGATGGTATTTGGGATTTAAGAACAGCGAAGAATCTAGGAGTCCATTTTTTAGGAATTCGAGATAAGAATTTAAAAGATTTTCAAAGAGAAGGTATCAAAAGTCATATTACGGATTGGATAAACTTTGATTTTAATAGAATAAAAACAGAACTAGATATAAACTAACAAATAAAATGAAAAAATACACAGACGCCGTACACGAGTTTCATACAGCATTTGGATTGGGAATTAATGATGCACCTGTTGCGAATATAGGAGAGGATAGAAACCTGCTTCGTTTCAACTTAATGAAAGAAGAGAACGAAGAATACTTTGAAGCCGCTCAAAATGGTGACCTCGTAGAGGTTGCGGATGCTTTGGGTGATATGTTGTACATTTTAGCGGGAACCATTATAGAACATGGAATGCAACACAAGATTGTTGAGGTATTTGACGAGATCCAGCGCAGTAATATGAGCAAGTTAGGTGAAGATGGAAAACCCATTTATCGCGAAGATGGAAAAGTGTTAAAAGGACCTAATTATTTTAAGCCAAACATCAAAGAGATTCTCGACAAGTAAAACTACCTGCTTTTCCATGGCTCGGAGTTCTTTCTCGAAAAAAGAACTAACTTTAACTCAACTATGGAATTCCAAGCGTCAAAAAAACAACAAGGTTCAGGAGAGAGAAGAGTCTTACGACCAGGCTGGGCCTGGGCAAAATGGGTGATGCTTGCGGGAGTTCTATATACGGGAATGTATTTATTTCAAAACCCTACAAGTTGGCGAACATTCATCGTACTATCTTCCTTTGTGGGTTTGTTTTTTCTTTTTAGAAGGGCAAGAAGATTGGAGTTTGACGATGAGAATCTATATGTCATCAGAGCCAAAAAGATTGTAAAAATCATTCCATTTTCAAGTATTGATAGCATCAAGAGAAGTAACACATCAGTCAATGGAGAGCGCTACTGGGTCATGCGTTACAAAGATGGCGGGAAGTTGAGAAAACTAAGATATTTTAAACAATTCTATCATAAAGCATTTGCAAAAGCCGTAAAAGATGTGAATCCAGCTGTGGTCATTTGGACTCATCCACATTTTAATCATTAATCCAAAGAAGGATTCATGTCTACAATGGTATTGATAGCTCTACCACTGTAATAAGCAGTCACTTCTTTGTCGTTTGCTTCTTTTACTTTATCGTCTACGTACCATTCAAAATTCATGCTTTCTCCGGCCGAGTTTGTGATGGTAATCAAACTGGGTAAATCTCCACTTAAGGAAGTTGCTCCACTCAATGTTCCTTTGAAAGTGAACCATTCTTTGTCCAACTCTGGAGCATATTGTCCGCTTAAAGATTTACCTTCAAAATAAAGATCGTTGATATCTTCTACCCATTCACTAGTATAGTAGAAAGAGACATATTTCCCCATAAGACTATTCAAAGTTTCAGCATTAATAGAAACAGCTTCAATATTCAAGTTGAAATCCATTTTGTAGTTTTTCTCCACAAAATCGATGGTCACAATATACATCGGGTAAGCACCGTCTTGGTATTTCTCAAACAAACCGTAGTCTCGGATAGCATCGTCAGGTACGTCGGGATCATAGTCATCATCTGGTTCAACATCTTCATCACCGATAACTACCCATTTTCGTTCAAAATAAAGAGTGTTTTGTTTACCATCACCATCTGTAAACTCAACTTCTACAAAACCTTCTTTTTCACCTTTAAATTTAAAGGATGAACCTTCCATATCTGCAGTGCTATAATAAGCTCCTAGAGGCAGGTCAAATGGATTTCCTTCTACGTCATTCGTGAAAATTGAAAAGAGAATGAGCTTCTTCGAATTTACATCAGGTTTTTCATATCCATAAAACCGGTGATCCATTTTCATATCCGCCCAAAGGACAAAGTTCTTGTCATCTAAATCCACATACGCTTTGGTAAATCGATTTCCAGAGTCGATGATGGATTTGTTGTTCATTAGCTCAATACTGTCCAATTTCTGTTGAGCCTCAGTTTTCTTTTTGGATGCTTGTTCAGATTTACAACCAATGAAAAAAATGAAAACTAGGAATAAAGCACTGAAGCGAAAGTTCATAGCTTAAGATTTAAAATATTCATCTAAAGGTAGTTATTTATTTTTTTGAATTGAATGTCGTTTGAAATGATCTATAAGTTATGTTTATGGAATCCTTAAAACCATTAAATAAAAACTTATGAGAAAGAATCCCGATCTTTACATAGTATTTGAAAAAAAGTAAAAGTTGATTGTGTAGAAAAAGAAGAAAAAGAGCTGTGTATATAAACTGTCACGACGAAATTCGTGGCAGTTTTTTTATAAATCAAAGACACTTCCCTGCAAAGCCACTTGGAAACCCTGGGCTTCCAGTTCTTTCCGTTCAGGAGAGTTGGGCTGTAGGGCTGGATTGGTATGATTGAAGTGAATAAAGATGACCTTTTTCTTTGTTTCATCGGATTCGTGTTCAAACAAGGCGACTGTTTCCTCAATAAACGGGTGCGGAACTTCACTCATAGGTCTGTTGATCTCACCATCTTTTAAAAAGGTAGCGTCCAAGAAAGCATAATCCACTTTCTTTACTTCTTCAACAATATTCTTTTCCCATAGTTCCCATTTGTTAATGTCTGGAATGAACAATGCCGATTTATTTTTCCCTTCGATCTTAAATCCAACAGTTTCCGAAAACTCATCACGATGAGGTACTAGGAAGGGAATGACTTTCAAAGAATTGGTGACGGTTACGGTACTGTCTTTCTTTAAATCCGAAAAGACAATATTTTTTATATCAATCAACTGACTCCATGGACCATTGTATCGTAAAAAACGCATCATCTTGGGCATGGTATATACTGGAATATCTTTCTTTCCTAAAGCTTCCCGACCAAAATACATGAGTCCAGCATAATGACCAATATGTGCATGGGTAACAAAAACTCCGTCAACAATTTTTGATGTTTTCAGATGATTTCTTTCCAGATCATCCAATTGAGTGGTCATGTCAGGTGTTGCTTCAAAAAGGAACTTTTTTTCAGCTTCTTTATCTACCAAACCGAGAGAAACCACTTTTTGTTTGGCAGCCTTGCCCTCGTAGTAGTTTTTACAACAGGTTCGTTGACAACCAATATGTGGAAATCCACCATCTTGCGCTGTACCTAAAACAACAATATATTGATCTGAGATAAGCTCTGATGTAGAATCAGAAACTTTCTGTTTGCAAGAAAGAAAAGTAAGAAGGGCTACAAAGAATAGGAGCGATCTCATTACAGAACTTGAACTCTCCAGCCGTAAGGATCATCACTTTTGTTTGTTTGAATATCAGTGATCTGTTTCTTTAATCGAGTGGCAAAACTATCCTCTAACTCAGGTAAATCATAATCGGTTCCTTGATATCCAAAACCAGCAATTGGAGAAATCACTGCAGCCGTTCCAGCTCCAAAAATCTCTTTCAAAGTTCCCTTTTTGGCAGCATCTGCAAGTTCGTGAACTGAGATTTTTCTTACTTCAACATCAATTCCAGAATCTTGAGCAATCTGAATGATACTCTTTCGAGTGACTCCATCTAGAATTCGATCACTCGTGGGACTTGTGATCAATGTGTCATTAATACGAACAAACACATTCATAGCACCAGCTTCTTCAATAAACTCATGAGAATGATCATCGGTCCAAATGACTTGCTGATATCCTTTATCAATGGCCAATTGTGTAGGGTAAAATTGTGCTGCATAGTTTCCGCCAGCTTTTGCAAATCCAACGCCACCGTTTGCAGCTCTTGCATATTTTTCCTCGATAGAAACTTTTACTTTTCCAGAGAAGTAAGCACCTGAAGGAGCTGAAGCAATCACTAGGGTATAGCTGTTGGCTGGAGATGCATGGAAACCTTCTCCCGAAGCAAACATAAACGGACGAATGTATAAAGAGCTTCCTTCATTGGTTGGAATCCAATCTTTATCTACTTCTAATAACTTCTTTAGTCCCCCAATGAAAACATCTTTGGAAACCGCAGGCATCATTAAACGTTCAGCCGACTTATTCAAACGCTCCCAATTTTCTTCAGGGCGAAATAAAAACACACTTCCGTTGCTATCTTTGTAGGCCTTCATTCCTTCAAAAATAGACTGTCCATAGTGAAAAATCTTTGCAGAGGGATTCAAGCTGATGGGGCCGTAAGGCTTGATGGTAACATTTTGCCAAGCACCGTCTTTGTATTCGCATACGAGCATGTGATCAGAAAAAACAGACCCAAAAGAAAGGTTGTCAAAATCTATTGAATCTAATTTTGAATGATTTGTCAATTCTACTTTGATGTCTACAGCCATGTGGTGTGAGTATTTAGAGGGGTCAAAGTTATGAAATTTTGGGTTTGTTTTGCGGAAATACTATGAGTTCTTTAGCTTTAAACAACTATCTTTGTTTCACATAAAAATTAAACTTAAACTCATGAGAAAGTTATTGACAGTCCTTATGTTAGCCGTTTTGGTAACCGCATGTAAATCAGGAAAAGAGGATCAAAAAACAGAAAAGAAAGAAGTTGTAGTAGCCTATGAATCATTTGGTGAAAAAATTACCGACAAAGATTACTTGTCTGCTGAAGGTGTACTAGAGAAGTACAAAGGCTTGGAAGTAGGAGATACCTTAAATGTAAAATTCGCTTCTACCATTGATAAAATGTGTGTGAAAAAAGGATGTTGGATGAAGTTACCAGCAGGAATGGACGAAACAGTAATGGTTCGCTTTAAAGACTACGGGTTCTTTATGCCACTAAATTCGGATGGGAAAGAAGTAATTGTTGAAGGAAAAGCCTTTATCAAAAAAACTTCTGTGGACGAGTTAAGACATTATGCTGAAGATGAAGGAAAAAGCAAAGAAGAGATCGCAAAGATTACCGAGCCAAAAGTTGAGTTGGCATTTGAAGCAAGTGGTGTTTTAATGAAGAAGTAGTTCTCTTGAAAAGAGAGATTATTATAACTTCCGATGGTTCTACAACCATTCATTTGCCTGAGTGGAACGAGCAATACCACTCAAAGCATGGAGCCATTCAGGAAGCATATCATGTTTTTATAAAACAGGGTCTTGAGACCTGTTCAAAATCTGAAATTTCTATTTTGGAAATTGGTTTTGGTACAGGTCTCAATGCTTTTATAACTTTTCTAGAAGCGGAAAAGTTATCGAGAAAAATTCGTTATGATGGAGTAG